>JAITOD010000093.1 GCA_031290105.1 Oscillospiraceae bacterium
GAGCCTGTGGCAGGGCGAGCTTATGCAGCACGTTCTTCAGCAGGATTTGGTCAAGTATGGGCTGATTCCCGAGCTTGTGGGGCGCATACCCGTCCTTGCCGCGCTTGAGGAGCTTGACACCGCGGCGTTGGTCAAAATTATGAGCGAGCCGAAAAACGCCATCGTTAAGCAGTACCAAACGCTGTTCCGCTTTGACGGCGCGGAGCTGCACTTTGAATCGAGCGCCCTGCAGGCTATCGCCGAAAAAGCGCTGGAGAAAAAGACCGGCGCGCGCGGTCTGCGTTCAATTCTGGAGAGCATCCTCATGCCGCTTATGTTCGATATTCCCAGCGATTCCGCAATCGAAACGGTAACAATCACCGCCGCGTGCGTCAACAAGGGCGCAGAGCCAATCATTGAACGCAACCCCCAGCGCATACGCAAATCCAGAATCACCGGGCAAGCGGGCTGAATTCTAATGAATAATTGATAATTGATAGTGAATAACGGTTCACATGGGAGGAAACATGAAGGCGGTACTGACCGTTGTCGGGCGCGATATGGTGGGCATTTTGGCGGACGTTTCCGCCGAATGCGCCGCGCAAAACGTGAACATAGAGGAAGTTTCACAATCGGTTTTGCAGGATTTGTTCTGCATGATTATGCTGGTGGACGTTTCCAATTGCCCGCTACCGCTGGCTGAATTTGCCGACCTCATGAGCGAAAAGGGACAGGCAAAGGGGCTTGCAATCCACGTTATGCATGAAGATATTTTTCGGGCAATGCACCACATTTAAATCTACATAAGGAACATAAACATGCTGGACACCCGCGACATCCTGGAAACAATCCGCATGATTCAGGACGAAAATCTGGACATTCGCACAATCACCATGGGCATTTCCCTGCTTGATTGCGCGGATTCTGATATTGTGCGCTCCTGCAATAAAATCCACGCAAAAATCTGCCGCCTTGCCAAGGATTTGGTTCGCGTTGGCGACGACATCGGGCGAGAATACGGCATACCGATAATCAACAAGCGCGTCTCCGTTACGCCGATTGCGATGCTCTTTGCGGCATCCGGCGGCGACCCTACCGAATACGCACGGACACTTGAACGTGCCGCGCACGATGTTGACGTGAACTTCATCGGCGGCTACAGCGCACTGGTGCAAAAAGGCTTTGCCGCCGGGGACGAGGCGCTGATTCGCTCGATCCCGCAGGCGTTGGCGGAAACCGAGCGCGTGTGCTCAAGCGTCAACATCGGCTCCACCAAGGCGGGGATAAACATGGACGCGGTTGCGCTCATGGGCAGGATAATCCGCGAGTGCGCCGAAAAAACCGCCGATCGCAGCTGCATCGGCGCGGCAAAGCTGGTGGTTTTTTGCAATGCGCCTGAAGACAACCCGTTCATGGCGGGAGCATTCCACGGCGCGGGCGAGCCGGACTGCGTGATCAACGTGGGAGTATCGGGTCCGGGCGTGGTGAGGAACGCGCTGGCAAAGCTCCCGGACGCGGACATAACCGGCATTGCCGACGCGGTGAAGAAGACCGCTTTCAAAATCACGCGGATCGGTCAGTTGGTGGCGGCACAGGCGGCGGAGCGTTTGGGCGTACCGTTCGGCATTGTGGATTTATCGCTTGCGCCAACCCCCGCCGTGGGCGATTCCGTGGCGTATATACTGGAGGAAATGGGCTTGGAGCAGTGCGGCGCACACGGGACCACAGCCGCCCTGGCGCTCCTCAACGACGCTGTAAAAAAAGGCGGCGTGATGGCGTCCAGCCATGTGGGCGGGCTTTCGGGCGCGTTTATCCCCGTGAGCGAGGACGCGGGCATGATTGCGGCGGCACGCTCCGGCGCTCTCACAATAGAAAAGCTTGAGGCAATGACGGCGGTTTGCTCCGTGGGGCTGGACATGATTGCCGTCCCGGGCGATACTCCCGCCGCAGTGCTTTCCGCGATTCTTGCGGACGAGGCGGCAATCGGCATGGTCAACAGCAAGACCACGGCGGTGCGGCTGATTCCGGCAATCGGCAAGGGCGTTGGCGACGAACTGGAGTTTGGCGGCTTACTTGGCTCCGGACCTGTGATGCCGCTGAACACACGGTCGCCCGCTAAGTTTATTGCGCGCGGCGGCCGCATTCCCGCGCCGATTCATTCGCTGAAAAATTAGCGTACACTTGAGCTGCCCGCTGTGCTGCAAATCCGTCATGCCGATGAATCGCCGAAAATCGTCGCAGAGCTGTTTTGTGAATATGCGCAGGACACATTGGCGGGTGTGGACACTCACCCTTACCGCCGCAAATGCGCTTTACATAAGGTTAGGCTTCCGCGAAACAAAAGCGTATTATCCAAACCCCTTGCCCGAAGCGCAATATTTCAGCTTGGAGAAGCAATGTAAGGAGTGAAGCGTCATGAACCTCAGCGAACTTTTTGTCAAAAGCGACCTAATCCCCTGCGTTGTTCAGGAGGACGCCACAGGCGAGGTACTCATGCTGGCTTACATGAACCGCGAGAGCCTTGAGCTGACTCTGCAGACGCGCGAAACCCACTTTTGGAGCCGCTCGCGCCAAGAGCTGTGGCACAAGGGCGCAAGCAGCGGGCACATCCAACGCGTGGTTTCCCTCCACGCCGACTGCGACAGCGACACACTCCTGTGCCGGGTAGCGCAAACCGGCAATGCGTGCCACACGGGCAGTCACAGCTGCTTTTTCAAGGAGATTCTGTAATACTAAACGCCGACTATATAACCAAAATCAACGGGAGAAACACCATGCAAGACGAGCTGCAGCGCCTTTATGCCACTATTCTGGAGCGGCGCGACAACCCCGCCGAAAAGTCATACACCGCCTATCTTTTTGCGCAGGGACTGGATAAAATCCTGAAAAAGTGCGGCGAGGAATGCGCGGAAACCATAATCGCCGCAAAGAATGGGGGAGGGGAGGAAGCCGTTTGCGAGCTTGCCGACCTGTTCTTCCATCTGCACGTGCTCATGGCGCAGCTGGATATCACGCCGGACGACGTTGCCGCCGAGCTTGCACGCCGCGCGGAAAAATCCGGCAACCTCAAGCAAACACATCAGACGGACAAAAATACATAATTTGGAGGACAATATGAACTGGTTAGGCTATGGAGTTTTGGCAATAATTGGGGTTTTTGTTATTGTGACGATTATCCGCGCGGGGTTTTTCACGCAGAAAAAAACGGAGTACCCGCCCCTTGCGGACGAAGCCGTTGACGAAGCCCGCGTACTGGAAAGCCTTGCGCAGGCGATTCAGATTCCCACCGTCTCCTACCCGGAACACGAGAGGGTCAATTGGGATGAATTCGCGCGTTTCCGTGACTTTTTGACCACAAGATACCCGCTCATCACCAAGAATCTTGAGCGCGAAATCGTCTGTGAAGCGAGCGTGATCTATCGCTGGAAGGGCACAAATCCAGCGCTTGAACCCATTGCCATGCTCTCCCACCAAGACGTAGTCCCCGTCACGCCCGGCACTGAGGACGACTGGGAACAGCCCGCGTTCAGCGGCTATAACGACGGCGAATTCCTGTGGGGGCGCGGCTCGCTGGACATGAAAAACCACCTCATCTGCGTGATGGAGGCGGTGGAGGCGCTGCTTGCGGAGGGCTTTGTGCCGGAGCGCGACGTGTATTTGTGCTTTGGTCACGACGAAGAAGTCGTTGCCTCAGACGACGCGGGCGCAAAATCAATCGCAGAACTGCTGCGGTCCCGCGGGATACACTTGGACAGCGTGCTCGACGAGGGCGGCGCGTGGCTCAAGGCGTCCGTTCCGCACGTGCTGGACGGCTGGCTGGCGGGTATCGGCATATCCGAAAAAGGCTACGCGGATTTTGAAATCGCACTCAGCGCCAAGGGCGGACACTCCTCCGCGCCGCCAAATCACTCTGCGCTGGGCGAACTGGCTTTGGCAATACAGGACGTGGAAAAGCACCAGTTCAAGACCAAGCTGTTCCCGTTCCTGCCGCAGCTTTTGGAGAGCGTAGGGCGTGTATCAAGCTACCCGGCGCGGCTTTTGCTGTGCAACACCCGGCTCATCAAGGCGCTCATCCGCGCGGTCATGAAGCGCATTCCCATGGCGGCGTGCATGGTGCGCACTACCACCGCCGCAACCATGGCTATGGGCAGCCCCGCGTGTAACGTTCTGCCGCAGCGGGCAAGCGCCATCTTCAACTTCCGTATGCTGCCGGGCACAACAATTGCGGACGTTGAGAAACACCTGCACAAGGTAATCCGCAACAAAAACGCGGAGATCCGCTTTGTCAAGGGCAAGGAAGCGTCGCCGTTTTCGCCCACGGACAGCCGCGCTTTTCAGACGATCGCGCGGCTTTGCGAGCAGATGAACGACAAGTCCATCATTGCGCCGTATTTGGTGATGGGCGGCACCGACGCGTGCTTCTACGAAATAATCTGCGAGAACGTCAACCGCTTCTCGCCGTTCGAAATCACCGCCGCGCTCATGGGCTGCACTCACGCAACAAACGAGCGTATCCCCGTGGCCACGGTGGCAAAGGGCGTGGTGTTCTTCAAGCGATATCTGCGCGAAATGGCGGGCAAGGCTTAGGGTATTATTTTCTACACAATGTATAAAAAAGAGGTGCACTGTTTTGTTCAACAAAAAACATCTGTCCACGCTGGAGCGAATTGCGGACGCGCTGGAGCGCATTGCCGACCGCATGGAGTACGGCGACCCGCTGGCGGCAGCTCCTCCTGCTGAAAAAGCCGCGCCGGTTTTCACGCAAATATCTCCCGCTGCCCAACAAACAACATCTGCGCCGCAGCTGATAATACCGCCGCCCGCTGCCGCGCCGCAGTTTACCCCCGAATCCTCGTTCATGTCCCATAGCTTTGGCGAGCACTTTGACAAAATTGCCGATTATCTGTCACGGCACGGGCTGAACGTCACCAAAGCCCTTTCGGAAGAACCTGACACGCCGTACAGGTTTGGCAAGGAGGCGTGGTATATTGGCGGAAAATATGATTCGCTGGCGTTTTTGCTCCGGCACCTGCGCCGCATTGCCGCAACGGGCGAAAGCTCTATTCTGGACGTTTCCTTTGCGGAGCAGGAGCAGCTGGTCTATATAACGCAGTTTTGCTATATTCTGCAAGGCTCCGGCATTCTCAGCGCATACAGCTACGATAGACCCAACCGCCGCATAACCGTTGCCGTGGACGAGAACAACACAGACGGGCTGGACTTCCTTTCTGGTTCATGGCTGCCGCACTATATCTACTCCGCCGCAAAGCGCGCCGCCTCAACCGAATACCGCACTCACAATGTGCCGATCCGCCGCTATGTATTTGCCCGCGACGCACAGGTAGTCTCCGCCCGTGACGCTGAAAGATATACGCTGGGTATGCTGGCGCATTTCTGCGGCAAAACCTTCTGGGTAGAGTGCGTTTCGCGGTTCTCTGCGGACGCTGTGCAAAAATATGGCAGCTTTGCAAAAAAATACGGCTTCCCGCACGAGCGTACGTTCTTAGTTGTGCAGGAGGGGGACGCGGAAACCCTGGGCGGCTGGGAGAAAATCTACGGCAATCTGCAGCTGTGTACCGCAGAAACCTTCAGCGAGCGCTTTTCCGCCGCGCTGAAACAGACGATATTTGACGCAGGCGGCACGATAAATAACTCAGCTGAATATTAACAAGGCGGTGCAAAAATGAAGGATTACTCGGTCAGCTTGGCAAAAATCATCACGGCGCACGGTTTTGAGGTGCTCTACACCCCGTGCCCGCCGTCTGAAATCCTCGTCACGTCGCAGGACGTTAACCGCCCCGGGCTTGCGCTTGCCGG
>JAITOD010000096.1 GCA_031290105.1 Oscillospiraceae bacterium
GACATTGCCGTAAGCCCCGCGGTGCCAAGCGCCAACACGCCCACGCAAAGTGCGCGGAAGGCGCGTTTTGCGGCGATTTTCTCCCACATGGGTTTTGTGCGGTAGCCAAAATGGAGCGCCGTCAACGCCCCCAGCATGATGGGGAAGAAGTGGGCGTGCGTGGCAAAATAGCCCGCGGACGGGTCGTTGCCATCGGCAATGCCGTGCGTCATCACACGCATAATGACGTAACTTCCGCCCGCGAACATTGCGGCTATCCACGTCAGTATGCGCCGTGCGTGGAATAGGGCGTTCCCGGGTTCTTTTTTGCGCAGAAAGAAAAACACAAGCGCAATCACCGCCGCCCAAACCAGATAGAAGTGCATCTCAACCGAAAGCGTCCAGGTGTGCACAAACAGGTGCGGCAGCTGCGAGTCCTCATATGATTTGCCGCCGGATATTTCGAAGTAGTTTGTAACAAAGCCCAGCACGGCGGCGGCTTGGCGGCGGATTCCAACGCGGAAGTCCGGCGAAATCAGCAGCGAAGCCGAAAGCGAAACGCCCAGCATTCCCGCGATTGCGGGCAAAAGGCGGCGCACACGGCGGCGGTAGAAATCAATCAGGGCAATGTGGTGCTTGTCCCGGAATTCTTGAATCAGCAGGGCGGTGATTAAGTAGCCGGAGAAGGCGAAGAATATGTCCACACCCAAAAAGCCTCCCGGCAGAGCCACCGGGAAGAGATGATAAACCAACACTAACAGCACGCCAAGCGCGCGCAGGGAATCAAGCCCCTGAATTTGTTTTGACCTAAGCATGGTACTCCTTTAAAATGCCAAGTTAAATTATTTTAATTTTGTCAATGCCGCGTGCGGCGGCATAAGCTTGCGCGTCGCTCAACGTTTCCTGAAGCGCAAACTCCGCAATCAGACCCGAGGCGGTTAGCTCACGAATGCACTCAAGCGCCGCCGGCTCGTGCCCGGGCTCGGCAAACACAAGGATGTCCGGCACAAGCGGCTTTTGCGGCTGCAGCAGCTTTGCCAGCTCGCCAAGCTTAACGCCCATGCCGATTGCGGGGAGGTCCTTGCCGTATTCGCGCATAAGGTTATCATACCGCCCGCCGCTGAGCACTGCGTGCCCGCAGCCCTCTGAGTAACCGCGGAACACAAGGCCGGTGTAGTAGCTGCCCCAGCTGTTGGGCGACAAATCCAGCGCAATTTTTGCGCCGCCGCTTGTGCCTTTCAGCAGTTCATATACCTTCCGCAAATAGCCCAGAGCCTCACGGGCGGCGGTTGTGGGAACCAGCTTTTCCGCCCTGTCCAGCACCTCCGCGCCGCCAAAAAGCTCCGGCAGTGCACGAACGGCTTCACGCGCGTCCGGGTGCTCGATAGTGTCCAGCAAATCGCCCAGGGCGGCGAAGTCCTTGGCGGCAATCAGCGTGTGGATTTCATCGCGTATGTCCGGCGGGATTGCGAAATAGTCGGTTAATGCCGCAAAAAAGCCCGCGTGCCCAATCTCCAGCCGAAAGTCAGATGAAGCTTCCGCGGATTGTGCGTTCGGGTGCTGCCCGTCGCTGTAACGTTCAAGCAGCTCAATGCTTGTCGTCAGGACTTCCAAATCGGCAGCGAGCCCTGCCGCGCCGATTAGCTCCAAGCCGCCCTGCATTGTTTCGTCCTGCTCTCCGGCAAAGCGTTTGCTGCGCCGAAAAACGCTTTGGCAGTAATACAGCCGCAGGGGATAGACCGCGTCCCTCAGGCGCGTTGCTGCAATCCGCGCAATCGGCAGCGTGCTGTCCGGCCGCAGAACAAGCATACGCCCTTGCGGGTCAAACAGGCTGTACAGGCTTTCCGGCGAATGATTGTCGCCGCTTCCCGTGCGGAATACGTCAAAGAACTCCAGCGTTGGCGTGATAACCTTATGGTAGCCGCGCGAGGTTAGCAGACTGCCGAGCAGCTTTTCTGCCTGACGCAGTGCACGGCATTCTTCAAAAAGCAGGTCACGCGTGCCCTCAGGGGTACACCCGGCGTATGGTTTCATGGCTTGCTCCAACTATTAAGCATCGTTGCCTGCATTATACCACATCTACGGCGTTTTGTCACCGAGAACGTTACTTTATGTCACGCACGGCGTATAGAACGTCTTCGGCAGGCGTTGCCTGTATTATACCACATCTACGGCATACGGCGCAAGAGCTTGCAGCGAAAAAAACGAGGTATGTTTGCGCGGCCGCAAGTTGACTTGCACTCCGCAGTGTGATATAATGAACCGCGTAAGCTGTCTGCACAAATATAACAATATGGGGGAATTACAATGTACGTATCCGCAAAAGAAATGCTCATCAAGGCTAAAGCGGGGCATTATGCCGTTCCGCAGATTAACATCAACAACCTGGAATGGACAAAGGCGGCGCTCCAAACCGCGCAGGAGCTGAACGCGCCAATCATTCTGGGGGTGTCCGAGGGCGCGGGCAAATATATGTGCGGCTTCAAAACCGTGGCAGATATGACCAAAGCTATCATCGATGGGCTTGGAATCACCGTGCCCGTTGCGCTGCACCTTGACCACGGCTCTTACGAGGGCTGTTACGCCTGCATGGACGCGGGCTTTTTGAGCGTCATGTTCGACGGTTCGCATTACCCGATTGAGGAGAACATCGAGAAAACCCGCGAGCTTGTGCGCGTGACGAGTGAGCGCGGCATTTCGCTTGAAGCGGAAGTGGGCAGCATTGGCGGCGAGGAAGACGGAGTCATCGGCGCGGGCGAAGTGGCGAATCCGGCAGAGTGCAAGCAAATCGCCGACCTTGGCGTAACAATGCTTGCGGCGGGTATCGGCAATATTCACGGCAAATACCCCGAAAATTGGGCGGGCTTGAGCTTTGACGCTCTCGAAAAAATTCAAGCTCTCACCAGCGAAATGCCGCTTGTGCTCCATGGAGGCACGGGCATTCCGGAGGATATGATTCGCCGCTCAATTGAGCTTGGCGTGAGCAAAATCAACGTTAACACCGAGTGTCAGCTGGCGTTTGCCGCCGCGACCCGCGGTTATGTTGAGGCGGGCAAGGACCTGCAGGGCAAGGGCTTTGACCCGCGCAAGCTCCTCGCGCCGGGCGTTGAGGCAATCAAGGCGACCGTCAAGGAGAAAATGACGCTCTTCGGCTGCATCGGCAAGGCGTAATAAAAATTAACAATCAGGTCGTGTTGACACTAAGCAAAACGCGCGTCTTTTCGGCTAAAAATCGCATATTTCATTAGTGTCAACACTCCCTGACAGGGCAGGTCAATAGTCAGCCTCTGTTAATTGTCGTCTGCCGCTGAATTTACTTGCTCCACAAGTGAATCGAGCGCGTCGCCCAGCGTGCCCACTTGGTCAATCAGTCCCTCGCGGACCGCGTCGCCGCCGCCGAGCGCCGTGCCCACATCCATCACAAGCTGCCCCGTGGTCAGCATCAGCTCGCGGAAACGCTCCGCGCTCATCTTCGAATGCTCCGACACAAAACGCACAATGCGCTCCTGCATACGCTCAAAATACGCCAAGGTCTGCGACACGCCCAGCACCATGCCGCTCATGCGCACGGGGTGCACGGTCATGGTTGCGGAGGGCGCAATAAAGCTCTTTTTCACCGCAACGGCCAATGGCACGCCGATTGAGTGCCCGCCGCCCAGCACCAGCGAAACCGTGGGCTTTTTCATTCCGGCAACCAGCTCCGCAATGGCGAGTCCCGCCTCAACGTCGCCGCCAACCGTGTTGAGTATCAGCAGCAAGCCCGCAATTTCCTTGCTCTCCTCAATCGCAACCAGCTGCGGTATGACCTGCTCGTATTTTGTGGTTTTGTTCTGCGGAGAAAGAAAAAAATGCCCCTCAATCTGTCCAATTATCGTCAAGCAATGAAACGCGTGCCCGTCCTTCTCCACAGTCACGCAGGAGAGCGGCGGCGGCGCGTGGGCGGTGTCCTCAACGCCTTCCATTCCGTCCGGCGTTTCCGGGATCTCCGGCGCCGGGGCAGGATTTGGCAAAAACTCGCCCTTTTCCATCGCGCCCTCCATTCATTGTGTTCAATCCCTCTTATTCTCCCTCAGCCGTGCCTGAATATTCACTTAATATGACAAATTCGCTCACAAACCTAAAGACAATCAAAGAGCTTCTGTTCCGGCATGGATTTGTGTTTTCCAAGCGGCTGGGACAGAATTTTTTGGTCAACCCCGCGGTCTGCCCGCGCATGGCGGAGCTGGCGGATATAGACGGCGCTGATGTTTTGGAGATCGGCCCCGGCATTGGCGTGCTGACCGTGGAGTTGGCAAAACGCGCCGCGCGTGTGCTCTCAATTGAGATTGACGCAAAGCTTTTGCCTGTGTTGGAGGATACGCTTGCGCCATACCCAAACGTGACGGTGCATCACGGCGATGTCCTAAGGCCGGATTTGCCGAATATTTTGCGCGAATATCTTGGTGAATCGCCGATGCGGCTTAGCGTCTGCGCAAATTTGCCGTATTATATCACATCGCCAATCCTCATGTATCTGCTTGAGAGCCGTCTGCCTTTTGAGTCAATCACTGTGTTGGTGCAAAAAGAAGCGGCGCAGCGCATGTGCGCGCCCATGGGTACGCGGGAGTGCGGCGCGATAACCGCCGCGGTTCGCTATTTTGCTGAGCCGGAGCTGCTGTTTACTGTTTCACCCGGTTCGTTTTATCCGCAGCCAAAGGTAGAAAGCGCGGTAATGCGGCTTAAAATCCGCAAGGAGCCGCCGGTCAAGGCAGCGGACGAGGCGGCATTTTTCCGCGTAATCCGTGCGGCGTTTGCCCAGCGGCGCAAAACTGTACTTAACTCAATCAGTGCGGGGCTGGAGCTGCCAAAGGACGTTGTAGCGGCAGCGCTCGCTGCGGCGGGCATTGCATCCAACGCCCGTGCGGAGCAGCTGACGCTGGAGGAATTCGCGCGCATTTCGCTCTGAGTCATGCGCGGTTCGTAAATAGCCTTGAGCGTTAATTTACATAGTATTTTGCCTGAGCGTTCCACAGCTCGTAATATTTTCCGTCCTCGTCCGCAATCAAATCGCCGTGCCCGCCGTATTGTACCAGCTCGCCCGCCTCAAACACAGCTACTTTCTCGCAAAACCGGCAGGAGGACAGCCGGTGTGATATGTATATTGCCGCCTTACCCTCGGCAAAACGGTTGAAGCCCGCATAAACCGCCGCCTCCGCAAGGGGGTCAAGCGCGGCGGTCGGCTCGTCAAGAACGATAACAGGCGCGTCCTTATAGAGTGCGCGCGCAAGGGCAAGCTTTTGCGCCTCGCCGCCGGAAATCTCCACGCCGTCCTTATCGCACGCGCGGTAAAGCCAGGTGTCCAGACCCTGCGGCATTTTGGCAAGGCGCGGGTTGAAGCCGCTCTCTTCAAGGCAAAGCAGGATTTTTTCTTCATCAAACGCGTTATCGTCGTCATGAACGTTTTCCGGCGGGCGCTGCTCACAGGAAGCAATGTTCTGCCCAAGCGGCAGTGCGAACAGCTGATAATCCTGAAACACTACGCTGAAGAGTCTGCGGTATTCGTCCTCGCTATATTCGCGGATGTTCACGCCGTTCAGCAAAATCTCGCCCTCTGTGGGGTCGTAGAGTCTGCACAGCAGCTTGATGAACGTAGTCTTTCCGGAGCCGTTTTCGCCCACTATCGCAAGGTGCTCCCCGCCGCGCAGACGGAAATTGACGTGCCGCAGCGCATAATTCTCCTGCCCGGGGTATATGAACGAGACGTCGCGGAATTCAATATCTATGGCGCCGCCCGGGTCAGCGATAAGCTTGCCGCTGATGTGCTTGGGGATAAGGTCGAGCACATCGAAAAAGTAGCGCAAACCGGGTATGAACGCGTTCAGCCGCCCCACGTTGCTGCCAATTTGCATCAGCCCGTTCACAACCTGCAAAAAGCTGCCCATACAGCGCACAATTGCCCCCGCGCCGATAAAGCCGAACAGGCCCTTTACGCCAATGAGAAGATAGACCCCAAAGCCAAGTATCGCCCCGATTATAGCCAGCAGCGCCGACTGCATCGCCTGTGACGAGCCCAGCTTGCGCTGCAGTTCCACGCCCTCTGTAAGGAGCTTTTCTGTGGCGTGGCGCTCAATAAAATCCTGCTGAGCATAAACCCGCACTTCTTTGCCGGACTTATGGTCCTCCAGCATCTTGGCGTAGTAGCTGAAAATGCCCTCGATTTTTATGTATTTTCTGTGCAGTGTGAACCATTGCTTGTTCATTCGTATGCTCATAAAGAGAACGAAGCCGACGCCTGCCGCAATAAACGCGCACACGCTTATCCCCAGCCACGGCGAATTCAAAAAGCCATCGCCCGTCCTCTTGAAGATTATGCCGAACAGCGGCCGCAGGAAAATCACCGCCACAACGCAGGTGAAGATTCCGCCGAAAAGATTGCTTAAATCAAACAGCGGAGCGATAAGCGGGGAGCCCTTTTGCTGCCAGTGGTTTTGAAGCTCCGCAACTTTTTTCTGGGTCTGTGTGTCCTCAAGAGTTTCGTAATCCGGCGAAATCAGCGCCTTTGCCACGCTCTGGTGCTCCTCAATGTATAGCCGCCGCCATGCCTGTTCTGTGGCGACAGCAAAAGAGTTTGTTATAAAATACAGCGCGGCGTCCAAGCCCACCGCCCAAAGGATATTTGGCAAAATCAGCGCAAACGCGGCTTTTTCCGCCAGCTGTTCAAAAATTATTGCGGAGAAGTAGATTGTGACAAATGGCGTGACTGCGCGAACAGGCTGGTTCAGCACAGTCAGCATAGCCGCCGGCGCCGCCTTGAAAATCACGCGTATGCCGCGCCAAAGCAGACGCAGACCCCTGAATATCTTTTTCATTACGTAAGCTCCGTTTCTTCCGCGTCAGTGCTTTTTCTGTAATAATAGCTTTGCGTTTCAAACATTTTGTAATAAGCGCCCTGCTTTGCCAGCAATTCCTCGTGCGTGCCCTCCTCGGCAATGCTTGGGCAGCCCGGGGTATTCGTCATATAGAATATCCGTCCGCAAAAGCGTGTGCTTGCAATACGGTGACTGATAAAAAAAGAGGTTTTGCCCTGTGAGAACGCAGAGTATTTTTGATAAAGACGATTCTCCGCGATTGGGTCCAGGGCGGCCGTGGGCTCGTCCAGAATCAGCACGGGCGCGTCCTTATATAGAGCGCGCGCCAGCAAGAGCCGCTGTCTCTCTCCGCCGGAAAAGTTGACCGCTCTCTCCCAAACGTCCTTGACCATGGGGCTTTCCAAGCCCTCCGGCAGTGAAAGCAGCTTGTCCCAAAGCCCGGCACTGCGCAGCGCCTCCTCCAAACGCGCCGTATTCTCTGTGCCGCGCTCCGCAATCGTGACGTTTTGCGCCACAGTCACGGGCAGAAAAGTGAAATCCTGAAACACCGCGCCGAAAAGGCGGCAATAGCTCTCTCTGTCATAGTTGCCGATATCAACGCCGTTAACAAGAATCCGCCCCTGCGTTGGAGGATAAAAACCGCACAACAGCTTTATCAGCGTGGTTTTGCCCGCACCGTTTTCGCCCACGATAGCAAGCTTTTCGCCCTTGCGGATTGTGAACGACACGTCGCGCAATACCGGCTCGTCGCTGCCCTTGTAGGTAAAGCTGACGTTGCGGAACTCGATGGTTTCCGGCGCGGCAGGGGAGGGGAGGAAGCCGCCCTGTTCGCAGTCGGGCAAATCCATGTAGCCGCGGTATTTTTGGCAGTCGCGGCAGCAGCGCTCAATGTTACCCCACTGCGTGGTTACAGTCAGCAGCCAGGCGGAAAAGCCGGTTACAATACCGAAGAAAAACAGGAAATCCGTGGGGGTGATTTCTCCGGCGAGAGCCGCGCGGATAAGGAAGACATACGCCGCCGCCTCACGTGCCAGCGTCGCCAGAGTCCGCAGACTGATTGTTCCGCCAATGGATTGCCGCACATATTTTCCCAGCACCCTGTTATGGAGCTCCACCGCGTCCTGCAGCACACTCAAAAACCACGGGCGCATGTTATAGAGCCGCACGTCCTTGCCCTTTTCGGCTTCTTTGGCACTGGCGTACATATACTCAATGCGCATAAAGGCTTTGTTGGAGTCCTGGCGCATATTATAGCGAAGACGGTTGCCGATGAAATTTGCGCCCACCTCAACCCCGCAGCCGATGATGATTATCAGCAGCAGCAGGGGATTCAGCTGTGTGAGGAGGATTGCGAATGTTACCAGTCCAATGCCGCTTGAGAGGAATTGCCGCACCGCGTCAAAAAAATCCTCTGCGCCCGCCCAACGTCCGCCAAAGCAGAAGTCCTTGGCTTTTTCAAGCTTTTCGCGTCCCTCAAGGCTTTCCAGCGTTTCGTAGTCAATCCGCATGATTTTGCGCAGCGCAAGGATTCTGTAACGCATACGCGCAAGCTGTGCCGAAACGCGCAGTTTTTCCGCAAGATTAGGCTCAAACCAGCTTAAAAATGCAATCAGAGAGCTAAGCGCCGCCACAAGAGCAATCAGCTTGCCGGGCGCCCAGGAGTCGGCGATTGCGTCAAGCATCAGCTTGGGGATAAGCGCTGTGACGGCCGGCAGCGCAATCTGCGCAGGTATGCTTGCGGCGATCAGCCACATGCTTTTGCCGTCCCACTCCCGCCAGTTGCTGAGCATATAGCGCAGGTTTGGGCGCAGATCGGTGCGTTCTTTCGCTTTTTTAGGCATACGCAAAAACCTCCGCTTTGTGCATAAACGCACCGTGCTTGTATCGGAATTATACCACACATATTGTAGCACATAATTCGGGGGGGTATTTCTGATTTAGAAATATAGCGCATGGTTAACAAACAAAAGCCACATTGTGACACATTTCCACGCAAGAACGCTTGACATCTGTGTGCGCAGTTGATATAATGTAAATGACAACTGAATATTGTCCAAAACCGATGAAGCAGAGTAGTAGCCTTTGCAGCGCGTCTAAGAGAGCCGCCGATAGTGGGAACGCGGCACAAGCGAGCAAAGCGTGAATGGACTGCCGAGGGCGAGGGGAAAGCGGCTGTGCCGTGAGTAATACTCGACGGAAACCCAATCCGTAGAACAATGGGCGCGTATGCCGGTACGCGGAAAAAACATCGCGCTCCCCAAAAGGAGCGGTGGGTGGCATCAGCAGGAGCAATTGCACCTGTCCCAGCAAGGCCTAGGCTTGCGGGACGGGTTTTTTGTTACCGGGTTTGATAATCCCATGCGGCACAACTTAACAGGTGCACGGTTCGCCGTGCCGACACACAAAAAGGAGTGACCGTCATGAAAACTATCCCTTACAAAACTTATCTGAGTGAACAGCAAATGCCCGACGCGTGGCAGAACCTGCGTGCGGATATGCCGCATTGCCCGCCAATCCTCCACCCGGGCACGCTGCAGCCTGTCACCTTGGACGACCTCAGCCACGTGTTTGTTGAGGAGCTTGCCAAACAGGAGCTCAGCACCGAAAAGTTCATCTCAATCCCGGGCGAGGTTATGGATTTCTACCGCATGATCCGCCCGTCGCCGCTGGTTCGGGCCTACGCGCTTGAGAAGGCACTCGGCACGCCCGCGCGGATTTACTACAAATTCGAGGGCACAAATACCTCCGGGTCACACAAGCTCAATTCCGCCGTCCCCCAAGCCTATTACGCCAAGCAGCAGGGCTTGACATCCCTCACCACCGAAACCGGAGCGGGTCAGTGGGGCACGGCAATGAGCATGGCCTGCGTTTACTACGGCATTGATTTGAGCGTCTATATGGTCAAAATTTCCAGCCAACAAAAGCCATACCGCAAGGCCGTCATGGAGACCTATGGAGCGTCAGTCACGCCGTCGCCATCCAACACAACCAACGCCGGACGCGCCGCGCTTGCCGAAAACCCCGACACCCAAGGCTCACTTGGCAACGCAATCAGCGAAGCACTGGAAGCCGCCATGACGCGCGACAACTGCCGCTATGTATTGGGCTCAGTGCTCCAGCATGTGTTGCTGCACCAAAGCGTCATAGGTCTTGAGGCCAGAGCCGCCATGGACAGCCTGGAGGAATACCCGGACGTGGTGATCGGCTGCGCGGGGGGCGGCTCCAACCTTGGCGGACTGATTGTAACCTACGCGGCAGACAAACTTGCGGGCAAAGCGTCGCCCGAAATCATTGCGGTTGAGCCTGCCAGCTGTCCCAGCCTAACGCGCGGCAAGTTTGCTTACGACTTTGGCGATGTGGCAAAAACAACGCCGCTCATCAAGATGTATACCCTCGGCAGCGGCTTCAAGCCCCACGCCAACCACGCCGGCGGTCTGCGGTATCACGGAATGAACACGTCGCTCTCTCAGCTATATGACGACGGGCTGTTACATGCAAAAGCAGTCACGCAGCGCTCTGTGTTCGACGCGGCGATAACCTTCGCCCGCACAGAGGGCACGCTACCCGCGCCGGAATCCGCCCACGCAATCCGCGCCGCAATAGACGAAGCGCTGGCGTGCAAGGAGAGCGGCGAGAGCAAGTGCATACTCTTCGGGCTTTCCGGCACAGGCTATTTCGATATGCAGGCTTATCAAGACTACCTCAGCGGCGCAATGGACGATAACATTCCCGGCGAGGAAACACTGCAGAGCGGCTTTGCGTCACTTCCGCAAATTGGCTGAACAATAACACACATTATAAGGAGAAACATCATGAGTAACATAACACAAGCCCCCGATGATTTGGGGACAAAACGCGTTGTTGAAAACGGCGAAAAGCGCGACATCACCGTTGTTAAGCAAAAAGGGCTTGGCGTCCGTGACCTTATGCTTGCGGCAATCCTGCTTGCGGTTGGTCAGGTGCTGAAAAGCACCATCGGCACAGCAATCGCCGCCGCAACGGGCGGAGCAATCAAGCCGAACTTCATCATCGCCATGTATTGCCTTGCAATTCTGCTTATCCGTCCGGGATTCCTGGAAGCGGCAATCATCGGTTTGCTTGCGGGAGCGATTAACCAAATCATGCCGGCAACGCCGCTTGTGAACTTCGGTTCTGAGCTTGTGGGCGCGCTGGTTATCTGTGTGATTGTCAAGATATCCCTGTCACGCAAAAATGACGCGATAGTTACCGGCGAAGACGAATTACAACAGCAAAAATCTTCAAAAGCGCTCAAAATACTCAAAAGCGTAGGCGTTACGCTTGTGGGGACGTTCGTTGCAACGCTTGCCAGCGGGTTCACCTTTGTTGGTTTGCAGTATCTGCTGCTTGGTGTTAAGGTCGGCGGAAAGGTGGTCAGTTTGCCGGATGGCTATCTGGCAATCTTCATGGGCGTAATCTTCGGCACGGCAGCAATCAACGCGGTGATTGTTCAGGTGCTGTATCCCGCGCTCAAGCGAGTACTGAAAAAATGAACCGGCAGTAAAGCCAAACAGGGGGGGAACTGCGTTTTGTTCCCCCCCTATAACAATGATTAGGAGAAACGCCTTGGTCAGCTTCAACAACGTCACATTCCGCTATAACGACGCGGCACGCAACGCCCTGACGAACCTCACGCTGGAAATTGCGGACGGTGAGTTCGTCGGCGTCACGGGTTCCGGCGGTACGGGAAAATCAACGCTGCTCTACGCAATGGCGGGCGCGGTGCCGCACTTTCTCAAGGGCGATTTCTACGGCGCAGTGACGGTTGACGGTCTGGATACCATTGACACGCCGCCCGTGGAGCTTGCAAAGACCGTCGGGCTTGTTATGCAGGACACCGACAGCCAGTTTGTCGCCGTTGAGGTGGAGGACGAGCTGCGCTTTGGGCTTGATAATTTCGGTGTACCGCGCGATGAATATGAGGACCGATTGAGCGAAGCTTTCCGCGTCTGCGGGATATCGCCGCTGCGCAACCGCATTATCCGCGAGCTCTCCGGCGGACAAAAGCGCAAGGTTGCAATTGCGTCAATCCTTGCCCTGCGCCCGCGTCTGCTGCTGCTGGACGAGCCAACAGGGGAGCTTGATCCTCCGTCAAAACGTCAGGTTTTCCATACCCTCACAGAGCTGAACAAGGGAGGAATCACCGTTGTTGTGGCAGAAAAAAACGCCGCGCTGCTCCGTGAGTTTTGCGGCAGAGTAATCACGCTGGAGGGAGAGGGCAATGCCGAAGAATAAACAAGCCGCTTTGCCGCCAAAAATGCTGCCGGGCGAAGTGCTGCGCTTTGAAGATGTGCGGCTCTCGTTCGGCGAACTGAAAATTCTGCAGGGCGTCAGCTTTTCGGTGTTTGCGGGGGAATTCGTCATTTTGCTGGGCGAGAACGGTGCGGGCAAATCCACGCTCCTGCGCCTTGCCAACGGTCTGCTCAAGCCGGATATTGGCGCGGTCGCCGTTTGCGGGCACGATACGCGTCAGGTCAAAACCAGCCTTATCGCAAAGGAAGTCGGCTTTTTGTTCCAGAACCCCGACAGGCAGATTTTCAATAAAACCATCCGCGAGGAAATTGAGTTCGGTATGAAGCTGCATGGCATCCCCACGCGCCCAAGCTACACTGAGTTCCGCATACCGGATTTTGCGCTGGACGACGACCCGTTCACGCTCTCAAGAGGGGAGCGGCAGCGAGTCGCCCTGGCGTCGGTGCTGGCGTGCGAGCCGCGGCTGATGCTGCTGGACGAACCCACGGTTGGGCTGGACGACTCCGAGGCCCGCCAGCTTATGGACGCGGTCAAGCGGCGGCAGCGGGAAAACAACGCCGCCGTGCTGCTCATCACGCACGACCTGGAGCTTGCCAACGCCTACGCGGACAGAAAATTGCTTTTGGAAAGGGGGCGCGTCGCCGATGCTGACATATTATCCTGGGAAGACTTTTCTGCACAGGCTTGACCCAACGCTCAAGGTGCTGTTTGCCTTCACAATCAGTACTGCGTGCTTTGTGTTTGCCAATATTTTTGTGCTTTTGGGGATTTTGTTGTTCGAGTTCCTGCTTGCGCTCTCGTGCGGACTTTGGAAGTGGGGGCTGCGCAGCATTTTGGGGCTGCTGAAGCTTTGCGCCCTGTTGTTCGTCATCCAAATCCTGACTTACGGCGACGGCGATGTGCTCCTGCGCCTTTACGGCGATTGGGTAATCACCTTCGAGGGCGCGGAAATCGGGCTGATTCTCACCCTGCGTATCACCGCCTCTGCGCTGCCGCTGGCGCTAATGCTGCGCGTCACAAAACCAACCGCGCTGGCAAATTCGCTCTACCGCTATTTGCACATACCTTATAAATACGCATTTGCGTTTGGCATGGCAATGCGTTTTATTCCAATATTCGCGGAAGAAATGGCGGAAATTATGGAAGCGCAAACCGCCCGCGGCGTGGAGCTGGACACCCGCAGCTTCTTCAAGAAAATCCGCTTGCTTATGCCGCTGTGCGTGCCGCTGCTGCTCTCAAGCGTCCGCAAGATTGAAACCGCAACAATCTCGGCGGAGCTGCGCGGCTTTGGATTGCGCAAACGGAAATAAATATGAAAAGTTTTTAACAAAATTATGAAAAAACGCTTGCATTTTCCGCAACATTGTGATATAGTTAACCCGAGAGTGAAAATTCCGGGAGGTTTTTTATCATGAAAAAGCGAATTTCAAAGCGAATCTCTGTGCTGTTGGTTTTAACCATGGTGCTCACAATGCTCCTCGCGCTGCCAATGTTTGCCAGCGCCGCTCCGCCGGAAGTGACGACGTTTGCGCTTAGCAGCATCAGCACAACAGGCGTGTATGTGCAATATCGCTTGAGCCAAGTCGGCAAGCTCTATTACATTGCGCTGGACGCCGCCGCGTCCGCTCCTGCGCCTGAGACAATTAAAGCAAGCGGAATTGGGGTTGACGTTAATTATGCAGGCTCTACGTATGGCCGTGGCTACGGAAGAACCCTTGAGTTCGGCACGGATTACTTGATGTATTATGTTACCGAAGAAAACACAACGGAGTTGCTGGGCGAAGTATCTTCCGTAGCTTTTACCACACTTGACATACCAACGCCGTTCCCGTTGGTTGACACCTTTGCACTTCACAGCAAGCCCGATTCCAACCACACAATTTATCTGGATTTTGACGGTCATGTTACAAGCGGTTTGCATTGGAATACAAGCTATAACGGCGGAAATGATATTATTACGCCTGCGTATTCCATTGACGACGACCCCGCCTTCAATAAAACTGAAAAATTGAATATTCAGTATGTTTTCCAGCGCGTGCGGGAGGACTTTCTGCCGTTTGATGTGGATGTTACAACAGAAGAGCCGCCATTGGATAAGCTTATTAAGTCAAACGCAAGCGACGTTACATACGGTGTGCGTGTGGCTATCGGCGGCGCTAGTACCGATTGGTATGGCGCCGGCGCAGGCGGCGTGGCTACTATGAACTCTTTTGCATATAACTCAGATACGCCGTGTTTTGCTTTCGCAAAAAATTTGCAAAATAATGAAAAATATATGGCAGAAGCCGTTTCCCATGAGGTTGGTCACACCCTTGGTTTGAGCCATGACGGGACGCCGGGCGTTGAGTATTACCAAGGCGCAAACGGTTGGGCGTCCATTATGGGCGTGGGCTATTATGAAGATTTGACACAGTGGAGCAAGGGCGAATACGAAGACGCGAATAACCAACAGGACGACTTGGCGATAATCGCAACAAAAATCCCTTACCGCCCCGACGACCACGGCAACAACCCGCTTGAAGCCACCGCGCTGACGGGCAATCCGCTCTCCGCCAAGGGCATTATCGAGCAGAACACGGACCAGGACTTTTTCTACTTCACGCTCAGCGGCAAGGCGGATATCTCGCTGAAGGTTAACGTTGCGGAGCGCGGCGCAAACCTTGACGTGCTGGCAAAGCTGTCCTCCACCGCGCTGGACGACGAAATCGTAATGAACGACACAACAAAGCTTACCGCCGAATGGTCAGGCACGCTCCCCGCAGGGACGTATTACCTGAGCATTGAGGGCACAGGCAAGGAGGGCGTGTATTCCGACTACGGCAGCCTTGGCGAATACGGTATCACCGTCGCCGTGACGGACACCTACGCACCGGAGCTTTCCGACTTGACCGCCGCGAATATCTGGTCAAAGAGCGCGCGCGTAACGTTCAGCAGCGATGAGGGCGGTACGCTGTATTCGCTCCTCCAACCCGAAGCGGCAGCAGCGCCCGACGCGGCACAGGTTAAGGCAGGTACGCAAGGCACAGCGGTAATCGGCGCTAACGAGCTGAAGCTCACAGCGCTGGAGCCTGAAACCGAATACACGGTTTATCTGATTGTCGGCGACGCGGCAGGGAACGATTCCGCCATCGCATCGCTGAGCTTCACCACGGCGGCGCTTGGCAATGAGGAGCCCGGCACCTTTACGCCCGAAAACCCGGATAACCCCTCCGACTCCGGCGGCAGCAGCAATGCCTTCTGCAACTTCTGGCAGAGAATAGTGGATTGGTTCAAGATGGTTTTCAGCTTCCTGTTCGGCTGGGCAAAATAACTTAAGCATAAACATAAAATACGCAGGGGGCAATAACGCTTTGTTGCCCCTTGCGTATTGTTTTTGTAATGGATGTCTGCTATAATATGCAAAGATAGTTTTGTGCGCGGGAGCTTGCAATGGCAGAAAACATGAACATATCGGTCCCTGAGATTTCCGGTACGCTCCGGGCGTTTCGCCTGAACGTCCCCAAGGAGATATCCGAGTGCCCCGGCATACGCATTTTCGGGCGGGTTATCCGTTCCGTGCTGTTCTCAACTGACGCGTGCATTATCGCCAACTCCAACGCCGACGCGGTGATTGCGGTCTATCCGTTCACGCCGCAGCCGGTGATAACCGAATCTGTGATGAAGGTTGCCGGAGTGCCGGTGTTTGTGGGCGTTGGCGGCGGACTTACTAAAGGTCCGCGCGTGGTGAACCTTGCGCTGCACGCGGAGTTCCAGGGGGCGTGCGGCGTGGTGGTTAACGCGCCAACCTCCAACGAGGTTATCCGCGAGCTGAAGGGCACGGTGGATATTCCCGTTGTTGTCACGGTTCTTGGCGAAACGGAGGACATTGACGCGCGGTTTCATGCGGGAGCGGATATCCTCAACATCTCTGCCGCCGCAAAGACCCCGCAGGTTGTTCGTGCTGTGCGTGCGCGTTACCCCGATGCACCGATTATCGCCACAGGCGGCCCCACAGTGCAGAGCATTCGTGCCACAGTGGAGGCAGGAGCAAACTGCGTCACCTGGACGCCGCCCTCCAACGGCGAAGTGTTCAAGGACATCATGGACGCCTACCGCAAAGGGTTGCCCCACCCATAAACAGATATCAGATTACAGGTTTCGGAAAATAAAATAGGCGGTGCTGTTATGAGTAAATCGAAAAAAGCGCAAATCCTGCTGATCGCCGTTGTGGCTTGCTTGACGATTGTCAGTCTTTGCTTCGCATTACCCGGAGACGCCGTCGATCCGCCGCCGCCAGAGCCGTGGGTGGATAACACCGGGGACATAACGGATCCGCCGTATTACGACGACGAGGACGCGGACGGCGAGGAGGAAACTGACGACGACGCGGACGCCACCGAGCCGAATTGGTCAGAAAACTTGCCGCTGCTGGACGAAAGCAAATCCGAATATGTGACGCTTCCGGCGGCGATGCGATATGGCGCGGGTTGGTTTTCGGTTGACGCGCTGGAAGGAAAAAAGCTGTTGGGAAATATTTACGGCGACGATCAGGCGGGTCTGAACGGCTATTCTGCGGAAACCGGCGGCAATGCATCGTTTGATATAGAAACCGGCAAGCTCACAATGCTGCCCAACACGGTTGAAACTCAATCCGACCTATCCGATTACCCAATACTAAGCGACACGGTTGTGCAACTATCTGATGGTTGGTCTTACGCATGGTACGGGAAGTACGTTGACGGCGTTCCAACCGAGCAAGGCGGCTATCCCAGTGCAAATCTTGAGCCTTTTTTCGCCAAGGTTAATCCCAAAACCGGCAAGTCTGAGGTGCTTCTGCGGCGCGATGTTGGCTCAATGTCATATGGCACGTTTATTGCTGCGGTGAGCGATGACGAATTGGTTTTTGCATACACAACAATGGAAAACGTGAAAACCGTCGTCACAACAGTAGAAAAATACAGCGTGAAAACAAAAAAGTTCACAGTGATTTTGAGCGAAAAAGGAACCATAAAATCCGGCGAAACTTATGTCCAGGGCGTGACGGTGACCAACATCACAAGCTTTGGCGGCAGGATTTATCTGCTTGCGCGCACACGCAAAAATTTTGAGGAGACGGTGAAAATCCGCGCCTACAACGCCGACGGCAAGCTTTGGCGCTCATGGAAAATAAGCAATGTGAGCGAGATTTTCAGTGGATCCTACAACGGAACCTATCGCTTTGAGGTGTTTGGGGAAACGCTCATCACAGATAACGGCTATTTTAGCTTGAGCACGGACAGCGTCAAAAAAATCGGCGACACCAGAGTATATTTTTTTGACGGACTAGGTTATAGGAGCAGTTGTGTTAGCGGTTCATTTGAATATTATGTGCTTGATTATTACATCTCAATTATTTGCGCGGTTGACCTCAATACGGGAAAAATCAAGGCTTTGCGCTTGCCGTTGGACCGGGATGACATACGGATGTACTTTGATTCTGACGGCAACGTGGCGTTCGCGTCAGATAACGAAGCAGATACCACCGAAAAACGGCACTTGGAAGTTATTTGGGTCAGCGCAAAAAACATTGAAGCCGCATTCAAAGCCGCGCCGGAAATTGGATAAACAATTATTAAACGCAGGAGGACGACATGCTATCACCGCAAAAAACCACCTTCATTGACCTTATGCAATCAGCCGGGGTGCTGCTTTTTGGGGATTTCACGCTCAAGAGCGGCAGAAAGTCGCCGTATTTCATCAACATGGGCAACTTCCGCACGGGCGCACAGCTCGACGCGCTTGGCAAGGCATACGCCGCGCAAATCAACGCGGTTTGCGGCGATGATTTCACAGCGCTGTTTGGTCCTGCATACAAAGGGATCCCGCTGGCGGCTCTCACTGCGGCGGCGCTTTACCGAGAATTCGGCATAGACCGCCCATATTGCTTCGACCGCAAGGAAGCCAAGGACCACGGCGAGGGCGGCAAGCTGGTGGGCTATCAGCCGTCAGACGGCGACCGGCTCATCATCACCGAAGACGTGATCACCGCCGGCACTGCTCTGCGCGAGGTTCTGCCCGTCCTCAAAAGCCTTGCGGATGTGAGCGTGCCGCACATGTTCATTGCCGTTGACCGCATGGAGATCGTTGGCGGCAGCGGACTGACTGCCGCCCGGCAGGTGCGTGAGGAGTTCGGGATTGCGGTGCACGCCGTGGTTACCATCGCGGATATTTACGAATATCTGCATGCCAAAAACGCCGGCGCGGATTTGCTGACGCGCATGGCGCAATATCGCGCGGAACATTGCGCGGCATAGTAAAGTACTGTTCGTTTGATATCTGATACACCAAAAAGAAAGAGGGAAAACATCATGAGCAAAGAGAAAAAGCGAGGTCTGCGCCGGGCGTTGCGTGTGCTGTGCGCCGCGCTTCTTGTGGGAGCGATTGCGTTCGGCGGTTTCTTCTACTGGCTGGAGGGACCATTCGCCAAGCGCAACGCCGCCGCCGCCGCACGCGATATTCTGCAAATCCCCGCGCAGAATTTTGAGGGCGAGCATATACATTTCCTCAACACCGGCGCCGGCGACGCGATTCTGCTTGAATCCGACGGGCACTTTGCGCTGGTGGATTCCGCCGAGGACACCGACAACCCCACCAGCAAGGCTTCCCTTGCGCTGCCGGGCTACGAAAAGTACGTGCTATCCTACCTGAAGCGTGTTGCACGCAACGCGGACGGTAAGGTGCATCTGGATTTTGTGCTTGGCACGCACGCGCACTCTGACCACATCGGCGGATTCGACACGATTCTGCTTGACCCGGACGTTATCGTTGATAAGGTCTTCTTGAAGAAGTACATACCGGAGGGAAAAAATTCCACCGAGCGCGGTTGGGATAACGAAGAGGTCTATCAGCAAATGCTGGACGCGGTCAGCACGCGCGGCTTTACTCTTGTGCAGGATTTGCCGGCAGAGCCGTTTGAGCTTGGCAGAATGACAATCACATTTTTCAACACCGAGGACCGCAAGGCAATCAGCGGCGGCGAGAACGACAACTCCGTCGGCACGCTGGTTGAGGCTAACGGTCGTCGGGTGTTTCTTGCGGCGGATATGAACAATTGGAGCGGCGACGAGAGGCGCGTTGCCAAGCAGGTTGGGCAGGTGGACATGGTCAAGGCGGGGCACCACAGCCACTTTGGCTCAGGTTCGGTGTATTTCGGCGCGGGGCTGCGTCCGCGGTATCTGGTGGTCACCAATACGAAGGCACATTTGGTCAATCTTTCCAACTACGCCCTGTTTGCCGGCAGTGAGATTTTCACAACGGCGCAATCCGGCGGGATAATCGCCCAACTGCGCGTTGACGGCATCCGCTTCTATGGCATCGGCGATTTTGACACATCGGAGGAACCCTGATGAAGCGAGCGTTGTTTCTCATCTGGCAGTTCACCTGGGGCTTGCCGCAAAATCTTTTTGGACTGATTGCCTATCTCTCCATGCGCAAAAAGTGTGAGCACAAGGCGTTTGGGCAGGCGATTGTCACATATGTCCCCGTTACCGAAAAGCCGTTCGGCGGAATCAGCCTTGGCATGTTCATCTTCGTGAATCCTACGCGCCCGCAGGATTGGCTTTTCGACGCGCATATACACGAGTATGGGCACACAATCCAGTCGCTGATTTTGGGCTGGCTCTATCTGCCGCTTATTGGAGTACCAAGCTTCCTTTGGTGTAACCTGAAGCCTGTTATCCGCTGGCGTAAGGAGAATAACCGCTCATATTACTGGCTCTACTGTGAGGGCTGGGCGAACCGCCTTGGCGCTTGGGCCGGGAAGACGGATTTTGTCAGCGAGGAACTGCTGGCGCGGGGCAATTATAACAAACCGTTTACCCAAAAATACAGTTAAGGAGCACACCTTGCAATATGACGCATTTCGGGACGGCGTCCCTGACGGCGGCTTGCGTACCCCGGCGGATGTTGACCTGCTGATTGTCTTCCTGCTGGAAAAGCTGGACGGCTTGACGAAAGCGCAGGTCTTAGAGGCGATTTCCGCCGCCGGGACCGCCAACTACCTTGAGGCGGCACAGTGCGCGGCGAAGCTGGTTGCCCGGGGAGCTTTGCACTCCGAGGGCGAGGACGACGACGCGCCCCTGCACCTTACGCAGACGGGACGCGCCGCGCTTGCGGTGTTGGGGGATAACCTGCCGCGTTCCGTCGGCGAAAAGACGCTCCGCGCGGCGCTGCGTTACCAAACACGCCGCCGCAATATAGAGGCAAGCTCTGCCGAGATTGAGCCGGTCGGCGACGGTTACGCACTGTCGGTTTCGTTTGGTACGCTCGGCGAAACGCTGTTTTCACTCCGCCTTGTGGCGGCCAACGAAATACAGGCGCAAAATATGCGCAGCCGCTTTTTGACTGAGCCGGAAGCGGTCTATAACGCGGTCGTTGCGGCACTTTTGTAGCGGAGAGGGGGACAATAATCGTGGCAACTACGCAAGCTTTTGTGGAGTATATCTGCGAACAAATCAGAAATACAGGCGATATACGCTATAAAAAGATGTTTGGCGAATACATGGTTTATGTCAACGATAAGCCGATATTTTTGGTGTGCGGCAACACGGTGTTTGTGAAGCGCTTGCCGGAAATCGCGGAGCGCATGGCGGACGCTGAAACCGGTTACCCTTATGAGGGGGCGAAGGAGCACTACGTTTTGGACGTTGACGACGCGCCGCTCGTGCGTGAAATCGTGAGCATTCTGGAGCCGATTACCCCGCTCCCCAAGCCGCGCAAAAAGAAAGGCAGCGCATGAAACGAACCGAAATCGCGGCAATTTTGGCTGAACCTGCGGCATATGCGGAGCAAAAGCTGGCGGTGTGCGGTTGGGTGCGCACGCTGCGCTCCTCCGGCAAGGTTGCGTTTATTGCTCTGCACGACGGCAGCAGCTTCGGCACGCTGCAAGTTCTGCTGGCGCGGGACGAATTTGCCGGCTTTGACGATGCCGTTAAGCTGAATGTCGGCGCGGCAATATGCGTTGCGGGCACGCTGAGCCTTACCCCGAACGCGTCACAGCCCTGTGAGCTGCGTGCCGCGGAAATCACCGTGGAGGGCGGCAGCGATGCTGAATACCCGCTGCAAAAAAAGCGCCACACGCCGGAGTTTTTGCGCACCATGCCGCACCTGCGCGGGCGAACGAACACGCTTCAGGCGGTGTTCCGGGTCCGTGCCGCCGCCGCTCAGGCGATTCACTCCTTCTTCCGTGAGCAGGGATTTTTCTACGTCCACACGCCCATTATTTCAACGGGCGACGCGGAGGGCGCGGGCGAGCAGTTCCGAATATCGGCAGGGGAGGGGAGCGCCGAATTTTTCGGTCAGCCGGCGTACCTTACCGTGTCGGGGCAGCTGGAGGGCGAAGCGCTTGCCATGTCTCTGGGCAAAATATACACTTTTGGGCCCACGTTCCGCGCGGAGGACAGCCACACGGCGCGCCACGCGGCGGAGTTCTGGATGATTGAGCCGGAGATGGCGTTTGCCGATTTGGACGACGACATGGAGCTTGCCGAGGCAATGCTCAAGAGCGTAATCGCGTCCGTTTTGCGGGATTGCCCGGCAGAGCTTGCGTTCCTGCGGCAGTATTATGACAAGGAATTGCTTGCGCGCTTGGAGCACGTATGTTCGGCGCCGTTTGCCCGCGTGACATACACTGCGGCGGTTGCTCTGCTGGAGCCGCACAACGCAAAGTTCGCCTATCCAATCGCTTGGGGGCAGGATTTGCAGACCGAGCACGAGCGCTTCCTGACGGAGGAAATCTACTGCGCGCCGGTGTTTGTGACGGATTACCCGGAGGGAATCAAGGCGTTTTATATGCGCCGAAACGACGACGGAAAGACCGTTGCGGCGGTGGATTGCCTTGTGCCGGGTGTGGGGGAGATCATCGGCGGGAGTCAGCGCGAGGAGCGCCTGCCGCTGCTGGAGGAGCGTATGCGCGCGCGCGGCATGGATCCGCAGGACTATGCGCGCTACCTTGACCTGCGGCGTTGGGGCGGTTGCCGGCACTGCGGCTTTGGGCTTGGCTTTGAGCGGCTGGTGATGTACCTGACGGGTATCGCCAACATCCGCGACGTGCTGCCGTATCCGCGGACGGCGGGCAGCGCGGTGTAAGACAGCTTTTGAAAATCACGGCGCGGTCATCGCTTCGCTTTATATGAAAAACGCAATCAAAAAACCACGCGTGCACTTGACTCAGTGCGCGCGTGGCTTGGTCTTACTCAGAATCCGGTTGCAGCCGCTGACTCAGCGAAAATTCCGCCGCTGCTCTGCGGGCAGATCCAGCCCCAATGTGCCGCCGGGATTCATCAGGTTGTCCGGGTCAAAGTGGCGCTTGAGCGTGCGGTAAATCGCCATTTGGTTCTCGCCGATTTGCGCCTCCAGCCACGGTGCGGTCATTTTGCCGATGCCGTGGTGGTGGCTCATTGCCGCGCCGTATTTCTGT
>JAITOD010000016.1 GCA_031290105.1 Oscillospiraceae bacterium
TGTTGCACGGAGCGTAATCTCAGCAGAAGTCCACGGCGGTATTATTTTGTTTAACGGGAAAACCATTGAATCGAACTCCTGCTCAATCAATATCGCATACCAATCGCCGCCGTCCTTAAGCGAATCGTCAAGCGTAACAAAGTTTGTTGTAACTGAGCCGCCGGCGAATTCAAAGTGCAATCCCCCCGCGAACTCACCGCTAGTTATCAGCTTGCACTTTACAAGTGTGACCTTGCCGGAGTCGTCGTCGGTAATTTCCAGCTTTTCAATGCTCTCGTCACTGTGGAATTTGAGCGCTGCCCAAAAGTGCCCGTCGGTTCCATAACCTTCCTGCGACGTATAGTCATGAACAATCGCGGGAGCGTCGCCTACTTTGACCGTTACGGGGTCTTCATCTGCACCGGCGGCAAACGTCGTCAGTTTAAACGTGCGTTTGGTGATTTTGTCCGTTGCCGCGGCATTTGTAACAGTGCCTTGATCGCTCGTCGGCACAATAGCCATATGCGGCACACCAAACACCAGCCCGCCAACAATTGCCAAAACCAACACAGCCGCCGCAAGAGCAGGCTGCCAAACGCGGGTTTTGCGCCGCGTCACAGCGGTTTTGTTTGCGGTGTTCTCGGAAATCCGCGCCCAAACATTCGGCACGCGCCGGTCATTCGCCGCACGGAATGCGTCTTCAATTCGCTTCATGATTAGTCCTCCTTATAGTGTTCACGTAATTTATTGATTGCCGCCGCGTATGTGCGCCTTACCGTGCCCTCCGGCAAACGCAGCACACGGGCGGTTTCGCGGTGGGTCAGATCAAGCGTCAGGTGCATGGTGAGTATTTGGCGCTCTCGCGGATTGAGCAGCGCAAGGCATTCCTCAAACAGCCCGTCGTCCTGCGGCACTGCGGGAGCTTCCGCTTCGGGCAGCTCGTCCAAATCCGCGTGAGCGCGCAATTTGTTGCTGCGCAGGCGGTTGAGCGCAAGGTTGCGGGTTATCGAGAGCAGCCAAGCCTTGCCGCCCGCTTTGTGCCCGTATTGGCTGATTTTGCCATGCACTGCCACAAACACATCCTGCAGAATGTCCTCGGCGTCGGCAGTGTTGCGCAGGATTGCCAATGCCAGCAGGTAGACGTCGCGGCGGCATTCATCGTAAAGCTCACGCAGCGCGTCCGGCTCACCCTGACGCAGGCGCAGCAGCAGTATGTTCACCTCGGCGGTCAAGTGAGCCTCCTTTACTTAAATCAAAAGCGCTTTTGTATATTATACACCCTTGCGGGCTGTTTTTGTTCACTGCGGATAAAACAACTCCGGCGGGAAACAATACGCGGGAACCCCAACAATATCGGAGGTAAACAATGAACGACAACAATAACCGCGGCAGTGCATATCACACACCGCAAGAAGAGGGCGGATCGTGGTGGAAAATACTGCTGGCAATCCTTGCCGTGCTGGCAGTTTTGGGCGTGATTATTGCCTTTGCCATGAACAACAAAAAGAAGGACGACGCCGTCACTGACCCAATCACCCCAACCACAACCCAGGCCACTATGCCAACCGTCGTTCCCAGCGGCGACACCGACGAGCTTGACACAAAGGGCACTCTGGGCGCACTGAATGTGGAGATTAAGTCCTCTAAAATCGTTAAGGACGAGGCGGGCAAGGACGCGATCATCATCACCTACGAGATTGAAAACAGCGGCAATGCGGTGATGAACTTTCTCACATTCCTGTCCGATTCCGCATATCAGGGCACGCTGAAGCTTTCCGACGCAGTGCTCAAGGACATTGAGGGCTTCAACGGCAGCTCCGTCAGCGAGGACCTCGAGCCAAACGCCAAACGTGAGGTGACACGCGCATTTGTTTTGGCAGATCTGGAAACTCCTGTCAAGGCGATTGTAAAACAGCTTGTCACGACGGACAACAGCGTCATCACGCGCACATTTGACGTGAAATAACGCGGACCTGTGTTTGCAGGGGCGCACATCAACGTGCGCCTCTGCTCCGTTTTTTGAGGTGACTAACGGAGAGATTTTATATATTGTTTATAATTATTTATGAGCAAAAAGTGTTTATATTAAAGGCTTTTTATGAAACTTACATAGCATGTGTACATACTATGTATACATGTTATCAGCTCTGAGCTGATAACATGTTAAATTTCTGTAAACCTAAAACGCTTCTCCATGCGTTACAGCACCTCCGACTGCCGCAGCAACACTTGCACCGCCGCCCCGGATGGTGTATACTTTGAAGAAAGCATATTCCGGAGGCAGACAATGAACACCATCACAAAGGACACCCAATTTATCGCGCCGACATACACCCGTGCCGACGTTGTATTCATCTGCGGCAAGGGTTCGCGCCTGTGGGACGAATCACGGCGCGAATACTTAGATTTTTCCAGCGGAATCGGTGTTAACAGCTTTGGCTCCGCCGACCCGGAATGGCTTGCGGCAGTGACTGCTCAGGCGGGCGGGCTTGCGCATATTTCCAACCTCTATTATACCGAACCCTGTGCGGATTTGGCGGAATTACTCTGCAAAAAAACCGGCATGGCTAAGGTCTTTTTCGCAAATTCCGGTGCGGAGGCAAACGAGTGCGCAATAAAGGCGGCGCGGAAATACGGGCAGCGCCTTGGCGGAGCGCCCGATGGCGTTACATGCAACACCATCGTCACGCTGAACAACAGCTTTCACGGCAGGACGCTGGCGACTCTGGCCGCAACCGGACAGCCCGAATACCACAAGCACTTCCATCCGTTTCCGTCAGGCTTTATCAGTGTACCGGCAAACGATATTGACGCCTTGTGCAGCGCCTTTGACGCATACCCGACCTGTGCGTTTATGTTTGAGTGTGTGCAGGGTGAGGGCGGCGTCAATACGCTGTCCGCGCTGTATCTGCAAGACGCACAGCAATTATGCTCCGAGCGCGATATCCTCCTCATCTGCGACGAGGTGCAAACAGGCAACGGGCGCACGGGTACGCTCTATAGCTACGAACAGTTCGGCATTTCGCCGGACATCGTCACAACAGCAAACGGTCTTGGCGGCGGACTGCCGATTGGAGCGGTGCTGTTCAGCGAAAAAACGGCGGGAGTCCTCACCCCGGGCACGCATGGCTCGACCTTTGGCGGCAACCCCGTCTGCTGCGCGGGCGCGTTGAGTATCCTCCGGCGGCTGGACGAGGACTTCCTCGCGTCCGTGCGCGCCAAAAGTGAGTACCTCCGCACCGCGTTAGCCGGAATGCCGTGTGTCACCGGTCTCAGCGGCCTGGGCTTGATGATTGGCGTGAGCGTTGCATGCAACGCAAAGGCAGCGGCCCAAAAGTGCCTGTCCGCGGGTCTGGTTATTTTGACCGCGAAAGATAAACTGCGCCTGTTGCCGCCGCTGAATACCCCGCAAAGCGACCTTGACGCGGGGCTTGCAATCCTGCGGGAGGTGCTTGGCGCGTGCTGATTGATACCCACGTCCATACTGCCGAAAGCTCAGAGTGTGCGGATATGTCTGCTCGGGATTTGGTGACGAAATATAAGGCGCTGGGCTACGGCGGCTTTGTCACCGCCGACCACATGAAGGCTGAGGATTTACGTTGGTTTGCTCCGCTGCCATGGCGCAAAAAGGCAGAGCGCTGGCTGCGCGGTTACCGCAGCGCAAAGGCAGCGGCGGGCGATAGCTTCACCGTGCTTTTGGGTATGGAAATCCGCTTTTTGGATTCAAAAAACGACTACCTTCTCTTTGGCATTGACGAGGATTTCGTTCTGGACAACCCAAACCTCCATCGTTATCCCAACCTAAAATTCTTCCGCCCGCTTGCGGAAAAATATGACGTGCTGATAGTCCAAGCACACCCGTTCCGCGTTGGCATGACCATCAGTGACCGTAAGCTGCTCGACGGCGCGGAGGTGCTCAACGGCGGTCCGGACCACGAGAACAATAATGAGGCCGCGCAGCACTGGGCGCAACTGCACGGGTTAATCCCCACCGCCGGTTCCGACTACCACGGGCGCGATTTGCCGCACCACTGCCGCAAGCCGGAGGATTTCCGCTATGAGCACTATGGTCTGCGGCCGGAAAAACCGGTGCAAACCGCTGCTCAGCTGGCGCAAATCCTGCGGGAGGGTAAGTATTCGCTTGCGTCAATCTGAAAAATGCCGCAAACGCGCAGATATCAAATATTTGTGGCAATAATGGTTGACAAACGCAATATCTTGTGGTATACTGTCCATATACAGTGAAGTTTGGAGGGGACGGTATGTCAGCGGGATTTTATGTGCGCTCAGTTTTTACCATTTTGGCGGGAGCGCTGATTGTTTTGGGTGTTGCTTATGAAGAACGCCTTGTTGCCTTTGAGCAGAATATCGCTGCCCGCTGGCGCAGTGCTTGGGCGAAAAACTTCGGCGAGAGCTCCTATGGCGTGATTCCGCGCCCAAAAAGCGTGCAGCTCCGCGCGGTGTCCTACCGCACGCGCATTTCCTCCCAGATTGAGGTTGTGCACGGCGGCAAACCTGAATTTGCGCCGGAACGCCGTGACGACTTTTCTGTGCCCATGCCGGAATCCGCCGCAAAAAGCGCCTGATGCAATGGCATATTCAGTATAAGGGCGCGAGTTGCCGCGCCCTTTGTTGTTAATACGGTGATAGATTATGATTGACACCCACGCCCACTATGATGACCCGCGCTTTGACGGCGACCGGGACGAGTTGCTCTCTGCCCTGCCCGAAAACGGCGTACAGTGGGTTTTAACTTGCGCGGACAGCACACAAAGCTGTGAAGCGGTCGCCCGGCTGGCAGAAAAGCACCCGAACGTTTGGGCGGCGTGCGGCATTCACCCCCACAACGCAAGCCGGGTGGATTGGGCGGCATTTGAGCCGCGTCTGTGTCAGTATCTTGCCCGACCTAAGTGCGTTTGTCTGGGCGAAATCGGACTGGATTATCACTACGATTTTTCGCCGCGCGGCGTTCAGCGCGAGGTCTTTGCCAAGCAGCTTGCGTTAGCAGCAAAGTTGGATATGCCCGTTTCCGTCCACATCCGTGAGGCAACGCAGGACTCGTTGGAGCTGCTGCGGCAATACCGGCCGCGCGGCGTTGTGCACTGCTTTACCGGCAGCTTGGAGACGGCACAGATCCTGCTGGATTTGGGACTGTACCTGGGCTTTGGCGGAGCGGTGACGTTCAAAAACGCGAAGAAACCGCTGGAAGCCGCCGTTTTCTGTCCGCTTGACCGACTCCTGTTGGAAACTGACGCGCCTTATATGGCTCCTGAACCCTTCCGCGGCAGACGCTGCGACAGCACACATATCCGCTGCACGGCGGAGAAAATCGCCGGTGCACGCGGAATAACGGCGGGGGAATTGATTCGCGCGGCGGACGAAAACGCTGTGCGGCTTTTAGGCGTCAGGTAGCAGCTTTTAGACATTAAGCGCTCATTGGCAGCGCAAAATCTGCAGAACGGAAGGAAAACATGAACCAAACCGACCTTAGCGCCAAAGCGTGCCGTGCCGAGGAGCTTTTGCGCGCCGAATACCCGGACGCGCTCTGCTCACTGCAATACGCCGACCCGTTCCGGCTGCTGGTTGCAACGCGACTCTCTGCTCAGTGCACGGACGCGCGGGTCAACTTGGTCACACCTGCGCTTTTTGCGGCGTATCCGGACGCTCCGTCGATGGCGGCGGCGCCTGTCGCCCACGTTGAGGAGCTAATCCGCTCCTGCGGATTCTATCACACCAAAGCACGGGATCTAATCGCAATGTCGCAAATGCTGCTGACGCACTTCGGCGGTGCAGTACCCGATTCCATAGAAAAGCTCACGCAGCTGCCCGGCGTTGGGCGCAAGACGGCGAACCTCATTATGGGCGATGTTTACGGCAAGCCGGCGATTGTTGCCGATACTCATTTGATACGCATAACAAACCTGCTGGGTCTGGTGAACACAAAGAACCCGTTGCAGGTGGAGCTGCTTCTGCGCGAGTTAATATTGCCGGAGCGCAGCAACGATTTCTGCCACAGATGCGTACTGCATGGGCGGGCGGTGTGTGTAGCGCGCAGACCGCGGTGCGGGCAATGCATACTGGCGGAGGTCTGTGCTTTTGTGCACGGCTGATGTGCTGCACCGAATGTTTTATCCGAAACTTAACAAATCGCCGCACGGACTTAACCGCACGACGATTCCGTTTGTTGGCGCTACTTAAACTTGCGTTTGCGTGCCGCCTCAGATTTTTTCTTGCGTTTCACCGATGGTTTCTCGTATGCCTCATGCTTGCGTGCCTCTGAGATGATACCGTCCCGGGAGGTTTGCCGCTTGAAGCGCCGCAGTGCGCTGTCTAAGCTCTCATTGTCCTTCAGCCTTACCTGACTCATGTTGCCCTCCCTTCACTTTCGCTGTGATTCCTTGCACCGTCCTCCAAAAATGAGCCTCCGCCCTGTGCAGATTACAAGTATACCACTTTCAGGCACAAACCGCAAGTTTTATTGCAAAGCTTGCGGAGGTTCTCCCGTCGGCGCAGATTCACCCGCAAAACTGCGTGGTTTTTGGACTAATTGACCGAATCTTCAGCTATTTCGCCATCCAAAATACGGATAATGCGCTTTGCCGCCGCCGCAACTTGGCTGTCGTGCGTAATGAGGATAACTGTGCGCCCCTCTTCGTTGAGTTCTCGCAGAATGCGCATGACTTCTTCGCCGCTGTGGCTGTCCAGATTTCCGGTGGGTTCGTCCGCAAGGATAACGGGCGGACGAGCCGCTACGGCACGGGCAATCGCCGCACGCTGCTGTTGACCGCCGGAAAGCTGCGAGGGCAGGTGGTGCCGCCGCTTTGTCAGCCCCACACGCTCCAACGCCTCGTCGGCAAGGCTGCTGCGCTCCGTCGCTTTCATGCCGCGGTAAATTAGCGGGAGTTCAACATTTTCCTTTGCAGTCAACGATGGTATTAGGTTGAAGCCTTGGAAAATAAAACCAATTTCTTTGTTGCGAATCTCTGATAATTCGTCGTCATCCATGCCCGCAACGTCAGTTCCGTTGAGGATATACGTTCCGCTTGTGCCCACATCCAGCAGGCCCAGCATGTTCATGAGCGTGGATTTCCCCGAGCCGGAAGGCCCAATAATTGCCACAAACTCACCGCGCTCCACAGTAAGGTTAATGCCGTCAAGGGCACGAACCTCGTTCTCGCCGGGGTTATATATTTTATAGTAATCGCGGATTTCGATAAGACTGGGCATGGCAGATTCCTTAATCCAGTGGTAGATTATTCCTCCGGTTTGCGCGCCGGTACCTCGACCTTGCCGTAAAGCGCGGAGCCGCCTGCGTCCGTGCGCGGTGCCCTTGCCGGAGTTTGCGGCTGATATGGCGGTTTGCGGTCGTTATCGCGTCCGCCGCGGCGGTCAAAGCCGCTGTGCCCATGACCGCTGCTGCCGGAATCGCGCCGGAAACCTTCGCGGGAACCAAAGTCACGGCGCGGTTTGTCTCCAAAAGAACCGCGCGGACGTTCAGGACGCTCCTCGAACTTCCCGGCGGGAGTAATCAAAACCTTACGCCCATCGTCATAACCCACGGAATGGCTTTCCACGCCCTCAATTTCAGCGATAACCGTGTGGATAATCCGCCGCTCAAACGGGTTCATGGGGTCAAGCGCGGTGTTGCGCCCTGTTTTCAGGACACGCGCGGCGGTCTTCTGCGCAAGGTGCTGCAGATGCTCAGCACGCTTCGCGCGATAGTCGCCAACCTCCAGTGTGATGTGGGCATAGCGCTTGACCGCCTGATTGATGAACAGACGCGCCAGGGTCTGCACAGCGTCCAGCGTTTCGCCCTTCCTGCCGATAACGGAGCCGGTACTCTGCTCGCTCTCGGCAAAAATCCGCAGTGAGTCGCCCTCTTCCTGCACGAACCTGAACTTAGCATCATCCACACCGAGCGCGGCAAATACGCGCCCCAAATACTTCACCGCAGCGGGAAGCTCAATGCTCTCCGCGGCACTTTCTGCAGGATTAGAAGCTGCGGCGGGAGCAGCTTCCTGAGGATTGGCAGCGGGTTTTGGCGCAGGACGCTCCTGCTTCGCCTTAGGCGCGGGCTTATCCTTTTGCGGCGGTTTTGCCGGCGGCTTAGGCTTGGGCTTAGGCGCGTCCGGCGCCTCGTAATAGGCGCGAACCTTTGCCTGAGAGCCCCCAAACAGCCCGAACACCTTCTTTGCCGGAAAATCCAAAACATCGAACTGAACATCCGCCCCCTCAGGCGCGTTCAACTCCCGGACAGCGTTTTCCTGCGCCTCTTCAATGCTTGGCGCGGCGGCGATTGCCTCTTTAATCATTGTACTCCCTGCTTTCCGTGCCGTCTCCACGGCTTTCTATCCCCCAAATCAAGAGCGGCCGGGAAAACGATGTTCCCAATCGCGTTCCTTGTAAACCAAGCTCTCCCTAGTCCGTCAGCGGCACGCCGTTTGCGTCTGCGTTGATTGACTTTGTGAGTATCTGAATACCCTCAACAAGCCCCCAAATCCATGCGATAAGCCAACCCAGTCCGAAAACCCAGCCGCCGATAACGGTCAGCAAAAGCTGAGCAACCGCTTTGCCGGTGTAGCCCAAGTAGAAATTGTGCACGCCAAGCGAGCCCAGCAGAATTCCCAGAAGCCCGGCGGCAATGCGGCTCTTGCCGGGCTGAGCAAATTGCGGCTGACCATACTGTGGCTGACCGTTATATGGCTGAGCTTGCGGCTGAACGGGCGGCGCATAAGGCGGCTGACCATATGGCGGCTGACCGTTATATGGCTGAGCTTGCGGCTGAACAGGCGGCGCATACTGAGGCTGAGGCTGCTCACTATGCGGAGCGGCATTCAGCAACGCACCGCAGCTAAGGCAAAAGGCGGAACCTTCCGGTGACTGTGCACCACAATTTGGACAATACATAATCTTTTCCTCCTGAATATAAGTTACTCCGCCGGAATGGCAGTGCGTTTGGAGCCTTGTTCTTTTTCTCGGGCGCAGCGGTTTATTGTGTCGTCAACCATCATGCGCGCAAGCATTTTTTTGGGCGAATACATGTGACTGAAGATGACGTTTTGCACTAAGGCGAAAAAGCTGCCTGTCGCCCAATAAATTCCAACAGCCACGGGCATTGTCATTGCAAAATAGAACATGAACAGCGGCATTCCCACTGTCATGCAGCCCATCATCAGCATGTTTTGCTGCTGCTGACCGGGGTTTTGCTTGCGCTGAAGAATCATGGAGTAGACGCTGGTGAGCATGGAAAACACCAAGCTTGCAATCGGCACGAGAATTGACAAGCTGCTCCACTCAGGCTTTGCGCCAAGGCTCAGCCCCAAAAAGCTGAAATCAAAGCCGCGTATTTGTTCAATCGCCGACCCGGGCACTTCAGCTATCAGCCTGTGGATTTCCGTGTTTGGGTGCATCAGAAGCACCTGAATGTGCTCGATAACTCCAACCTGCCGACCGGCGACTGACGCGATTTTGAAGCTCTCATCAAGCTCACCGAGCTTGGCGAACGCCGCCGTCAGGTTGTCAATCACGCCCTGCGAAAGCCCCAGCGGGTACTTGAGCGGGTAGTAAACCGCGCCGGCAATACCAAACATAATCGGCATTGTGATGAGCATTGGCACACAGCCCATATTCATGCCCGCCGCGCCTTCACGGGCATAGAGCGCCTGTGTTTCCTGCTGAATTTTTTGTTGATTGCCGGCGTATTTTGTCTGAATCCGCCGGATTTTTGGCTGAAGCCGCTGCGCCTGAGCCGCGCCCTTCTTCTGCTGAATGGTTGTAGGGAGCATGATGCAGCGCGTGAGCAGGGTAAACACCACAAGCACAAGCACATAATTTGGCACAATGTTGAACATCTGCGTCAACATCCAGCCGAAGGGAATCCCCAGAAACTTGTATATTGTGTCGTAAAAATTCAATTTCGGCTCCTATAAATTGTGATGATTTGTTATTTGCGCCGCTTCGGCGGTACGGGGTCATAGCCTCCCGGGAAAATCACGTTGCAGGTCAGCAGGCGGCGGATTGCCATAAGACTCCCCCAAAACGCGCCGTGGACCTCCAACGCCTCAATTGCGTAGCACGAGCAGGTGGGGTAATAGCGGCACATGGGCGGCAGATGTGGTGAAATTCGCCGCTGATAGAAGCGAATGCCGCGGGTGAGGATTTGCTTCATGAGCCGTCGCCTCCGGACGCTGGTTTGGGCGGAGGGCTTGTCCGCGCTGGTCTTTGCGGTGAGCGGTAGCTGCTTGGGGCGCGGCTGTTGTCGTTCAGCAGCACTTTCAGCTGCCCGCGCATGGATCGTAGAATATCCGTGCTTTTCACGTCTTTGGTCCTCCCGCGAGCCACGAAGACGAAATCCCAGCCATATTTTGGCAACTCCGGCAGCATTTGCACGTATGCGGCCCGAATTATGCGGCGGCAGCGGTTTCGCTCCACTGCAGAGCCGATTTTCTTGCTTGTGGTGATTCCGCAGCGAACAACCGGCCGGCGGGTACGCAGAGCATAGCTGACGAGAATTGAATCCGCCTTGCTTCTGCCGCGCCCGTACGCCCGGCGGAAATCCGCGTTGACGTTGATAGTCTGCGCCCTCATTGCCCTGCAAAACAGGCGCGGGAGCTTCGTGCGGAAGCTCTCACGCGGTGCGGTGTTCTAACAGATGGTCTGGAAGCCCTCACGAGAACCCCTTGCCCTGCTGAATCGCAGTTTAGAAGTTGGGATTTTTTGTCAATAAGACAGAACCTTGCGCCCTTTTGCGCGGCGGCGTGCCAGCACCTTGCGCCCATTGCGGGAGCTCATGCGCTTGCGGAAGCCGTGCACTTTTTGCCCGTGGAGTTTTTTTGGCTGGAATGTACGCTTCATTTTTATCCTCCATTTCATGAAATAACACAATAACACAGGGCACTTTAGCCCACGTTGATGTATTATACCGCAATGCGGCGATAAAGTCAAGTGTGCGTAAAACAAAACGGAGCCACCATTTTCAGGCAGCCCCGCAGTGTGTTGCTGTTATTTCGGCTTACCAAACAAAGTCGTGGCACTTAACGTTTGAAGTTTGCGGGGCTTCAACATCGGTTGTGATGGTGAACAGCACTTTTAACTTAACGTCTTTAACGTTTGCTTTAACCTGGAATCCGCAATCAGAGGAAACGACCTGCCCCTTAGCGTTAACGACGATGGTCGCAAATCCGGTATGGTATGTCAGCGTGGCATTGGAGACCTCTGCGCTGATTGCACTGCTGATATCGGTAATCTGTTGAAGAATCTCGTCACGCGTGGCAATGCAGTTGACGCGAGCTTGCGCACTTGCGAGTCCCTTTGCCGGGTTATCTTCTTGCTTAATCTTGGCGGTAATGGTCCAGTTTGCGCCTGTTTTCACGGCGGTGATGCCTGTGATGTCGCTCTCTCTCAGGTCGGACGCGTTGGTGTTATCGGAGAGGAACTTGCCTCCGTTTGCTTTACCCTTTGCAATGGTTTCGTATTCCCACTCACCGGGCATCAACCTTTTTTTAACCATTTCAACAAGGCTGTTAGCCGCACTTGCCGCGCCGCTCAGCTTAACTTCGTCAATCCTATTCAGGCTATCGCGCTTAAAGCCGGGCTTCTCGGTACGCACACGGTTGGCGACCTTGTTGAAATACGCCAACAGCGCCGCTTTGCTCAGCGTGTTGAGGTTTGCCGCCGGGGCATAGGGATCCGCGCTCACGGTTGGCGTGGTCGGCTGAGGTGCAGTGGTCTTATCGCCGGCTTTTGTTGAGGGGGGAATGGTCGGCTTAGCCGTAGTGCCGGGTGTGGTGACTTCACCGGGTGTGGTTTCAGGAACGGTTTCAGGTGCGGTGACAGGTTCTGTTACAGCGGGTTCGCCGCTCGGCTCGGTTTCAGGCTCCGTCACGGGGTCGGTTGCCGGCGGGGCTGTTGTGCCGTTTGCCGGGGCGACGCCGTCCTTAAGCAGGGTCAGGGCGGTGTTGGATACAACAATCGCAGCACCGGCGGTGACAACTGCCGCCAACGGCAGCAAAATCAGCGCGAACACCAAGAGCACGGACAAAAGCTTCTTCATGTGGGGTCTCTCCTTATGTTTTGTGTCGATTCGCCCCGCTTTTGGAGTGCGGCGCAAACTCTCCGCTATATTAAACATCATTTTTGCGGAATTGTCAAGAGGGTTTTTGAACAATCCGCCGATTTTTGCAAAATTTTTGTGAGATTCCTATGTTTTTACTGCGAAAACGGCGCGAATTGGGCAAATTTACCACTTAAAGGTCTGCAGTTCACTTGACGTAAGCTCGCGCCATTTGCCCGGCTGCAGCATACCCAGCTTCACGCCTCCAATTTGTTTGCGCTTGAGCCGCAGTGTTTCCACGCCAAAAGCTTCCAGCATTCGGCGGATTTGCCTGTTTTTTCCTTCCCGGAGAACGATTTCCATCACTGCCCGCCCATTGCGCTCCTCCAGGGGATCAATACGCGCCGGCGCGGTTATTTGACCGTCCAGCTGCATTCCTGCCGAAAACGCCGCCAATTGCTCCTCCGTCAGCGCGGGGGCGACCGAAACGCGGTAAGTTTTGGCAATGTGAGCACGCGGGTGCATTACGGCGTTGGCAAACTCGCCGTCGTTAGTCAGCAGAACCAAGCCCTCACTGTCGCGGTCAAGCCTGCCGATTGGGTAGACGCGCTCCGGAATATCGCTCAGCAAATCCGGCAGACAGCGCCGCCCCAGCTCGTCCGACATTGTGCAGACCACGCCGCGCGGCTTGTGCAGCGCAATGTATCGCTTTTGTCCGGCGGATTTGACGGGAATGTTGTCCAGAGTAATGTCATCCACGGCGGAGTCCGCGCTCTCGCCAATGCTTGCTGTGTGCCCGTTGACCCGGACACGTCCTGCGCGGATTGCGTCTTCTGCCGACCTGCGGGACAGTAGTCCCGCTGCGGATATGATTTTCTGAATGCGTTCGCTTGGCATTTTTTTGCTGCTTTCTTTGTCTATTAGTTTTTATTCTTCGACAGTACTTGACAATTTTCGCGCAATTTGGTATTATACTGTCATACGAGGGCGGCATTTGACCGTATAGACGGTTGTGTCCTCTGCAAATGGGATAACCGAAGTAACTGCCCGACTTGCTAAGGGGGGGCGGTTACTTCATTTTGGAACGAAGTGCCAGGATGTAGCCGGTGGCGCAAATCAGTATCAAAGCTGCTGCAACCACGTTTTCCATCATGGGCGTTCACCTCCTTTCGGAGAGAGAACGCAACCGCCTACCGTATAGGCATAATGCCGCCTGACATATTGTAACACCGTTCGACGCAATATGTCAAACCTTATGCCGATTTCTTAGTTCGCCGTCCGCATTTCGTCCAGCGTCCGTTCAAACGCCGGGACGAACTCTGTAAGGAATGCATCCAGCTCCGGCAGAGCCATGTCGGTCAGCTTTCGGCGTGTTTGAGCTGCCGCGATTGCGAACTCACGGTTGCCCGCGCGGGTCTCCTCCAGGCACTTGAGATATGCGCACAGCGTGTCCGCCGCCTTCACAATTATCCACAGTGCCGCGTCCTCCTGCGACGGGAACAGCAGAGGCGCGTAATCCTCCCGCAAATCCTTCGGCAACATCTCCAGCAGCTGCCGCGCGGCGTGCTCCTCCACCGTGCGATATGCTTCGCGGACGTCCTCGCTGTAGTACTTCACAGGCGTGGGCAAATCGCCTGTCATCGCCTCGGGGCTATCATGAAAAAGAGCCAAAAGCGCGGCGCGTTCCGGGTCCACGGAGCCGCCGAAACGCCGATTGCGCAGCACCGCCAGCGCGTGAGCCAGCCAGGCCGTGCGCTGAGCATGTTCGCTGAGTGACTCCGTGCGGCTGTTGCGCATGAGTGCCCAGCGGCTGATGTATTTCATGCGGTCAAGCATGGCAAAAAACGAGGACATAGGTTGCTCCAAACTAGAGTGTGCTCGGCTATGGCGTTGCCTACATTATACAGTGCTCGGCAAACTCTGTCAATCCAGCAACCCAATCACATCGCGCAGCGACTGCAGCTTTGCGAACAACTTTGCCGCAAGCTCAGGCGGCGGCTCGTCCAAATCCGGCACCATAACTGTCTTCATGCCCGCGCTTATTGCGGCAGCCGCTCCGTTGGGCGCGTCCTCCAAGGCAAGGCAGTCCTCCGGCGGGACGCCAAGCCGCTCTGCCGCCGCCAGAAAAATATCCGGCGCGGGCTTGCCGTTTTCAACCTCGTCGCCAAAGACGGTCGCCGCAAAATAATCCCGAACGCCGGCGGTTTCCAACATCTGCTCAGCAACCTTACGCGGATTGGAGGTTGCCACTGCGGTAGGAATCCCGCGTCTGCGCAGTTCCTCCAGCAGCTCCGTCAAACCGGGCTTGTGCGGCACGCCGTTTTTGTGCAGCTCGTCCCTCATCAGCTTGCGTTTTTGCAATAACAGTGCGTCAATGTCCGCGCCCGCAGGGAGTAAGCGCGCCATTTGCTCACAAAAAATGCGTGACGGCAAACCGCGTAATGGCATTAGGTCTTCAGGCGAACATTGCCCGCTTGCCGCGCCAATCCAGGAGCGTATGTGCATACGCTCCGTGTCGAACATCAGCCCGTCCATGTCGAAAATAACCGCAAAAACACTGTTGCTGCTCATAAATCTCCACATCTAACATCCGATTATCTAGTCAACGTACATATCCAGAATGCCGTCCAAATCGCGCAGGGCTTCCATGATCACGTCGATTTCCTCGCCGGAGCGGGCAAAAACCAGCGCCTTGAGGACGATCGTCCCCTCCTTGGCGCGGCGTTTTTCGTCGTCGGCATAAAGAATCTCCAGCGAATGCAGACTGCCGCCAAGCCGTTTGATGGTCTGTCCGATTTCCGGCGCAAGCCCCGCAACGTCAGCAATCTCAATGTAAATACTCTTGCCGCGAGAGCCGCGCATGAGTATCTTTTTGAGTATGTTAAGCGTTAGGATTATTAGTACCGTCCCCAGCACTGCGCCCGCATAGTATCCGCCGCCGCACGCAAGCCCTATGCACGAAACCGTCCACAGGCTGGCGGCAGTGGTCAGCCCCTTGACGGAGAAGCCCTCGCGCAGGATAGTGCCCGCGCCCAGGAAGCCGATTCCGCTGATAACCTGCGCCGCCATGCGCGTGGGGTCAATGCTGCCGAAGGTGCCGCTGTTGCTCATTGCAACCCCGGTAAGCATAACCAGCGCGGAACCTACCGCAACGATAATATGCGTGCGGAAGCCCGCCGGTCGGTGGGAGCGTTCGCGCTCAAAGCCGACGATGCCGCCCAAAAACGCCGCCAATGCCAGCTGCACTGCGGACAAAAGCACCTGCCGCAAAGACAGCTCGTCCCACAGCCATTCTCCGAATTCGCGCAAACTCTCACCACCTTTATTTGTTGATTTCAGACGTTAGATTGGCGGTTTCCCGATAACCTCAGCAACAGGAACTCACGCTGTGGAAATCACATAACGGAAAATCACGCAACCGGCGCGGTAACCGCAATCTAACATCTAATATTTAAAAGCTATAAGCCCAACCGCCTCGCCATTTCCTCGTAGGCCTCCTCAACGCTGCCCAAGTCGCGGCGGAAGCGGTCTTTGTCGAGCTTTTCGTGGGTCGTCATGTCCCAAAAGCGGCAGGTGTCCGGGCTGATTTCGTCCGCCAGAATGATCTCGCCGTGGTAGCGCCCAAACTCCAGCTTGAAGTCAATCAGCTCAACGTTTTTTGTGGCAAAATATGCGCAGAGAATCTCGTTGATTTTGAGGGCGTACGCCTTGATTGCGTCAAGCTCCGCCTGAGTGCAGAACCCGCACGCCAGAGCATGGGACTCCACAATAAGCGGGTCGCCAAGGTCGTCGTCCTTGTATGACAGCTCGAAAACGGGGCAGAGCAGCTCCAAGCCCTCCTCCAGGCCCAGACGCTTTGCCATGCTGCCCGCGGCACGGTTGCGGAGGATTACCTCCAGCGGAACAATCTCTACCCGCTTGACGGCGGTTTCGCGTGCGGAAAGCTCCTGCACAAAGTGTGTGGGGACGTCCTCTTTTTCCAACAGCTGACAAACAAAATTGCTCATGCGGTTGTTGATTACGCCTTTGCCGGATATTGTTCCTTTTTTAAGCCCGTTGAACGCCGTCGCATCGTCCTTGTAGTCCACAATGAGGATGTCGGGGTCCTCGGTGGCGTAAACGCGCTTTGCCTTGCCCTCATAGAGCTGTGAAAGTTTTTGCATGGCGGCACCTCCTGATTTTCTTAGGAGAGTATTATACCTCTTTATGGTGTGTAAAGTCAAATCGCTGTGCGCACACACAAGCTTGCTGTTTTTTCACGACAGCGCAAAGTGCTTGACTTCCCGGCAGCCCGGTGATAAAATATCACTCATAGAGATATTTAAGCAAGGAGACGCCATGAAAAAGCTAATGTGCATTGTTATTTTGCTCGCTGTTGCAATTCTAACGGCATGTGACAAAACGCCGAACAAGCCAACAGAAACCTCCGCACCATCAAATACATTAGCAACAACGATACAGGAATCAACCGCTCAAACACCAACCACAAAACCTTTGCCGACTTATACTCCCGGTTCTGTAAGTTTGCTGTCTCCGGAAAAAATGGAAGAAGACTACGGCGTAACTTATGAAATGAAATTCAGAAAATGTTATTATACGATTCGGGCGACTTGGAAGTGAAAATCGTTAAATGGGGAATGGCAGAAACAGGCGAGGTTTCTGATTATGTTGATAACGAATTCTCAGATAATCCAAATACAAAAGAAAAAAGTATCATGCCTCTAAAACTACTGGTGGAACATTTTAAGATACCGCGTGAGAAATTTGATGAGTATGTAGAGCATATGAAATCTTTCTACAAAGAATTGATTGATGATGATTACTATATTGACTTGAACTCAGAAGAGTATGAAATTCCCAACGCCGATATAATTTACACTTTCGATGACGAAATCATCAACAATTACTATCGCAGACAGTAACGGCAGCGCGACCATTACCGCAAAGACGCGCTCTACGTGGGAAGGACGTGTTCTTCCGCTGAAAACCCTTCTCTTAACAAGCATTTGTCCCACATCCAAGAACAATTGCAGTAAACGGACGGCGGCAGTTACTGCAATTACTGCAATTGCCGCAAACACAAAAAATCAGATTCCGTAAGCAATCAACATCTGCCAAGTATTCATCTGAGTGCTTGGCTTTTTCATTATGCAATCGCTCGAATCATTTCAACAGCTTTCACAACCCATTCCCGTGCGCCGTCCAGACGGTAACCGGCAAAGCCCGCCGCTTTTAGAATATCAGTAACATCAGACTTGTTGATATTCAGATTGAGCAGCCTGCCCAAGTCACCGCGCTCAGCTGCGATTTCCTGCACATAGTCCCAGTACGTTCCTGCATAGCCGAATCCGGTGGCGTATCCGGCGGGGTCAGCGACTGCTTTCCGTACCATTTCTTCCGTATCTTCATAGAACAGACTGCGACCGTTGTCGTAGAGTGGGTAAAAGGATTCGCCATTGCCGCTCATCTTGATGGCGATATTGGAAAGATGCCGATCGTCCTGCCGGGTGATTAAATCCAACAGAATCATTCGGGCTATATCATCTTTATATTGCGGACGAACGGCGAGCAGGTTTTGGTACTCGTTATCCGAACGAGGACCATCAAACAGGCGGCGGAAATGGACGATGTATTCCTGCGAGAAATCGTAGAGAAACGCGGAAAACACCGTTTCTTTATCCACGCGGTATGCCGGACAGCATGGCACGCCCAGCTTTTGCGCTAGCAAATACACCGCCACTTCCGATTCCACGTCGGTGGTCAGCGGACTGATACGTTGTTTGTAGATGCCGTATTGGCTGCCACCGGGGTTCCCGGCGTTATATACACCGTAACGCTTGATGTTGTAGCCCTCCGGCGTGTCGATGCTGTCGCCGATAAGGTCAATGCGCTGATGAAAAACCGCGTCAAACACATCGGTCATCACAGCTTCAAGTCGCTCAGACTCACTATGCGCAACCCAAAGCAAATCCTTCGGGTGAATGCCGCGGGTGATTTCGGCAATCCGAAGCACATCGTAGTTTGACAGCCCGCAACGGAAGAGGATCCGCTCAATATCCCGGCGGTCACGGCTGACAACGCGTTCAGAGAGAAATTCCGCAAACTGCTCCGGCGACCACCAGCGTGACGCTGGACCCAATTTGCCGCTGCGCGGCTCTTCTTCTGTGGCACTTTCTGTGTAAATTTTAACAACTTCATTGTATGTAGGCGCGACAAAGTGGACAGCGTTTGTGCTGTCTATCGTGCCAACGATTTCATTCTCCCATTTCAACCAGCGGGTAACGTCAGCAGACTTTGCTTTCTCCCGTCTGGCAGGCGACCTTCGCCCGGCAGGCGACTTTCGTCCGTCGGCGGGTTTTACAGCGTCCATAGGGATTTTATATGACTTCCCGTCCTTGACAGCGCCGGGGATTTTCCCATCACCGCAAAGAACACGCACACGTCGGTCGGAGATACCCCACTTTTCTGCCGCCTGTTTGGTGGTCATAGTTTTATCGTTCAAAGCAATCACTTCCTCTCATATCTAATAGTATATCACCGATTCGGAATAATGTCAATCATATTATTCCGAATCCTCTGCCAAGCATTCATCTGAGAACTTGGCTTTTTCTATTTCACCCGAAAGGAGACCGCCGCCATGAACGTCCCAATCACTACCCCGGAATGCCTGCTGAAATTCAAGTGGGTCAAGCTGCCCCGCGAAACCCTGCCGCAGGGCAAGGGGGTAATGGGCGCGTGGGCAAAGCTGGCGTCGCGGGCGGCTTTCCGTCCGGGGCAGGCGAAATATTGCGGACACACCAACGATGTGCCGATGGCATCGTGGGTCGGCGGCATCGTCGGACTGAAAAGCATACTCGGCATCAAAAACCGCGAAAAGGCTCTGGCAATGATGGACAAGCTGAGCGAACTCGGTTATATCAGTTACACACTCGATAAGGCAACCAAGAAGCTCACTTATAAAATCAGCGACTGGGTCGTGGAATGCTCCGGCGCTGCTTGCAGTGACGGTGCAGTCTATGCAACCGACGGTTATGGCTTTCTCTGTCTGCCACGCAACATCACACAGCGGCTGGTTGACCAGAAATATAAATTTGAAGAATCTGACGCTTGGCTGGACCTCTGGTGCCATACGGTGTGGCAGGATTCAGGCAACGCGTTTTCACATATGGCGCCGGCTGTGCAATTTGGGCAATACGGTGCGCTCTTAACTTTGGAAAAGCTCGGTGACCGCTGGGGCTGGGAAAAGACGAAGGTGTGGCGTTTCTTTCAGAAGCACGGGGATGTCTTCACGCTGCACAAGCTGCCCGGATCCTATGGATGCCTTGTTTTTAACTCGCAATACCCAACTGGCGCGGAAGCTATGGTTCCCTGCGAGGCAGAGATTATGCGCATTCTGCATGAAATGCGCATAATGGGGCAAAATGTGCATTTTTCAGACACAGACCATGAGCGGATGAACCGCTTTGTGACGTGGTACAGCAAAAAGCTGCTGCCACAGGCGGCTTCAACTGCCGCTAAGAACAAGCCTGAAAGTCGTGTTGCACTTTCCCTATATGCGTATATTTCTCTGTGTAAGAACTGTAGCAACTGTAGTTATGACTGCTGGGGTGATGGATTAAGAGTAGTGCCTACAGCAAGAAGCAAGCTACAGGATTCGCGCCAAACTCAAAATTATGGAGGCTACGATTATGGCTAAATTAAGTTCAGATAAGACCCAGTACGAAGAGCAGGAAGACCAACTCCTGCGGCAGTCCGATAGCTTTTTGCAGATTCTCACCAAGCGCGGACTCTTGGGCGACCAGGAAATCAGCGACAAGCAGGTCCGGCAGGCAGAAATGGACAAGTGGCGGCGAATGTACCACAATACCATGCTGATGCTGCAAAACTACCGCGATATTGTTTGGGCACTGGAGTGCTTCCCCGCGCAGATTGCCGAGGAGTTGGACAGACCATTGCAGGAATTGGACGCTATTCTCAGTGCGGTGGACACACAACTCGCCATGGACAACAAAAAGCTGGAACGCAGACTGGAGAGTGTGCAGAAATCCCGGCTACTTATAGACCGCATCAACGAAGCGCTGACGGTGCTGAAGAAAAAGCCCCGGGACGGCGAAATGATGTACAGCATCATCTATCAGACCTTCATCACGCCGGAAACACTGACACACACGGAAATCCTCTATCGCCTGAACATCTCCTCGCGGCACTACTACCGCCTTCGCACGCAGGCAGTCAATATCCTGTCGCTGCGGCTCTGGGCTGTGCCGGCGGCGGAATTGGATTCGTGGCTGGAGGTGCTGACGCTGCTGGAGACGTTGTAGGATAACAAACATTCCCCGGCAGGCATCAAAACGATTCCTGCCGGGGGCTTTCAAAAAGTGTTTGACAACTTCAAACAAGAACGCTATAGTGAGTAATTAGCAAATCTTATTGAGCATTTTATGGTAGTGTTTAAGGGAAAATATGGATAGAATCTAGCCGACGGCAAGTCAATGAAATTGTGGTAGCATGATATTGTCCAATGTTGAGTATCAGATGAAAAATGCCTTGAGCAAACACCGCTCAAAGCATTTTTATGCACCTAAAATCAAAATATTAGGTTGACTTTGCAATTGCTGTGTTTTTTCGCAAAGTTAGTAATATTGAGAACAGCGCCATGTGAGGCAGTCGGCACAGGGCTTTGCGGCTTTTGCTGACGGCGAGCTTGACGGCGCAAAATCAGGACGCAGGGTTACAAACCGCCGCGCTTTCTTGCTTTAAGCTTGGCAGGCGGCCGGTTGACGCCCTGCGGAAATTTGCGTCAAAAAAAGTATCGCCCGAAAGCGGGCAACACAATAAAATCACCAATATTTACCGCGCAGCGTTTGGACTTTGGCGGTTCAGCGTTTGTTTTCCGGTGTCAGCACGACCTAATATCCAAGCTCATGACGCCTGCTTAAACAGCGCCAGCTTATCCAACTCACGCATGGCGGCTTTTTTGTGCGAGATAACCGAATCGGTGTAGGTGTCCAGCGTCAGCTTAACGGACGAGTGCCCCAAAAGCTGGCTGAGCGTCGTTATATCCATCCCAAGCTCAATGCAGCGCGTGGCAAAGGTGTGGCGCAGCGCATGAAAATTCACATGCTCAATGCCCGCCTTTTTCAGCAGCGACTGAAAGCGGTACTGCACCACGCGCGGCTCCGCAAGCCCATCCATGCAGGTTATCACAAACCTGCTTCCATCGGCGGGCTTAAGCGCTTTCAAGTATTTGATTACGCACTCCGGCAGCGGAATTACGCGCTGTGAGGAGGCGGTTTTCGGGCGTCCAAAATGCAGTGAGGTTCTGCTTTTTTCGCCGTTGTAAAGCTGCATCCTCTGCAGCGTCTGAGCAACATAGACCGTGCCGTTCGCCAAGCTCACATCCTCCCACCTCAGGGCGCAGATTTCGCCGATCCTCATACCTGTGTACAGCGCGAGAATAACCGCCGCACCGTTTTTGCCGCCCAAAGCCGCGCGCTCTAACGCTTTTTGCGCTTCAAAGGAAAGTGCTGAAACCTTCTTCTTTTGGGTTTTCGGCAGGGTGATTTTGGCGCAGATATTGTTCTCCATAGCGCCATGCGAAACTGCTTTACTGACGACGGTTGACAGTAATCTGAACACGCCGCGGATAGTCGCGCCGCCCAGATTTTTAGCTTTCAGCAAGGTCAAAAAATTCCGTATATCTTGCTCCGACAGCTTGTGCATAGGCTTACCGCCTAACGCGGGAATGATGTGCAGGTACACAATGCGGTGGTAGTTACCGTAGGTTGACGGCTTGATACTGCCGCCCGCGCGAAGCTCCAACAGATACGAGAGCAGGTAATCGCCAAACTGCCCGCAATACAGGCGTTTGTTCTCCGGCTTGCTGTGCAGGATTTTCAGCGGCAGCAGCTTCTGCCTTGTGCCGCCGTAAGTGCCGCTGTAAACATACCCGTACCGTGGCTTGCCGTCAGGCTTCTTTCCCTTGATATACCTCCCCTCCCAGCGCCCATCCTTGCGTTTGTAGATGTTCTCGCCTTTGCGTGACATTACATTCATCTCCTTATTAAGTTATATAAAATTCAACGGATTTTTCTACTATTGCTTGTGTAATTATACCTTATTTTACACGTAATGTCTCCGTTATCCGGAACAGCTTTTCTGACGGCGAATTTGACGGCGCAAGGCAAAAACACGCAAGTTCTGTTGATTTCACAGCCTTTGCTTGCAAATTATATAATAAACAAAGTATAAAAAATGACAACAATGTGAAAAAAGCATAAAAACTTGTTTAAAATCGTTGCATTTGCTCGGAAGAAATATGTATAATTACAAACGAAATGGTTACTGGCTGAAATTCGGTGAGGTATTGGAGGCGCTTTTGCCCTTGCACGCAAGGAGTTTTCGTGTAATTACTAACTTTGCGAAAAATATCTGACACTCTTTTCCTCTAAACTAAAGCTTAAACCTTAATGGAGGTTCTAAGGTCAAGAGCGGATCCGCAAACTTCCACACAACGGTGAGTGACGAATCTCGTAAGCGAAATTATACCACAAATTCCCTGCGGGGGGACAAGCTGCAAAATCAGGCCGGAGGCAAATTATGGCAACTAATGGTGAAACATTGTTTAACGTCGCTAAGCACGGGTATGACCCCGAGCAGGTGGAGCGATATATAAGCGAACTGCAGAAGCATTACAATGTGCTGTATAACATCGTTACCTCGCGGGTTAATGATGAAACAGCGTTTTTGGCGGAGCAGGATTCGGAGCAAATTGTCCGCGCGTACGTGCCGCAGTTGGTTGAGCCGCAACAAATTGACTTCGATTCAGAAGTGCCGTTCTACGCACCAAGTGAAGAGACGCGGCAGGATTCAGAAGTGCCGTTCTACGCACCAAGCGAGCAGGCGCGGCAGGACTCAGAAGTGCCGTTCTACGCA
>JAITOD010000055.1 GCA_031290105.1 Oscillospiraceae bacterium
ATAATCACGAAAAGGTACGTTACAACGAAATTCAGCCGGCGTCCGAAGCCTTTGTCGTGCATTAGGTCGTGCATAATTTTTTCTCCTATACTTTATATAGTTGCCCTGTGTCGGCGAGGTGATGCGTTTTCAGGAACGTCTTCCTGCAGACGTTGTCCGCCCGCGGCGCACGCGGAAGAAGTTGGTCAGTATTTTGCCGCATTCCTCTGCCAGCACGCCGCCGATGACTTTCGGCCTGTGGTTCAGCGGATAGGCGAATAGATCCAGCACACTGCCCGCCGCGCCCGCCTTTGGGTCATACGCGCCGAAAACCACCCGTGCCGCACGGCTGTTGACTATCGCGCCCGCGCACATGGGGCATGGCTCCAGCGTCACATAGAGCGTACAGCCATCCAGCCGCCAGCCGTGCACAGCCTTGCACCCCGCACGGATTGCCTCTGCCTCAGCATGTGCCAGCGCGTCATGCCTGCCCTCACGCCGGTTGAAGCCTGCGGCTATTACACTGCCGTTCCGCACAAGCACCGCGCCCACCGGCACTTCTCCGCGATTCTCCGCCCTGTGTGCCAACGCCAGCGCCATGCGCATATAGTCTTCGTCAGAGCGAGCGCGTGCCTTGCGGAAATTATAGGCTATACAGCGCGATTTGTCAAATATCATGAGGGCAGCTTGCTGATAATATCGGGCAGGAACATAGTAATAAGCGCATTGACAACAAGCAGAACGAATAGGACAATCATTACCGGCGTGGCAAGGAAGGTCTTCATGCGTCCCTTTTTGGGTACGCCAATCGGGGGAGGTGAGAGCGACTTCCTGTTTTTGTCGCCCAAAAAGAAAACCAACGCAAGCGCTCCCGCCAGCAGGGCGATTATCAGCTCCGCCCAATACACGCGACCGAGAGCTTCCTCCCCGGCGCTTTGCTGATAAACGGAGAGCAGGACGGAGTTGAGGTTGTTGGCAAAGTGAATCAGAACCGCCGTCCAGATTGACCCGGTGGCGATTGCAAGATAGCCCATCACAAGCCCAAGCATGAACGCGAACGGAGCCTGCACCAAATTGCCGTGGAACACCCCGAACACCAGCGCGGAGGCCACGATTGCAAAGCCGTCGCCGTAACGGCGCAGTGACTGCATCATCACCCCGCGGAAGGCAAATTCTTCCAGCAGCGCCGGACTGATTGCCACCTGCACCACAAACATTGCGATATTCACACCGCTCCACGTGGTGGGCTCTATTTCAGGCGCGGTTGCCTGCAGACCGAATTGGTCAAATATCCACATCAGCCCGTTTGTAAGCAGGTCGGAGCACATTGCCAGCGCGAATCCCACTAACACCGCGCAAAGCATCAGCCATGTGCCCGCAGGCTTGCCGAATGCTTTGCCCACTGCGTCCCGGCAGCCAAGGGGCTTCATCAGCCCGGAGAATATGCAGTGCAGCGCAAGGAATGCCGCCAGTCCGTTCCCCGCAAACATAATGAGGAACGAGAGGTTTTCCGCATCCTCGCCGAAGAAAAAGTATGTGAGCGCGCCCCCTGCGGCCACGATAACCGCGCCGATTGCCTCGAAGCAAAGCAGCCCCACTGCGGTAAGGTTGCCGACGCGCTGCAAGCCTTTTTTGGCAATTGCGGCAGGGGGTAAGGGCGGCGGAGTATATGGCAGCATAATCGTTCCTTCTTTGTGTTTTTGGGTACCGTATAATATTATACCGAAAAACACGGAAAAGTACAATAGACCCGACAAGATTATTCAGCTTGCAGGGCGCTTAGATTATAGCAAGCCTTTTGTTTTGCTTTTGGGAAACTATATCAAGCGCAGACCATTAGCAAGGCGAGGGCCGCCGCCGCCTCAACGCAGGGTACTGCGCGGGGCACAACGCAGGGGTCGTGCCGCCCGGGAATAACCAGCGCTTCCGTCTGCGCGGAAACAGTGTTCCAAGTTTCCTGCGCCTTGGCAATTGACGGCGTGGGCTTGAAAGCCGCGCGGAAAACCAGCGGCATACCCGTGGAGAGTCCGCCCAGAATGCCGCCGTTGTTGTTGCGTGAGCTGCGCAAAGCATTGCCTTCGGGGGCAATATACGGGTCGTTGGCCTTGGAGCCGCGCATATCCGAAATAGCAAAGCCCGCGCCGAACTCAATGCCCTTCACTGCAGGGATTGCAAACACCAGGCGCGCAATTGTGCCCTCAAGCGAATCGAAAAGCGGCTCGCCAAGCCCCGCGCTGAGTCCTGATGCGGCGCACTCTATCACCCCGCCGACGCTGTCGCCGTCCGCTTTTGCGGCAAGGATTGCTTCCTGCATTGCCGTGCCCTTTGCGGGGTCGTTTACGGGGAACTCTCGCCGTGACGGGGCTTTCAGCGTCTGCTCAGTCAGATTGACCGCGTCGAATGGCGTGTCATTGATTCCGGCAATGCGCGCAATGTGCGCAGCAATAATCACGCCGCGCCGAGCGAGAATCTGCAGGGCGATTGCTCCTGCAAAGCACAGCGGCGCGGTCAGGCGGGCGGAGAAAAAGCCGCCGCCGCGAATGTCGTGAGCGTCGCCGTATTTGAGCAGTGCGGGAAAATCCGCGTGGGACGGGCGCGGCTGGGCGCGAAATTTGTCGTAGTCGCCAGAGCGCGTGTCGGCATTGGGTATTGCAAATGCAAGCGGCGCTCCGCAGGTTTTTCCGTCAAGCAGCCCTGCGAGGATTTGCGGCACGTCGGGCTCACTGCGCGCGGTGGAAAGCGGCGTTTTGCCGGGGCTGCGGCGGTTAAGGAAGGCTTGAGCAAGCTGCAAATCCACAGGCTCATCGGCAGGTAAACCGTCAAGCACGCCGCCGACAAACGGCGCATGGCTCTGCCCAAAAAGCGTGAGCTTCACGCGCTCTCCCACTGAAAAAGACATAATCAAAG
>JAITOD010000074.1 GCA_031290105.1 Oscillospiraceae bacterium
GGCGGTGTCGGTGAGTTTATCCGTCAGCTGCGCCGTTGCTGTGACGGATTTGACACGCGCAATCTCAGACGCGGGGCCCGAAAGCGTCACAGTCGAATTGGACAGCAGCTCATGGTCAACCACGTATCCCGTAGGAGCCGCGGCTTGCATATCTTTGATTAGCTTGCCTGAGGAATCTAAAAGTACAGTTTCCAACTGGAATTCCTGTTCTCTGTTCTCGTCAAAAAGCACGTTGATTTCTTGCTGCGAAAGGTACGTAATCTGAAAATCCGTCCCTGCCGCGCTTGTTGCGGAAAGGCGCAAGCTCTTCAGTCCTGCGGAGCCGACAGTGGCGGTTTGCGCGCGGACGCTGATTTGCTCCGGAGTCAGTTCGTTGAGAACATAGCGCTTACCGGTAACCGTTACGTCGATGAAATAGCCATCGTTGGCGGTGAAGGGCTCTAAGTTCAGGTTCTTGACCGCGTCGGTCAGTTCAATGCTCACCGGAATGTGCGCCAGTACGCGCTCTTCTTCCGGAGCCACGCCCACGGTGACCGCAAGCCAAATTGCAAACGCCAGCACAAAGCTGAATCCCATTAAAAAGGGATTGGTGGCAAATAATTTGCGCAATTTACTGTGGGATTTCATGACGTTACTCCTTAAGGATACCGGAGGGATTGTGCGTGATTAGGATTGTTGGGGCGGGATATCATTCAGCCGACCAAAATTTTTTCCAGCGCTGTGCGGCATATCCGCTGCCGTCCGGGTTTTCGGCGCTTTCCCAATCCAGCGCGTCAGTCAGTTCCTCACGCAGGAGGGACTCGGTCAGGTCAGTCTGCAAAACACCCCCGCGCGCAATTGATATATTCCCGGTTTCCTCACTGACAACAAGCACAACGGCGTCGCTTTGTTCGCTGATTCCCAGCGCGGCACGGTGCCGCATACCATAAGAGCCGGGCAGATTCTGGTTTTCCGTCAGCGGCAGCACACAGCCGGCGGCATAGAGCACCTCACCGCGGATAAGCGCCGCGCCGTCGTGCAGCGGCGCCTTTGGATAGAAAATATTGCCAAGCAGCGGCGCGGAGATTCGCGCTTCCAACAGCGTGCCCGTTTGGGCTACGTCGCCAAGCAGAGTCCTGCGTTCAAAAACCATCAGCGCGCCGATTTTTTGCGCGGACATATTTGCTGCCGCTCTGGCCGCCGCAATCGCTGTGCGGCGCGCGGACTTATGCTGTTGTTCTTGTGCGCCGCGCCTGCTGAATATTTTCAGCAAGCCGGAACGAGAACGCCCCATTGCCTCCACCGCGTGACGAATTTCCGGCTGGAAGATGAGGAAAATCACCACGATTACGCTATCCCAAAGCCTGCTTAAAAAGAATCCGGACGCATTCATTTTCAGTAATACAGTTGCGCCGTATACCGCCGCGATAAGCAAAATGCCCTTTGCAAGCTGCACGGCGCGGGTGTCGCGCAAAAGCTTGATGAGTTGGTAAAGCAGGAAAGTGACCAGCAGGATATCCATTACGTCCGAAAAGCGGAAAAAGCGCAGCGTACCCAATACTTGGGAGAGATACTCCCGCAGTGCCCCACCCTCAGGGAAAAGCGCAGCAAAAGCCGGCATGATGATTCCCTCCTCAATCAGTACAACTTCTGACATAATATTTTACCACGCGGGGCGCAGAAATGCAAATCGTCATCAAAGCAGCTGCTCAAACGCTTAATTCGGCGCAATTTATCGGTGCACGAAACGAATGAAAAAACAAGGGGCTTGACTTTGCGCGCGATTTGATTTACTATATATACGTGGGATTGTATCTTGTGCAAACCCGACCGCGCGGGATTTTCTCCCGTCAAGGTCAGCCCTGCGAAAGGAAAGGTGCCTCAGGCGGCTTCGCCCGATGCATTTAGGTGCTTTATTATGAAAACAATTTTCAAGCGTTTGCTGGCGGTGTTTTCCATCCTATCAGTGCTTTTTGCCTTCACTGCGTGTAAGTCCAAGGAGACTTACAATCCCAATTATGCCCAGTACACAAGCCCGTTTGGAGAGAGAGAGGCAGTCCCTGTCACCAACCCGAGCAGCACCCCCTCCGGCGAATTGCCGGACGACGGCACTCCATATGCACCCGACTACAGCGGCGGGAGCTATACCACCGGTGCGAGCGGCGGCTCAGGCGGCAGCGGCGGCGGGAGCGGTTCAGGCGGCAGCGTCACCACAACAAAGAAAAGCAGCGGCGGTTCTTCCGGCGGCACAGTCACCACCACAAAGAAAGCCGCCATTGCCGCACAACCGTCGGCCGGATTCACCATGCCCAATTTGGGCGGCTCAGGCACATTGGGCTCGCTGGACGGTATTGCCGGCGCGCTTGCGGCTTTGGGCGGCGGTTCGTCCGGCTCTTCCGGCGACTTGGGCGGGCTTATCGGCAGTGTCAGCGATTTAATAAAGGGTCTGCAGGGCGCCGCTTCCGGCTCCGGCACGGCAACAACAACCCCCGCCCAGAACGCCGTAACCGTTGATTTGACTGCGGCGCAGGTCATAAAGATATATAACGATGCGGTGGCGAAGGTTCGTGCTGATAAACCGAAATTTGACAAGGTGAGCGGCACAACGGTTCAAGCGGAAAGTGACAACCCGCTCATACACCTTATCGGGCAGGCGGCAATCAAGTTTGTCAACGAGGAAATGAAGAACGACAGCAAGGGCGTTCATTGGCCGGAGACAGGCAGCGTGAGTGATACGCTGTTTTCCGTCACACTCACCTCCACTAATGTTATCGGCATGTATTCAAAGCCTAAGCAGTCCGGCAATTACCTCTTTTTGGATATCGGCGTGGCGGACAGCGCCGTTAAAATGCCGGCAGAAAGCACGCTGACCACAGAGGAAATCATTGCGGCGGCGGTTAAGGGCATTTCAGCGGTTACAAGCAAGGACGTTTCCGGCACCATCAAGTGGGCGCGTGTGTATTGCGCAATCGACCGCTCAACCGGGCAGTTCCTGGCGCTGGAGCACGACTTTCTGCTGAAGCTCAGCGCCCCGGGCAGCGCCAATTACCCGGACCCCACCGAATTTAACGCTTTGCTGGCGCAGGGATATGAGCGGTTCCAGTACTAAGCTGCCCATGTTATGCGCTATATGTTAGATTGTATTATCAAAGCTCGCACCTGAAAGCTAATATCTGAATTCGGAGGAAAATAATGCAGGACCAACGCTATTGGCAGGACCCGACGATTATTGCGGAAAACAAGGAACCCGGGCACAACACCGCCTTGCCGTATGCTGCCGTGCGGGCGGCAATCGCGGGGGAACAGTCCCCGGCAAAGCTGTCGCTGAACGGACAGTGGAAATTCTTTTGGCAGCGGGATTTGACCAAGCCCGTCCCGGATTGCGTCGCGGAGGACTTCGACGATTCACGCTGGGCGGATATGCCCGTGCCGTCGGTGTGGCAGCTAAATGGCTACGGCGCTCCGGAATACCGCAACACAATGTACCCGGACGCGATTGAAACGCGCAAGAAAAAAATCCCGCACGTCAGCGCGGAGCTGAACGAGGTGGGCATATACCGCCGCCGTTTTGTTTTGCCGGAGGGCTTTGCGGGCAAGCGTGTGTTTGTCTGCTTTGGCGCGGTCAAGAGCGGCTTTCATCTTTACATAAACGGGCAGCGGGTCGGCTACTCCCAGGGCGCAATGACCCCTGCGGAGTTTGAAATTACGCGCTATATTCACCCGGGCGAAAACCAAATCACTGCCGAGGTTTATTGCTACACGGACGGCACCTACCTTGAGGATCAGGACATGTGGTACTTTGCGGGCATTTACCGCGAGGTCTGTATTTACGCCGAGGATGAGCTGTGCATCCGCGATTTCTTTGCTGATACCTCCTTGAAGAATGACTGCAAAGACGGCACGCTGCGCCTGAGTGTTTCACTGGAAAACACAGGAGAGCCGACCGATTGCACGGTTGAGGCAATCCTTGTTGACGACGGGGAGCAGAAATCCATCGGCACGACGGAGATTAACGCCGAAAATGGGCGCACGGAGGCTGTGCTTGAATACACACACGAGGGTTGCCGCGCATGGTCTGCGGAATACCCGAACCTATACGGGCTTGTGCTGATTTTGCGCAGGGGCAGGGAGTTGCTTTCGGCCAAGGCAATCAAAATCGGCTTCCGCAAGCTGGAGATTGCCGGAAACATACTCAAGCTCAACGGGCGGCGGCTGATTTTCCACGGCGTGAACCGTCATGATTTTGACGCGGACAGCGGCTGGGCTGTGCCGGACGAACGCTACCGCGAGGATTTATACTTAATGAAGCGGGCTAACATCAACGCCGTGCGCACCAGCCACTACCCAAACCGCGAACTGCTTTATGATTTGTGCGACGAACTGGGGCTATACGTCATGGACGAAGCGGACGTGGAAAGCCACGGCGTGCGCAGCCGTAACTGCCCGGGCGATAACCCCCTCTTTCAGGAAGCCACTGCCGACCGCGGACGCCGCATGGTTCTGCGCGACAGAAGCCACGCCTGCGTGATTATCTGGTCGCTTGGCAACGAAGCGGGCGGCGGCAGCGCGTTTTTCCGCGAGCGTGAGGCGATTCTTGCTCTTGATACTTCTCGCCCGATCCACTACGAAGGCGCAACAGATCTGGCAGTCACAGAGTTCATCAGCCGCATGTATCCGCTGCGCGGCGTTGTTGAAAAGTTCCGCAAAAAAGAGGAAATCACGATTGGACCATTCCAGAAAATTGCCAACGCGGTTGCGGACGACCAGAAATTCGTCAGCACCGAAGACTACCGCACAAAACCTGTTATCTACTGCGAATTTGCCCACTGTATGCAAAACTCGCTGGGCAATTTTCAGGAATATTGCGACGATTTTGACACATATGAGCACATGTGCGGCGGCTTCATTTGGGACTGGGTTGACCAGGCGATTCACGTGCGCAAGGGCGGTCAGGAGCAGTGGCTTTACGGCGGCGATTTTGGCGAGATCAAGCACGACGGCTACTACTGCGCCAACGGCGTGATTGCCGCAAACCGCACCCCTCACCCTGCGTATTATGAGGTCAAGAAGGTTTACGCCTACGAAAAAGCAGAGCTGGTGAACCCCGAAAGCGGCGTTATCAAGCTGATAAACCGCAACCTCTTTGCGCCTATTGAGGAGCTTTACAGCGTCTACTGGGTCGTTTCCGCTGACGGCGAGGATATCCGGGGCGGAGTCTTGGGGGGTATTGTATGCAAAGCCGGCGGCGAGCAAACCCTGTGCGTTCCGTTCGAGCGGACGGGCTTTCCGCGCGGCAAGGAGATAGTGCTTACAATCAGCTTCCGCACCAAAGCGGATTCGCCGTGGGCACAGGCGGGATATGAGCAGGCGTGGGACCAGTTTGTGCTGAGTGAAGCCGTCCCCGCCGAAGCGAAGAATACCGGCAACGGCGTGCGTGTTGCACAAAAAGATAAGCAGTTGGAAGTTTTCGGCGTAGATTTTGCCGCAGTATTCGACAAAAATGGGGTACTCTCTTCACTGAAATACCTTGATAACGAATACCTCGCCGCGCCCGTGCGCCCAAATTTTTTCCGTCCGCTGACAGATAATGACCGCAGCTGGACGACGCATATTCCATTCCTGCGCCCGTTCAATCCGCTGCTGCTGTGGAAATTTTCCACGCAAAAAGCCAAGGCGCGCAGCGCGGACGTTCGGCGCGATAAGAACAGCGTCACCGTCACAACGAATTGGATTGCGCCGTTTGCGCGGGGAGTTGAACTGAGCTACCGCTTCCACGAGAGCGGCGAAATCAATGTACATTACGAAGCGCGGGGGCTGTTGCCGAACCTGCTGCGCGTTGGGTTGCGCTTAGGGCTTGTTCCCGCGCTGAAAAACGCCGAGTGGTATGGCGGCGGACCTCATGAAGCATATTTTGACCGCCGGCGTGGCGCAAAAATTGCGAAGCACAAAATGGCGATTGCCGATCTGCACCACCCGTATATCCGCCCGCAGGAGAACGGTCACCGTGAGGAAACCCGTTCGCTGGCTCTGCGCAATTCCGAGGGCTATGGTCTGAAAATCACGAGCAACGCTTTGCCGTTCGGCTGGAACGCCGGATTCTACTCCCCCGAGCAGCTGGAAAAAATTGAGCATGAGCACGAGCTGAAACCGGAGGATGAGGTCACGTTGCTGCTGGACGCGGCAATGCGCGGCGTGGGCGGCGATTTGCCCGGCAACACTGTGCTGCACCCGCAATATCGGCTGAAGCCGTTCACGGCTTACAGTCTGGACTTCACAATTGCGCGCGCTTAGCGGCGCGTCATTCAGCGCGCGGGCAAAGACAGAGCTTTGCGGGCACAAGCTGTCTGCTTGCTGCAGCGCGTCCGCGCTCTATGGAATTTTGCTGTTTGGGCGGAAGTACACGCGCTTCGGCATCGAATTGACCACTGAAAATGAGGACGTGATGCGCTTTGCTTCGCGTTTGCTTGCAGAGTTCTTCAACATCACGGCAGAGCCTGTAAAACTGGGCAAGAAAAAGCTCCGCCTGAACATAAACGACCCGGCGGAGGCGCGGCGGATTCTGGAAACATACAGCTCATCGCGCCCCGGCGGACGGATGATAAACTACGCTGTGTTGGATAGCTGCACCCAAAGCGGCAAGCCGGAGGAAGCGGCATTACAAATTCCTGCCGACTATGACCATCAGGAAGAGGAAGGCGAGCTTGCGGATTCTGCCCCATGCTATCGCGCGTTCCTTGCGGGGGCATTCCTTTCCTGCGGCAGTATAGGCGAACCGCAGCGTCAATATCACCTTGAGTTTGCCGTGCCGTTCCCGCGCCTTGCGGATTCCTTGGCGCGGTATTTGGAGGAGCTGGGGTTTTCTGCCAAGCAGGCAAAGCGCGGCGACCACCGCAATATCCGAGTGCTGTATTTCAAGGACAATGAACGCATTGCGGACCTGCTGGGGCTGATGGGTGCTGTTGAGTGTTCGCTGGATTTGGCGGATGTGGCGATTGAAAAGACGCTGCGCAACAAGGTGAACCGCCAAACAAACTCTGACACGGCGAACCTGAACCGCGCTGCTGCAGCGGCTGTGCGTCAGCTGTATGCCGTGCGCCTGCTTGAACAACGCGGGCTTGTTGATGAGCTCCCCGCCGCGCTGCGTGAAGCCGCCGCGCTGCGCAGGGCTAACCCGGAGGCATCGCTCAGCGAGCTGTGTATAATTGCGCCGGGTATATCACGCTCTTCACTCTATACGCGGCTGAAAAAGCTGGAGGCGCTGGCGGAGAATCCGCAGCAATTAACAATTAACAATTAGCTCGTGTTGACACCATGCCCGCCGCAGGGGGCACTCCAACAAAGGAGGGGCGGCAATGCCAAGCCTGACATGCGCAATATGCGCCCCAACATCAGCAAAAGGAGTTGATTGCCTGTGTCGTTTGCCCATTTGCATATTCACACCGAGTATTCCCTCCTTGATGGCGCAAACCGAATTCCTGCTCTTGTGAAGCGCGTAAAGGAGCTTGGTCAGACGGCGTGCGCAATCACCGACCACGGCGTGATGTACGGCGTGGTGGATTTTTACCGCGCGTGCAAAAAAGAGGGAGTCCGCCCGATAATCGGCTGCGAGGTCTACGTCGCCTCGCGCAAACGCACGGATAAGGACTTCCGACTGGACGGCGAACGTTATCACCTCGTCTTGCTCTGTGAAAACGAAACGGGCTACCGCAACCTGCTGCAGCTGGTGTCCCGCGCGTGGACGGAGGGATTTTACACCAAGCCGCGCGTTGACCGCGAGCTGCTGGAGCAATACCACGATGGCTTGATCGCCCTATCCGCGTGCCTTGCGGGGGAGCTGCCGCGAGCCGTTTCCCGCAGGGATTACAGCGGGGCGCGGGAGATTGCCCGGTGGTATCAAGGAATATTCGGCAAGGGCAACTACTATATTGAGATTCAAGACCACGGCTTGCGAGAGCAGCGGCAGATAATCGCCCCGCTAATCAACATTGCGCGCGAGCTGGAGATTCCGCTTGCGGCAACGAACGATGCGCACTATCTTCACCGTGAGGACGCGGACCTGCAGCGCGTTTTGCTCTGCATTCAAACCAACCACAAGCTTGGCGAGGACACCGGCATGGACTTCGGCACGGAGGAGTTCTACGTTAAGAGCGAGGACGAAATGCGCGCGCTGTTTCCGGAAGCGCAGGACGCAATCGACAACACTCAGGCAATCGCCGAGCGCTGTAATGTTGAGTTTAAGTTCGGCAGCTATAAGCTCCCGGAATTTGACGTACCGCCGGGTTACGCCGACGCTTACGAGTATTTCCGCGTGAAGTGCGAGGAGGGTCTGCGGCGCGTTAAGGGCGAAAACCCGCCTGAGGAATACCGCCGGCGCATGGACTACGAGCTTGGAATAATCCGCAACATGGGCTACGTTGATTACTTTTTAATAGTGCACGATTTTATCGCTTGGGCAAAGGCGCACGGCATCCCCGTGGGACCGGGACGCGGCAGCGGAGCGGGCAGCCTTGCGGCGTATTGCATTGGAATAACGGGCATTGACCCGCTGGAATACGCGCTTTTGTTTGAGCGTTTTTTGAACCCCGAGCGCGTGAGCATGCCGGATTTTGACATTGATTTTTGCTATGAGCGGCGCGGCGAGGTCATCCGTTACGTTCAGGGAAAATATGGCATCGACCACGTGGCGCAAATCGTCACCTTTGGGACTATTGCCGCCAAAACCGCAATCCGCGATGTTGGACGCGTTATGGGGCTGAGCTACGCCGCCGTGGACGCAGTCGCCAAAGCAATCCCGCCGGAGTTTGGGATATCGCTGAGTCGGGCGCTTGAGGTTTCGGCGGAACTGCGCGAAATGCGCGGAAGCGGCGGGGAAATCAAGTCTCTCATTGATATGGCGCTGCGTGTTGAGGGCACGCCGCGTCACACCTCAACGCACGCGGCGGGGGTTGTTATCACGCCGCAGCCCGTGGCGGAATACGTGCCGCTTGCCCTGAACGGAGAGGACCCCGTCACGCAGTTCCCAATGACCACGCTGGAGGAGCTGGGATTGCTCAAGATGGATTTTCTTGGCTTGCGCACACTGACCGTGATTGACGGCGCGGCGAAGATGGTTGCGCAAAAGGTGCCGGGCTTTTGCATAGAGCAAATTGACCTGCAGGATCCGGAAGTATTTGCCATGCTGGGCAAGGGGCAGACCTCCGGCGTGTTTCAGCTGGAAAGCTCCGGTATGCGCTCCGCCCTGATGGGGCTTTCTCCGCAGGGGATTGAGGACATCATCGCCGTCATTTCGCTCTATCGCCCGGGCCCCATGGATTCCATACCAAAGTACACAGAAAACCGTCACCACCCGGAGAAAATCAGCTACCCAACGCCGCTCCTTGCGCCGATTCTGGACGTGACATACGGCTGCATGGTCTATCAAGAGCAGGTTATGCAGGTTTTCCGTGATTTGGGCGGCTACAGCTTTGGGCACTCCGATGTTGTCCGCCGCGCCATGAGCAAAAAAAAGCACGCGGTATTGGAAGCGGAGCGGCAAACGTTCATCGCGGGCTGCGGAGAGCGCGGAATCCCGGCTGCAGCTGCGGGCGGAATCTTTGAGTCCATGACGTCGTTTGCGTCCTATGCCTTCAATAAGAGCCACGCGGCGGCTTATGCAATCATCGCCTATCAAACGGCGTGGCTTAAATGCCGCTACCCGTGCGAGTTCCTTGCGGCGCAGCTTTCGGCATACCTTGCGGACACGGTCAAGGTTGCGGAATATATTGGCGAAGCTAACCGTCTGGGGATACAAATTCTGCCGCCGCACGTCAACGAGGGCGGGGCTAATTTTGTTGCCGGAGAACGTCTTGAAAACACGGGAAGCACGTCGCTGCCGGAAAACTACATACGCTTTGGAATGCTGGCAATTAAGGGACTGGGGCTTGGCGTTATCGACGGGATTGTGGAGGAGCGCGGCAACGGTGAGTTCACGTCTTACTTTAACTTTTGCCGCCGTATGTTTGAGAAAAAAGGCTTCAATAAGCGTTCGGCTGAGTCGCTGATAAACGCGGGTGCGCTGGACGGCTTGGGTGCGCACCGCCGCCAAATGCTCCTTGCCTTGCCGGAAATTGCGGATTTGCTTGACCGCCGCAAAAACGAGCAGTTGCCCGGTCAGTTGGGCTTTGGTGAGCTTTTGCCGGAGCTGAATAATGCCGACGACTATCTGCTCCCCGCAGCGAAGGAGTTTTCCCAAGATGAGCTGCTGCGCTGCGAGAAAGAAGTGCTGGGGCTGTATATTTCCAACCACCCGCTGAAGGAATACACCGCAAAGGCGCAGCTGCTGGGCTGCACGCAAATCGCCGCGCTGACTCAAAACGACGACTCGGCGCAGCAATCCCGCGACGGCGAAACCGTGCGTGTGCTTGCCATTTTAACCAAGGTGCGCAGTCGCCTGACACGCAAAAACGAGACGATGGCGAACCTTAGCGCCGAGGACATCAGCGGCGCGTTGGATGTAATGGTTTTCCCGCGGGTGCTGGAGAAATACCGCGGCGCGCTGTTGGAGGGCGATATTCTGCTGCTGCAGGGGCGGCTCTCCGCGCGTGAGGATGAGGATGTGAAGCTAATGTTAGATGCTTGCGTGCCCGTTGGAGAAATAGGGGAGGACGGTGCTTTGCCCGGCGATTTCCGCAATGGAGGTAGGGGGACTGCCGGTGCTCGTTTGGGGCAGAGCGGTAAAGGTGCGGAATTGTCTGCCCGTCCGCGCCGGCTGTGTTTGCGCTTTGCCGGGGTTGACTCACCGGAGCGCACTCAGGCGGAAAAGCTACTGGCAATCTTTTCGGGCGAGGACGCGGGAAAGGTACCGGTGCTGTTCTTTTTTGCGGACACAAAGGAATACGCGAAACAGTCCGCCGCCGCACCGAATCCGCCGCTTTTGCGCGAGCTTGCGCGCCTACTTGGGGAAGAAAATGTTGCGGCGCAATAAGAAAACGCTCAATATAGTAACAAAACAGCATTTGCCCGCTGCCGGCGTTGCCGGTTTTTCGGTGACAAAACTCTTAATCTATGTTATAATGTATGTGTCAGCTTTTATGCAAGGGAGGTCACCAATGCCGAAAATCAACGTTCTGCCGAAAGAAATTGCCCAGCTGATTGCAGCGGGGGAAGTGGTGGAGCGTCCGGCGAGCGTCGTCAAGGAGCTGCTGGAAAACGCGATTGATGCGGGGGCAAAGCGTATAACGCTGGAAATCCGGGGCGGCGGTGTGCAGGAAATCCGCATAACGGACGATGGCTCCGGAATCTTGCGGGCGGATATCCGCAATGCGTTTTTGCCCCACGCAACAAGCAAAATCGCGGCGGCGGTCGATTTGGAATCAATACGCACATTGGGCTTTCGCGGCGAAGCATTGGCGAGCATTGCCGCCGTTTCCCGCGTAGAGCTGCTTACTCATGCCCATGGCGAGGACGCAGGCACGCAGTATGTTATACATGGCGGCGAGGAAATAACGCTGACGGAGACGGGCTGTCCGCCGGGCACAACGTTCATTATACGTGATTTGTTTTTCAATACGCCTGCCCGCATGAAATTCCTCAAGAAGGACGTGAGCGAGGCAAACGCCGTTGCGGGTGTGATTGACAGAATTGCGCTCTCACACCCTGAGGTGAGCTGCCGATTTTTGCGCGAGGGCAAGCAGGTTATGTTCACAGCGGGCGACGGCGATTTGCTTGGCGCGGTGCGCGCGGTTTTGGGCAGGGATTTTGCATTGTCCCTCCTCCCGGCGGACTGCGAAGAAGGCGGCGTACGCGCTCGGGGATATGTAAGCAAGCCGTCCGCGTGCAGACCAACGCGAGGGTTTCAGTTTTTCTTCTTGAACGGGCGTTTTGTCAAGACGGGCACGGGAGCTGCGGCGCTGAGCGAAGCATACAAGGGCAGAGTGATGATTGGCAAGCAACCCGCTTGTGTGCTGAACGTCACGCTGCCGGAGCACTTGACGGATGTGAACGTCCACCCCGCCAAGCTGGAGGTGCGCTTTGCGGACGAGAGGGCTGTGTTCCGCGCGGTGTACGCCGCCGTTCGCTACGCGTTGGAAACAAGCGAGATATCCCGGAAAGCAGATACGCAGCAGACGGCTGATTTTTGGCAGCGCGGGGCTGCTGCTCCGGCGGATATTATCCCAGAGCCCCCCGCTTATCAGCTGCCGTCTGCAGGGGCGGGCGTTCCCTCCGGTCCGTTGCCGGCAGCTGCGCTGCACCGTAACAGCGGCGCGGCTGAGCTTTTGCCGGCGGGTTTTAAGGCGGAAGATAATGCCGCTCCTGCGGAAGCCGATGTGCCGTATGAGAGCGCCGCCGCGGAAATGCCTGCATTAATACCACAACAAAGCCAAAGGGTCTTGGGCGAGCTGTTCAAAACTTACATCATAATAGAGCAGGGCGATGAGCTTCTCCTGCTGGACAAGCACGCCGCGCACGAGCGCATGATTTATGATGAACTGAAAGAAAGCCGCTCCGAACGCTATGCGCAGCAGCTGCTTGCGCCCTTACCACTGACGCTCAGCAAGGAGGAATACAGCGCTCTGCTTGAGGAGGAGGAGCTATTGCGCCGGGGCGGGTTTGAGTTCACGGACTTTCAGGGCGGGACGTTGCTGTTAACTGCCGCGCCAATGGAGTTCACGGCGGACGAAGCCCCCGCCGCGCTTGAGGAGCTTGCGGGCGAGTTATTGCGCCACCGCCGCGAGCCGCTCCCCGCAAAGCTTGACTGGCTCTATCAATCCATCGCTTGCCGCGCCGCAATCAAGGCGGGGGACTACACAAGCGCGTATGAACGCGAACTGTTTGCGCTTAAGGTTCTTGCCATGCCGCAGCTTCGTCAGTGCCCGCATGGACGCCCGGTGTTTCTCTCGTTCCCGCGCAAGGAGCTTGAGCGGCGGTTTGGGCGCTTGGGGTGAGCCGCCGCTGTTTGCTTGGGAGCACGCTTTGCATTTTATCCTATATTGCGTAATAGGCAAACCGATAATCAATTTCGGAGGAGCAATTATGGCCGCAGAAAAATCAGTCAGCATTGGCGCGCGGTTGACCCATATGGCGGCGATAAACGGAGGAGCGGCTATGTATCGTTTCCCGGAGCTTGGTGTGACGTACAGCCGAAAAGAATTTGACGAAAAAACCGACAGTCTGGCAGCGGCCTTCCTTTCAAAGGGCTTCGGCAAAGGCAGTCATATTGGCATTTTGGCGCCGAACCTGCCGATTTGGCTGCTCAGCTTCTTTGCTGCGGTAAAAATCGGGGCGCGGGCGGTGCCGTTTAATGCGGCTTATAAAGCGCCTGAAATCGCGGCGCAGCTGAAAGACGCGGACGCGGATTGCCTTATAATTACAGACGGCACAGGCGCGCGGGAATATGCGGACGCACTGTCAGAATTATTGCCGCAGCTTGGGGAGGGCAAAATCAGCGCGCAATTCCCCTGCCTTAAGACGGTGGTCTATGCGGGCGCCGGCGAAACGCCGAAGGGTATGCTTGGGCTGGAAGAATTATTAATCAGCGGCAAGGCCGTTGATTCCGCGCAGCTTTCTGCCGCAAAGGCCGGTGTTTCTCCTGAAGAAATTGCGGCAATCTTCTATACCTCCGGCTCAGAGGGCATGGCAAAGGGAGTAATGCTCAGTCACAAAAATCTGGTGAATTATGTTTTGTTTAGCGACATCTATTTGCAGCTTAACGAGTCCGACCGAGTGTGCAACCCGCTTCCGCTTTTCCATATTTTCTCTATCACAAGCGTTATGGGATGTCTTTCGTCCGGGACGGAAATGGTAATCCCCACAGCATTCCAACCGGCACGCCTTTTGGATGTTTTGGAAAAAGAAAAGTGCACGGTGCTTTGGGCCGTCCCCGCAATACTGGCGATTTTGCGGCAAGCCGGCGGACCGGGCAAGCGCGATTTAAGCCGAATGCGCAAGGGAGTCGTCGGAGGTTCTCCGGCAAGCCTTGATATTTTGCGTTGGGGCATGGAGGAGCTGCATATGCCGGATTTGCTTTATGGTTGGGCGCAGACGGAGAACACCTGCGCCGGTGTAATCGATTATGTGAAAAACGCTGTTGCGCGTGGCAAGGCATACGCCGGACGGGATATTCCCTACGTGCGGTTCCGTGTTGCGGACGCCGCCGGTGCGCCCGTGCCTGACGGTCAAGTCGGCGAGCTTTGCTGCCGCGGAGATTACGTTATGCAGGGGTATTACAAAAACCCGGCGGCGACGGCTAAGGCAATTGACACAGAGGGTTGGCTGCACAGCGGCGACTTGGCAGTCCGTGACGCCGATGGCTGCTACAGCATCGTTGGGCGTATGCGCGATATCATTATCCGCGGCGGCGAGAACATTATGCCGTTGGAGATTGAGACGGTGCTTGCCGCACATCCTGATGTGGCTGATGCGCAGATTGTTGGGGTGCCGGACGAAATATTCGGCGAAGCGGTCTGCGCTTATGTGATACCTAAACCGGGTGTGCGGACCGATGAAACGTTTGCCGAAAAGCTGCGCGGCTATTGCGGCGAGAGGCTTGCCGGTTTCAAGGTGCCGGAATATATTCGCTTTACGGAGGGGTTTCCGATGAACGCCGCCGGGAAGGTCATGAAGTATGTTCTGCGCGCCGGATTTTAGGCGATAAGTTGCATACGTTCGATGCCGGGCGGCACGCTGACAACCTGCCGCCCGCTCATCGAAACTGCTGACTTATTTCGGCAGCTGCGACTGAATCCCCTGAAATTTAGTCTTAGTCTGCGTAACCATCTTCTGCTGCGCCTTTGCGGGGGCATACCATCCGCGCTGCTGCATCTGCGAAAACACACTGCTTTGCAGATTTTGATTCTCGCGCCAAAGGTTCAGAAAATCCGCCTTTAGCCGCTGGTTGACGCACTCGCTGCTGTAGGTGTTGTAAACCCCGGTGATGTGCTTCTGGCTGGTGAGGATGTCATCCATAATCTCCTGATCCGCCATAGTGAACCCGGCGGGAGGGGACTGCATCTGTGCCGCCGTGCTGCGCGGGCTGCGTTTGGCGGGAGCGGTTTTTTTGACTGCGGTGCCTGGGTTTTTGCGCGCTGCTGTAGTCGCCATGTTCAATGCCTCCTTCAGTTAAGATAGCTAATCAGGGTGTCAAAATGCTTGCGGTGCTGCTTTGCGGATTGGTTGCAGGCTTTCTGGATTTGCGGGTCCTGTGCAACGGCGGCATAGCTGTGGAATTTTTTCACAAGCATTTGCTCAAAGTTGAGGGTATCCTCCAGCGCGTGGAGTTCCTCAGCGGTCAGATTTGCCATTGGAACGCTCCTCTCGTGTGTCAGTGTCGAAGCCGTGCTTCTACGGTGAGTATTGCCCAATTCTCAATATTTATGCACCGAACCGCAAACGCCGCACAGCAAAATTTGCAGCGCCGATTACATTTTTTGAGCTTTTTTTGAGTATTTTTCCTTAAAAGACTTTACAGACGCGTGATATTCTGATATACTCGTACCTGTGGCACTGTAAATCAAAGGAGGTAAACAGCTGTGAGCAAAAGTAAAACTTTGCGGAATACAATAATCGGCGTTGCTGTTGCCGTGCTGGTTGTTTGTATCGCAATACCAATGTTCCCCAATTTGTTTCCTTGGTGGGCAAACGGCGACCCGGAGAATCCTCCCGTATATACAATAGCTCCGCAGGAAACGCTCACCTCAGAGCCGGAAACCGAAGCGCCGGCTGAGCCGGAAACCGACCCGAATGTCCCTGCGTATGTTGAACCGGACACAGGCTATGTAGCTCCAACCCCTGCGCCGACTACAAAAACGCCAACCACCAAAAAACCAACCGTAACCAAAGCGCCGACCACTAAAGCGCCAACCACTAAGGTGCCGACCACAACTAAGGCTCCAACGACTGCCGCTGCTCCGGAACCTACCGCTAAGATTACGCTTCCGGATTCGATTAAAGCTCCGGCCGGCACTTCAACGCTCCCGGGTTCAAGCGGCACAGTCGCCGCAGTCCCGGCACCGGTTAACGGCGAGGCAGACCCCCGCGCTGTCCTCTCCTATAAAATGAACGCCGTGGAGGGCTACTTCTACACGGAACAGAATGCGTGGCAGCGTCCGTTCGGGTTCAACAAAACGTTTGACCTGCTTGCCCAATTCATCATGATGTTCTACGATACCACGCGCGTTCGGTTTACTTACGGCGGTCATGACTGGATGGTGCAGCTCTGGAAGGGTCAGTACGGCTTCATGTTCTTGGGCTCCGAGGTCGGCGTGTATTACCTTCCCGAGGGTAAAGGCAGCAAGAACGCCCACTATAAAGCCGTGCCCGATGCGGACATGCTCAATATGTCCACCGCGCTGTTCAATTTCGGTGAGTTCCAGGCAAAGCGCCCGTATCAGCCATACTGGTGGTGCACCACGTTTGTGCCCGGCACGCTCTCAAAGAACACCAACCGCTCACAGTTGCGCTTGGAAATGGTGATTGAGATGAAAGACAGCGCTATGGGCGATGCTTTTGAAGCGGCGCTGACCGGTAATGGTTTTGCGCTATCAGGCAAAAATTATGCAGATTGCATAAAAACCGGCTTTGACCATTCAGACGTTTATGCCCGCAGCGGCGCAAAGTTTGCCATTAACTGGTCGAACGTAAAGGATGAGGGCGGCAAGAAATACGATCACCCGGAAGTGGAATATTGACAGATTTTGGCATTTGCGGCTCGTGGAAAGAGTTTCCGACAAAAAAATAAAGTTTTTTTGCAAAAACACTTGACAGCGGAGCAAAGTGCTGGTATAATCATCACATAGGAGACAGAGAAAGGATTGTCAAATCATGAAAAGGGCATTAACACTTCTTCTTGCAATGAGCATGTTGCTTACCTTTGGGTTGTTCGCGTTTGCGGAGGATTCAGATGCATTGGACCCGGAGCTGGAGGGTCTTCTTGGGCAGACCACAGCGCCGCAGGACACGCTGGATCCCGCTGTTAAGGGCGCCGCTGAGAGCCTTGGGCTTCCCGACATGTCCATTTTAACCGATCTTTTGGGCGGCATCAGCTTGGATACATTAACCAGCGTTCTTGGCGACACCGCTTCAAGTATGGGGGTTCCTGACCTGTCTGCACTGTTCGGCGGAGGTTTGGCCGATATGGAGGTCGTTTCCCTCTTTACTGATACCATTGGCGGGTTCCTTGAGCCTATGGGTATTAATCTGCAGGATGCCCTGAGTGACAGTGTAATCTTCAGCTTCTTCAGCAAGCTTTACACCGGCGTTTATACCGGCGGCGCAAAAACTACAGTGCCTACGGCGGTTGCTGCTCCTGAAATCCCTGAGCCGGAACCAACACCGGATGACACAACTCCTTCAATCCCCGACACCGGCGTAGGTATGGATATTGCGTTGGTTGCTATGGGTGTGCTGGTGGTTGCTGTTGGCGCGGCGTTTGTTCTGCGCAAGAAAAAAGTTGAGGCGTAAAACCGCCGTAAATAAAATAAAAACGCCGCTCAGCTTGGGCGGCGTTTTTGCTTATGCTTCAGATGCAACCAGAACGGAATCAATTCCTGCTGCCGCAAGCGCCCCAACAACTGTGCCGTTGATTTCCTCGCCCGCAAGCACTATAGGTACGGCGGGCGGGCATGGGATTATGTTGCGCGCGGAAATTTTCCCCACGGCGCGGTCAACCGGCACACAAATAACCGACGCCAAAAACGCCTCACGCGGAGACATAATCCGTTGAGGAATTGGAAACTTGGGTGACGTTTCGTCGCACGGAAGAAATGCCTCAAGCTCAACTGCCAATGCGGATAACGCCGTACCCAACCGCGCAAAATCATCTATGCCGTTCGCGGCCCCCGGAATGAGTATGACTTTACCCTGCTCAGCGTATTCAGGTTCAATGCCGTTTTCGCGCAGAAATCTACCTGCGCCGCAATCTTTCGGCACGGCGAAAGCAATGCGCAATGGGTCAACGTCGCCCGGCGGCTGTAAAAAGCCAAGTTTTTCCAGCAAGGTTTTGCTGATTGCGACTCGTTCCGCCAGCCGCGCCAGTTCATACGCTCCGCGCTCTGCCAGCCACGCCCGCGCGCAGTCCAACGAAAGCAAAATCGGGAACGAAGGGCTTGACGAGCCGAACATGCGCATGGCGTGCCGAGCGGAGTCTGTGTCACTTGCGTGTGCAAGGTGCAGCCACGCGGCTCCGGTCAGTGCGGGCAACGTCTTGTGCGCGGACTCTGCCGCAAAGTCCGCGCCGGCTGTAACCGCTCCGCGCGCCGCGTTCAGAAAATCCAAGTGTGCTCCATGCGCCGCATCAACCAGCAAGGGCAAACCCACCGCATGGGCGGCTTTGGCAAGTGACGATAAATCACTCAATGTGCCAAAATAATCCGGGCAGGTGACATAAACCGCGCGCGCGTCAGGATGTTGGCGCAGCGCCGACTTGAGTGCCTGCGGCGTGACCCGCCCCGGAAAGTGTCCGCCTGCAGAGCCGTCGCAGTCCGGAAAAACCGGCTCAATCCCCAGCAGACAAAACGCGTCCGCTGCCGCGCGGTGCAGCACACGTCCGCAGATCAATTTTCCGCCATGAGGCAACGCACACCGCAGCATAGCTTGGATGCACAGCGTGGCGCCGCCCGCGCTGAACAGCGTTTGCGCCGTGCCGAACAAATCCGCGGCCAGGGCTTCAGCCTCGCGGATTGCCCCAAAACCTGCAAAAAGGTCGCCGGTGCCGGGCAGTTCTGTGCTGTCCAGCCGCAAAAATGCCGCCAGTTCCGGCGGAAGCGCACTGCCCGGCGTATTTTTGTGTCCCGGCATGTGCAGCGGCACGCGCCCGCAAGCCGCCTGCGCCAGCAGTGCATCATAGATTGGTGCGGGCATGGTACAACCTCCTTTGTGACAAAATAAATCACATAAGACTAAGACGAGAACGTCATATTTTTTAGCAGCGAATCTTGAAAATTCGTCACTAATGATAAATCTATATATTCACCGGCTTGCGCGATTTTATCTGCGTTTTGCACAGCTTTTGGCAGCAGAGCATACAAAATTCCTCCCGCAAGCGCGCTGTTGCCGAGGGCAATTTGAGGAATTGCTCTTCCAAAAATCCCCAGACGCATTGTATTAGCGAGGCTCAGCGCACTGCCAAGCGAACCGGAAAGCGCCGTCATTTTCAGCTCGCGCGGATCAATATCAGCGTGTGCACAGAGCAACTCAACACCAGCCGCAACCGCTGCTTTTGCAAGCTGAAACGCCCGCACATCCGCCTGAGTTATGGTGATTCCCGCCGCAACTTGATATGCCTGCGCGAGTGAGCCGTCCGCGCGCAGTTGGTATGTGCGGCGCAGCTCTGCAAGCACATCAACCAGCCCGCCGGCACAAATACCGCATGGCTTTGAACCGGCGATTGCGACGATTTTTGTCCGAGCGCCAAGAATAGAAAATCCGCAGACAGCGCCGGGCAGCGCCGGCATTCCGCATGAAATACCCGCGCCCTCAAACACCGGACCCGCCGCCGCCGATGTGACAAAAAGTCCTGCGTCCGTGCACAACGCAAGCTCTGCGTTTGTTCCCAAATCCGCAAGCAAATAGGGGCGCGGCGCGTCCGCCAATGTGAGCAAACCGGCGGTGATGTCCGCGCCGCAAAACGCGTGCAGGCACGGCGGCGTATTGACCATTTTTGTCCAGTCCCAGCCAAAAAATGAGCCGCGTTCCTCACGCGCTTCCAAAAACGCAGGTTGGTAGGGGTAGCGCCCCAAGCCGGAGCAATCCGCTCCAAAAAGCAGGTGCAGCATGGCTGTATTGCCCACAACAACTGACTTTTTAACCCGCTGCTCGCCCAAAATCTCGCGACACATTCTGCCAATTTGCGCGCGGACACTGTCACGCAGGGCCGCAAGCTCCCCCGAAACGGCCGCCTGTAAACGGCTCAGCACGTCCGCGCCGAAGACCCGCTGCGCATTCATCTCGGTCGTCCGCGCAAGGATCGCCCCGGATTCGTCAATAAGCGCGGCGGTGATGGTTGTTGTGCCTAAATCAATCACGGCAGTGTGACATTTGCCGTGCTGCGCAGATGAAGATTTGGCAATTAGAGAATCCGCCGACGCGTCTGGCAGTTCCACGCGCATTCCCGCCCGCGCCGCCGTTCGGCAAGCTAAAACCGCCTTACCGTCGGCAATCACGGTGCATTTGCCGCACTTGCCAACCCCGCCGCAGGGCGCATCAACAAACACGCCCAATCTGCGCAGGGCGTGGTAAATTGTCTCTCCCGGGCGCGGGGATTGCAGCGTGATGGTGACCCCTCCCCTTACAGCTCTTTTCGGCCCTCAAGCGCCCGCAGCAGCGTGACCTCGTCCGCATATTCCAGCGACGCGCCAACGGGAATCCCATAAGCAAGACGGCTGGTCCGTACGCCCAACGGCTTGATCAGCCGTGAGAGGTACATGGCGGTCGCCTCGCCCTCAACGGTGGGATTTGTTGCCATTATGACCTCGCGTACCACACTGTCGGCAAGCCGCGCGAGCAGCTCCTTCACGGTCAAATCCTGCGGACGCACGCCGTTGAGCGGCGAGATTGCCCCGTGCAGCACGTGATAAACACCGCCGTATTCATGCGTGCGCTCTATTGCAAGCACGTCGCGCGGGGTTTCAACAACACAGATGAGCGACGCGTCACGGCTTGGCGCGGCGCAGACCCCGCAGAGCGCCCCGTCGGTGAAATCACAGCACTTTGGGCAGCGGTGGATTTTTTCGTGCGCCGACAAAATTGCGTCGGCAAAGCCCTGCGCCTGTTCCGCCGGGAGCGTCAGCACAAAATAAGCCAAGCGTTGGGCAGTCTTTGCGCCAACGCCGGGCAAGCGATGAAACCAGTCGGTCAGCTCCGCGAGCGCCGCGCTGCCTTTGGGCATATTTGGCAGTCACCACCTTTTGGTTTTAGTGATTAAGGTTGAGCGATGCTCAGCTACCGAGTTTTAAGCTTTATACGCCGCTCAATGTAAAGAACGTTCACGCTTTTCTTTATCCCGTGAAAAGAAAATAAGTTACAGCCCCGGAATCGGCACGCCGGATTTTGCGCCGTCAACCGCCGTATGCATTGCTTCCTCAGCCTTTTGCGTGGCCTCGTTGAACGCCGCAATCAGCAAATCCTGGAGCATTTCCACGTCCTCCGGGTCAACAACCTCCGGGGAAATCGTCACCGCAGTGACCTCGTGGTCCCCCTTGAGCGTTACGCTGACCGCCCCGCCGCCCGCCGACGCGCTATACTCAGTCGCCTCAATAACCGATTGCGCGGCGGCAAGTTTTTCCTGCATTTCTTGAACCTTTTTCATCAGCCCGTTGCCGATTGCCTGTGGAATTCTGGCTTTCATGGCGCACTCCTGTATTAATATGGTGGTTTTATACTTAATATTGTATCACTTGCGCGGACGAAAAGCAAGCGAGAATTGACTTATGCGTTAATATGCGTTATAATTAGAGCGGATATTCTGTGGACGGGAGCTGCGATTATGTCTGTGCGGCGCGGCGTGAGTGCTTTTGTGGCGGTGGCAATGTTGCTGTCGCTTGGAGTTTTGCTGTCTGCTTGCGATTTTGGGGACGCAAACAAGCCCACTGAGCCGCCGCGCACGGTTTTTGCTGAGCCGCCCACGCTTGCGCTTCCGCCAACAGAGCCGACACAGCCGTTAACGCTGCCGAAGTTCACCGAGCCGACGGCGACTATACCAACCTTGCCTCCGGCAACAACACCGGCTCCTTCTACTGCGCCTAAACCGCCGTCAACAACGCCGCCATCCGCAAGTATCGGCGAGAGCACCACAAAACCACCGGAAGTGCCGAGCAATTTGCGGACAATTTCCGGCATTGTGGAATATTTTAACAAAGCGGCGAACGATGCAAAAGCTAACGCAAACAAGGCAACCCAAACGCTTGACCGCATCAAAGTCATAGAAAGTTCTGCGGCGGGCGTTGACATGACGGGGCCTATTGGCCTGGCGCGCAACGTAGACAGCAGCAAGGAGAAGACTATCACCAAAAGCAACCTCCCGGTGCGCGGCAAGAGCTACGCCAGCCGCCTTCAGCCGGCAGGGGTTGCGGACGCGAGCTGCAAAATCGACGGCGGCGAATATGTAGTTACCATTAGCCTTAAGCCTGAGAGCGGCAGAATCTATCAGGACAACAGCTACCACGGGCAGGTTTTCACCATAACCGACGGTGAGGGCGAGAACGACGATTTGCCCGGTGCTACAAAAAAAGCTGAATTCAAAATATCTTATTCCAACGCGTCAATTGTCTCCCGCATAAACCGCAAGACCGGCAGGCTCAACACCAGCCATTACGCATTCCATCAGCGCATTGAGGGCACGATCGGCACTTTCGCCTGGGTTACTTATGAAATCGACGTGGAGGACGCATATGCGTTCACCTGGAACTAAACAACGAACAAGGACACGCAATGGATAATCTTAACATCCTTATCGCCGGAGTTGGCGGCCAAGGCACAGTGTTGCTGGCGCGCTTGATTGCTGACATGGCTTTGGCGCGCGATTTGGCGGTGCGCGGCAGTGAGACCATCGGCATGGCACAGCGCGGCGGGTCCGTCGTCAGCCATGTGCGCATTGGCGAATCGCACTCACCACTAATTCCGCACGGAGAGGCGGATATACTCCTGGCATTCGAGCCTGGCGAAGCTATACGCGCGTTTGGGTATCTCAGACAAGGCGGCGCACTTGCTGTTTGCGATCGGCAACTAGCGGCGGCGGGGGCGGTTCCTGCCGCGCGGAGCGCGGAACCGCCCCCGCCGCTCGCAGAGCTGCGGACTCGCGCACCAAATATTACCATCATATCCTTTGATAAAGTCCTACAAACTTGCGGCAGCGCCAAAGCACTGAACGTTGCACTCCTGGGCGCGGCAATCGCTGCAAACATTCTGCCGTTTTCAATCGGCGACGCAAGAGCGGCCCTGCGCGGGCGTGTGCCCGAACGGTTCCGGGAGCTGAACGAAACCGCGCTGAGCTGCGCCGCAGTGTAAAGCAGCAGAAGCCCTGCTCTCGCGAAGCAACTCGCCCGAAAAGCGGTAGTAGCCGCGCAATATGCGCTCAGTCTCGCGGAGTTCTTCCAGCTGACGGTACATTACCGCAAGCCGTGAGCGCACCTGATATCCCCGCGCCGAATGCTGTGCGTTGGGGATTTTGTTGAATTCTGCCCGCGCCTGCGTAATGCGCCGCAGCTGATGCTCGCTTTCCGCAACGTAAAACTCCCATAAATCCTGCAAAGCCCCTGCTTGCTCGTTGACCGTACCCTGCGATTCAAATTCGATTTTTTCTATCATCTTTTACCTCTTTATATATAACTTCACGCTGCGTCGTCCAATTGGCTGCGCAGCTGAGAATAGCGAACGGCGTAGCGCAGCGCATTGCGCAGCTTGCCGTAGCAGTTTTTCAAACGCTTGCGTACTGCTTGTTCGCTGATTTGCTCCGCGCGCGCGATGCCGCTTATGCGTTCACCCTCAAACCAGATTGCGCGGAGCGTGGCTGCCTGTACTGAACTGAGTTCGCTGCCGATTGCCTCCCGCAAGAGCGCGGTGAGGATTGGGTCGCCGCCAAACGCGGGCCCCGGGAATTGCCCGTCGTTTTTGGCGGCCGGGATGGGTTTCTCTGTCATGTTGAATTCCTTTCTGTAAGCGCGTATAGAACAAATGTACCACCAATGATTTCCATTATAGCGAACTTTTGTTCGTTTGTCAAGAGGGAAGAGGAAAATTCTGCGCAAATCAGTCCCGCAGGGCGCTCCTGTAAGGCGACTATCGCGGACGTAGAAGTTTTGTTTGATTTTTTGTGCAATATGCACAAAATTTCCAGGGGGGTACTCGCCCGACCGGGAAATAAGTCGAAATTACGCACTAAATGCCTTCGTTGCATCCCGAAAAAACCAGTAATATCAAGGATCCTTCACCGATTGTTCACAAAACTTGAAAAATCTGTCAAATCGCCCAAGATCGGAAGAGAGGGGAGGAATTATATATAAATTTTGCTAAAAACCGCGACGGCAAAGCAAAACGGAAAGCCGTTCCCGCAGGAGGTCGAATTGAGCGAAAAATCCGCGCGGCCGGCAGAGGTCAATATCGCTCTCAATCTCGACAAACGCGAGATTGAGGTAATTACCAGACGCCTCTTCTTCATTTTCGCAGAATAAAGGTTGTTTTTCGAACTGATATTATGTATAAATAAAGAAGATTGACCCGTTAGGAGGTGTGTGATTTGAAATGCTACGCCGATTTGTCGGCAAAGGGCTGTTTTATGCTGGAAGAAATTTCCACACTTACAGGCAATAATAACACAGCCGGAACGCTCACAAAGAGCTATCTGCGCAAAGAGTATATCCAAAAAATACGCCGCAATCTCTACGTCGCCGTGAATCTTGCGGACAATAAACCCGCGGCAAGCCGTTTCCGCATAGCAAAGCACATCACGCCCACGGCTTATCTGCTGCCGAATTATGCCAAAGTGCCGTCGCTGATGACGGCACTTTGCCGAGAATCAGGGTTGTTCCTCCAATAATTTTTGCACTTTGATTTTCACAACGCCTAAGTCGCTGTCGATCAAAATCGGTATCAACTTTTTGATGTGTTCTGTTGGCAAATCCCACCATTTTAATTTCAGAATAAGGTCAATCAACTCGTCATCGAAACGTTTTCTTATGAGCCGCGCCGGATTACCCGCAACAATTGAATATGCCCCGACTGTGCCGCCTACAGTGCTGTTTGCACCGACAATCACGCCATCACCTATGTGCGAACCGGGCAGGATTGGGACGTTTTGTCCTATCCAAACATCATTACCTATAACCGTATCGCCTTTAAGCGGCATAGCTGAAAGCGGTGGCGCGGATTGTTCCCGGCCTTCAAAAATATAAAACGGAAATGTTGACACGGTGTCCATTTGATGGTTTGCGCCGTTCATTATGAACTCAACACCACTTGCGATTTGGCAGAACTTGCCGATAATCAATTTGTCACCGTAAAAATTGTAATGGTGTGTTATGTGCTTCTCAAAATCAATGCCGCTGAAATAGGTAAAGTCTCCGACAATTACATTTTCGCTCTTAACAGTCGGTTTTACATAAGTTACAGTATCTATACTCGGCGCGGGGAAAATCGTGTTCGGATTTGGCATATTTTCCATTATTAACCCCCTAACTTTGATTGATTCATTATACAATAAAATCATTCAACATTCAACTGCTTTTTGAGAAGCAGTTGAATGGCCGGAGCGAAAAGCCCCCCCCTGCATATCCACGCTCAAATCTCCATTTACCGCGCCCTTATCCTCCTCGGCGGGTTCGTTGTGAGCAGTCCCTGCTCGCCGTATTTGGGATAATCTCAACATCGCAGCAGTACGCCATCGCAGTAATTCTCGGTGTCAAAGTACGGCGGATTGCAGTAAAATACGGAATCCGGGCGGTCGTGTTGGCGGATCAGCGGCTCGAAATCGCGGTTCTCGATGACGACTTTTCGCAGCCGTCCGCATGCCACGCGAATTGAGCGTAATTTCAATCTCCGCGATGAGCTTTTCGGGTGCGCCGCGCCGCGCACATCGTAGACGCGCCGCCCTTGACTTCCTCCGAAACACTCTTTAAGAGCCGTGCCGCCGCCGAGTCCGACAGAAAAAATTTTATATTTCTCATAAAAAAATCACCCCACTTTTTTGTTTCTGTGAGCTTTGTTTCTCAGCGATTTCTTCGGGCGTTAGTTTGCGGAAACTGTCCTCCTCCATAATCAACGCCAAGCCGCGCCCGTTGCCCCGGCTGATGTGGATTTGCGGTGCGTAGTCGATGAATTTCACAGTCCCGCGCAAGACCGGCGGCATACCGGGTTCGCCGTTGCAGATTGAGTTCAGCTCGACTCTCGTACCGGGCGGGTAGGGCAAATCAATAATGTCCGTGTGGTCGCCGAGGCTACTAAAACTTTTAACATGAAAATTCCTCCTTAAAATGCCAAAAACCTACAGATTCTAATCGAAAACTGTGGCCTTCACGGCTGTATATTCTGTTTTGAGTTTCCGCTTTAGGCTAAAATCACTATGGTTCGAGTCTATCTGACGCTTGCCGGCGTCCAAATTTTTTTCTTCGCGGATTGTTACTCCCGACCGCACCAAAAAGCCGGTTAATCACCAGCTTTTTCGAGGGTGCATCTTTTTAGGAGTGCCATCTTTGAAAAGAGACTTTAAAAAGATGCCGTTTAAGTTACCGAGGAACAAACGTTATGCTTTGCGCTGGGTAATGAACGTCTTCTTGCGGGCGTTGCCCGCTGGCTGGGGAGGCAGGATTCGAACCTACGAATGACGGAGTCAAAGCCCGTTGCCTTACCGCTTGGCGACACCCCAATGCTATTCGCATATTATAATTGAATTTTAACGATATGTCAAGAGCTTCCGGCGAAGCCCCCCGCTGCGAACGCATGAACACACCTTCCCGCGCGTTGCCCGCCCCGTCAACCGCTGCGGGTGTTTTCCGCCGCAGCTGACGAAGCTCCGAGCCTGCACCGGCTTGAATTGCTGCGTCAGGGAAGAAATCTGTTGCCGCAAATTGGCAATTTCAAGCTCTTTTTCGGTTAACAATTTCTGCCATTCAACAATAGCAGCTTTTCGTTGCCTTTCCCAAAAAACTTACATCTGTGCCCGATAACATTTGGCTTAAGAGTTTCGCCTCCGAGAACGTCGCCTTCCGTCACGCACGTCGTCTAACAGGCGTTGCCTGTATTAAACCATATCAGCATTGGGGAAGAACAGCGGCACCGGGAACCAAGCCCGCGCAATCGGCGGCAAAGCATCGCGCTCCGGGGAAAGCGGGTCGAACAGGACGCGCGTTGCGGCCAGGTGCTCCAAGGCGGCATCGGGGGGCGCATCCGTTTGCGTGACGCTGATTTGCCCGTCATCTGCGGCAATGCGCAGGTTTTCCTCGCCCGCAAAGCCGTTGATGTGCAGCGTGAATGCGCCGTCAACCAGCGGGGCACGGTTGTTTTGCTCCTGCATAAGGACCTCCAGCACACGGCGGTAATTCAGAATGAGGTAGCTTTCCGGCGTGCGTATGTTTGCGTCCTCGCAAAGGCTGCGGAAGAAGGCGTTTGCCTCAGTTTCCGCAGGTGAAAAATCGAACTTAAGTTTACTGCGCCAAAGCTCCTGAAAAATCACGCTGACTGTTTGCGGGAATTTTGCGCTGTCCAAAAGCCGCAGCTCCTCAATCACGCTGCCGGACCTGTTGACGATGAAATACCCGGCGAAGCTGCCGTCGTCCAACAGCACATACGGCTTGGCGAACCAAGAGCGCAAGGTGTCATAGAGTGCGTCCTCCTTGCAATCCACATGCACGGGTGCGTTCTGCCGCAGCGCATAGATCTTGGCAAGGTACTCTGTGTCGTCCTTCCTCAGCCGGTGCACAGAGAAGCCCTGCGCGTCGCCGCCGCCGAGCACGTGGCGTATATTTGTGGCTGTGACGCGGTATTCATACAGCGCGCCTACACGCTCATAGCCAAAGTAATTGTAGCGCTGGCGTTTGCCGCCCAGCACCATGAAGTCCGCGCCGCGTTCGCTGCAGATGCTCAATGCCTCGCCCATCAGCTCCTTCATGTAGCCCATGCCACGGAACTTTTTGCCAACGGCAACATTGCCGATCCCTCCGGCAAGCAGCGTTTCGCCTCCGCATACATATGTGAGCATATACAGTCCCACCGCCGCGCGGAGCCCCTTTTCGTCACGGATGACGATGTTGTTTTGGCATGGGCGGTAATCGTGTTTATAGAGCTTTGGCAGCAGCGGCAGGAAATACGGCACCGCGCGCACCCGCAAGCGCGTGAAGACCTTATCCAAAAAGCGGAGCAGCTCCTTTTCCTGACCATCCTCGGCAATGCCTTTATAGATTTCAGCCATGTTAGCCTCCTTGCTGTGCATAAGGGCGGCAATCTGCCGTCCGCGTTATTTTCGTCAGACCCTCTTGTCAGCGCCATGCCGGCGTTGCGGCCCGGAGGATTGCCGTTCTCGGAGTTTTCCGCAAATTCACTCCATTGCCCGCGCAAGCCGCTGCTGCCATGCGGCAACACGCTTTTCGTTATATTCCTCGGGGATTGACCGCCCGCATTCCTCCGCCCAAATTGCGTGTGAAAACATGCTGAGCACTGAAATCATCAGCTTTGGGTGCGGAAGCAATTGCAGGCCGCGGCGCAGGAGGTCAGGCGGCGTAAGGGAGAAGAATCGCCCCGTGTAAATTCGCTCCGCGTCCTGCTGACTGACAATGCGCGAGGAAAATACGCGCTCCAGAAGCTCGTCCGGAATTTTCAGCAGCCAGCGTTTCATGATGTCCGTACGCCAAGTGTTTTTGGCGGCTTCGCGGTAATAGCGCACCTGATATTTCCAGAGGGACTCCATGTCCGCGCCGCCGCCGTCATTGATAAGCTCCGCCAGAATTTTAGCGCCGTGAAGCGCATTCACAATCCCTGTCCCCATGAACGGACTTGTCATGCAGGCGCTGTCGCCAAGCAGCGCACAGCCGTCAAAGACCATCTGCGTCAAGGGGCAGCGCACGGGAACCTTGTATTCGCCCCAATTACCGGCGGGGACGTCCGGTTCGTCCCAAGCGCTTTGCTGTTTAAGCAGATTACTTAAAAGCCCCTCCGCCCAATTTGCTTCGGCAAGCCCGACACGGCTGATGAATATATCCGCTTTGTCCGCCGCGTCAAGGCTGTAGCGGCTCACGCCCTTGGTTCCAAGCGGTCTGACGGCAACGCAGTCCATTGTGGGAGGAGTGTCTTTTTTTTCGTGCGGAAAAATACCGCGGAAGACGGTCATAGTGTCTTCTTCCGCGAGGAACGATCCCCCCGGCAGCGGCTTGCTGATTTCCGATACGCCGGTGCAGTCAATGGTCAAGTCCGCACGAATCTCGCGTCCGTCCGGCAGGATTATGCCCGCAACCCGCCCGCTTTCAATCAGCAGAGCTTCCGCTTGAGTGTCGTAGCGCAGATTTGCGTTCTCCCGCGCCTTTTCGCGCAGATTAGCCAGCAAGCTTTGCCTTGATACCTGCTCATAGCTGAGAGGGCGCTCAATCCTGAAGCGCAGCTTAAACTTGCCGGAGAGCGATGCAATCGTGCGCTTACCCTGCTCCGGGAATGAATCGGGGAGTACGCCGCCATAGCCCAAACGGCGCAGCTCGGCAACGTTGAGGTTATCGTACCAGTTCCATTTTTTGGCGAACTCTTCGGGTGAATCCTGCTCCAAAACAACCACTCGGTGCTTGGTGCCGTCAATCAAGCCCGCAAGCGCAAGCCCGGCGATTCCGCCGCCAAGGATTAATATATGCATAGGAATTTCTCCTGATATTTTTTAATTTGATGCCGAGAAAAACGGCGAATAAGAGGCGCACCTTCCTTCCTGTTTCAGAAGTCTTGCCTACAGTATATTACATTTGCGTAACTTTTTCAAGCCCCCCTGCAGATATTGCTGTAAAATCGCTGGATTTTTCCCGCGCAGTGTGATATGCTAAACGTCAGATTCCGTTATCAATACATCAAGCTCTGAAATCCAACAAGCAATTTAAGGAGCGCACCATGTACGTATTCACCTACTCCCGCACAGCGCAGAATTTTTGCAAGCACTTCCCGCCGCGCCGGCGTGACGCGCACAAATATAACTTCGGGCGTGTGCTGTCAATCTGCGGCAGTGAGCGCTTTCCGGGTGCGGCAGTGTTGGCCGCGCGCGCGGCGGTCTTCTCCGGAGCCGGGGTTGTGAGGGCGGCGTTCCCGCGCGCGGCGTATGCGGCCATTGCCCCGCAGCTTACGGAGCCCATACTCTTCCCGCTGCCCGGCAATACACAGGGACAGTTGGCAAAGGGCGCGCTGGAGGAGTTGCTTTCGGCGTGCGAAAAATCGGATGCGGTGCTTTTGGGCTGCGGCTTAGGGCAAAGCCTTGACACTGCGGCTATTGTGCCGGAGCTTACAGAAAAGTGCCCCGCCCCGCTGATTCTGGATGCGGACGCGCTGAATCTTTTGGTCGGCAAGCTCAATTTGCTGCGCGCACGCTCCGCACCGACTATTCTTACGCCGCACGCGGGTGAATTCGCGCGTTTGCAAGCGGGCGTGAGTACGCTATCCGACCCTCGCAGTATGAGTGCTGAACGCGATTCGGTACGTCTGCACGCGGCGCACAGATTTGCGGCGGAATACGGCGTGACGCTGGTTCTTAAGGGCGCAGGGACGTTGGTTGCGCACTGCGGCTCGCCTGCCGTTTACCGCAACAAAACAGGCAACCCTGCCATGGCGACTGCAGGCAGCGGCGACATGCTGGCAGGAATTATGCTCGGCTTTTGGGGTCAGGGATTGCCCGCACGCACGGCGGCGGAGTGCGCGGTATTCGTGCACGGGCTTTGCGGTGACCTGGCTGTTGCGGACAGCGTTATTGCAGCACGTTCGCTTACGCCGAGTTATATGCTGGACCGATTGCCGCACGTGCTGGCGGAACAGGAACAGCTTTTTAGACATCTTGCGGAATTGTGATATTTAGGAGAAATTCCCCCGAGTATCGTCAAAAACAGATGGCTACCGGAACAACTCGCGCTGAAAGTGGGTTGACAAGATGGGCATTTGGGGGGTATAATAAACATAACATCAGCACAGAGCTGATACTCAGAGCTGATAGTATGTTAACATAGCATGTATACATACTATGTTAATCTCCAAAAAACACAGTAAACGAGGTATTTTTATGGCACTGCGTTTCTTCAAATTGTATGAGCCGTTAAGTTTGGATGACTTGGAAAAACTGCTCCAGCAAGCAAGGGCTGAAATCAAAAAACTCGACTCCGGCGACTGCTTCGCCGTTCAGGATCTTTTCATAGGTTATGTTTGGCGAAAACTATCGCCGTCAGACAGAAAAACCTTTGGCCGCCTGTTTTCGTTCTATGCGGAAAAGGGCGGGAAAGAGTACTTAGATAATGTTGGCAAGAGCGGACAAAGCCATCAAATCTACAGAAAAAAATAATAACATTTCGCGAAAAATCACTGTAATTACTATGTTTTTACGGTGTTAACATAGTATGTATACATACTATCAGCTCTGAGTATCAGCTCTGTGCTGATATTATGTTTTATATGCAAGCGAAAACTCAGCCGCATCTATCGTACCCATCGCCCTCAACCGCCGTTTTCCGACGAAAGAATTTCCGCCTCGCCGTGCGGCAGCATAAAGCTCTGATAATCACCGCTAAGTTCATTTTGCCTTATCACAAAATCTCCCGTGCGGATTCGCCCCTGCGTTTCAATATAGCCGCCCTTATCCGCATAGGACAGCTCATCATAAACAGAAAGCGCCTCCATCAATTCCCTAAAGAACGACTGCGCCGGCAAGAAGACGTCAGTCGCCAAACCTTTGTATGCGGCACGGCAGTCTGTCCCGGTGAAGGTCAGCGTCAGCCCGGCAAGTGTTTCCGGCTCAGTGACGCGGAACACAGCGCTGCCCGGCAAGCTCTGCTCCCAATCGCATTGCAGAGCATATCCTTCGCCCTGCACACTCAAAACGGCGCGAAACGCTTGCGGCGCAGATGGCGGCGGCACGGGATGATCCGCGCAGGCGGCGAAAATCATTAAGCCCATAAGCAGCGCGGTTAACATGGCAACGGATTTTTTCATCATGACATCCTTAATGATTAGCTGTGCTTTCTAATGAATACGCACAAATGGCGGAAAGAATGCACACGGCATTTGACAATCCCGCAAAATGCCTGTATAATCTTACAATATATGTGTGTTTAGGAGAAAGACAATTATGGGCGTTTTTGATGAACTGCAGGCCCGTGGCTTGATTGCCCAGTGCACCGACGAGGACAAGGTACGTGAGCTGCTGAACGGCGATAAGCCCACAGCTTTTTATATTGGCTTTGACCCAACGGCAGACAGCCTGCACGTGGGGCACTTTGTGGCGATTATGCTCCTTGCGCACCTCCAGCGGGCGGGGCATATTCCCATCGCGCTGTTTGGCGGCGGCACCGGCATGATTGGCGACCCGAGCGGCAAAACCGATATGCGCAAAATGCTAACGCGTGAGGATATTGACCACAACATCGATTGCTTCCGCCGGCAAATGTCCCGCCTTGTTGACTTCGAAAACGGCAACGCACACATCGTCAACAATGCGGACTGGCTGTGCAACCTCAACTACATTGAGTTTCTGCGCGACGTGGGCGTGCATTTTTCCGTCAACAGAATGCTTGCCGCAGAGTGCTACAAGCAGCGGCTGGAAAAAGGTCTCTCGTTCTTTGAGCTTAACTACATGATAATGCAGTCCTACGATTTCCTTGTCCTGCGGCGCAAATACGGCTGCATCCTCCAGCTTGGCGGCGACGACCAGTGGAGCAACATCATCGGCGGCGTGGAACTCAACCGCCGCATGGACGGCAAGGAGAGCTACGGCATGACAGTCAAGCTTTTGCTGACCAGCGACGGGCGCAAAATGGGCAAGACCGAGGGCGGCGCGGTTTGGCTGGACCCGAACAAAACCGGTCCTTATGATTTCTATCAATACTGGCGCAACGTGGACGACGCAGACGTTATCAACTGCTTGAAAATGCTCACCTTTATGCCCGTGCCGCAGATTGAGGAATACGCGCAGAAAACCGGCGGCGAGCTCAACGCCGTCAAGGAGATACTGGCGTACGAGGTCACGAAGCTCATCCACGGTGCGGAAGAAGCCGATAGAGCACAGGCGGCGGCACGCGCTCTCTTCGGCGTTGACTGCAACGCCGGCGATGCCGCGCCCTCAACCACACTGACGGACGCAGACTTCATCGGCGGCAAAGCGAATATCCTTGACCTGCTGGTGAAAACCGAGCTTGCTCCGTCCAAAGCGGAGGCGCGGCGCTTGGTGCAGCAGGGCGGGGTCCGTGCGGACGGAGAGCTTGTTGCGGCGATTGATTTTGCGCTCACGCGGGAGCAGGTAGCGGACGGCGGCGTGTTGATTAAGAAGGGGAAGAAAGCTTTCCACCGGGTGAATATTTAGCAGATATTCCCGCGTTAGAAAGCGATTGGTTTATCGAATTCAAAAATGAAACGCTTGAAGTTCTGTCCTAAGAGGGGCATTGTGACCGGAAGAATCACCCCTGCAACAGAAATAAAACACACAACAAATATTGGCGCTGAGCATAATTCAACCAACCCTCACAAAACGCGCACGCCCACGGCACAGCTTGGGGCGATAATACTGCCATACAATAAACAACGGAGTGTTAAGCTATGTACAAAATCCTAATCGCCGACGATGAACAGGCAATCCGCGAGGGCTTTGCCGAATACGCGCGCTTTTTGGGCTATGATGTTACCGAAGCGGAGGACGGCATTGACGCCGTGCAAAAAAGCCGCGCGGACGATTTCGACATTATCGTGCTGGATATTATGATGCCGCGCATGGACGGATTCTCCGCGTGCAAGGAAATCCGCCGCAGTTCGCGCGTGCCAATCCTCATGCTCTCCGCGAGGAGTGAGGAATATGACAAGCTCTTCGGCTTTGAGCTGGGCGTGGACGATTATGTGACAAAGCCGTTTTCCGTCAAGGAGCTAATTGCGCGGATACAGGCAATCTGCGCAAGAGCAAAACCGGAACCCGGGACGGAAAATTCGGAGGACGGGCACGAAACCTATGAGAACGACGGGCTCCTTGTTGATATGACGGCCCGCACCGTGACCTGTGACGGAGCAAAGGCTGAGCTGACGCCCAAAGAATATGATCTGCTCTTTTTCCTTGCGCGCAACAAAAACATTGCCTTGAGCCGTGAAACATTGCTCTCCAAGATTTGGGGCTACGACTTTTTCGGCGACGACAGAACCGTGGATACGCACATCAAAACCCTGCGCGGACGCCTTGGACGCCACAAGGAGCACATCGTAACCCTGCGCGGCGTGGGCTACCGCTTTGAATAGTCGGGTAACTCCGGGCGTTTAGATTGCGCAAATCAATAACCCGCATCCAGTGTATTGTAGGTAACTAAATGAAAACCAAAAGCCTTCGCTTCAAAATCTCGTTATATATCTCCCTGCTTAGCCTGCTTGTGCTGGGGGTTTTGTGGGTTTTGCAGTTTGTTTTGCTGCACCCGTTCCACGTGAGGATGGAGCTTGACGAGCTGGAGCGGGTCGGCACGCAGGTGCTGCACAGCGTTGAGAACAACGGCACGCTCTCCGCACTGGACGACTACGCCTTTGACCACAACCTGCGCATCCTGCGTATGGACGAGGACGGCTCTCTTCTTAACCTATATGACGGTCTGGGCAGCGCGATTCCGTTTTTCCGTCTGCGCTTTCCCGCGGAGGAGTTTGCGCAGATTCAGGAAAAATTCAGCGACACAAAGGGCGGCACTATCCGCTACCTTGCCGAAGAAACCGATGAAGCCCAAAACGGAGCTGCGCAAAGCGCCGTAAAGGCGGTATTTGTTGCGCGTTTGCCGGAAAACTTGGGCGGATATCTTTATTTCAGCAGCACCATCCCGCCAATGAGCGCAACGCTTACCGTCCTGCGCCAACAGTTTTTTATAATCTCCGCCGTAGTCCTCCTTTTGGGCTTGGTGGCGGCGCAGTGGATTGCCAAGCGGCTCTCCAAGCCAATCGTTGCGCTGACCGGCTCCGCGCGGCGGCTGGCACAGGGCGATTTCTCCGCCGATTTTGCCGCGGGGACTGACGGCTTTGCGGAAACGCAGGAGCTGGCGCAAACCCTTGGCTATGCGGCGGGTGAGCTATCCCGCCTGGAGCAATACCGCAAGGATTTGATTGCCAACATCAGCCACGACCTGAAAACCCCGCTGACCGTCATCAGAATGCACAGCGAAATAATCCGCGACGTGTGCGGGGACGACAAGCAGGCCCGCGACCGTCACTGCCAAACCATTGAGCGTGAGACTGATTGGCTCTCCGGCATGGTTGGCGAGGTGCTTGAGCTCAGCCGTTTGCAGGACGGCTCTGCGGCGTGGAATCCGCAGCCGCTTGACCTTTCAGCAATCACACGGGAGGTGTTGGAGAGCTTTGCGGCTCTGGAGGAAAGCGGCGGCTGCCACTTCTACACAGAGGTGGAGGACAGCCTTACCGTCATTGGCGACGCGGCGGGACTTCGGCGTGTGCTCATCAACCTAATCGGCAACGCAATCAACCACACCGGTGAGGACAAGGCGGTTGGCGTCTGCCTGCGGCGTGAGCCGGAGGGCGTATACTTTGCCGTGCGCGACACGGGCACGGGCATTGCCCCGGAGGAAATCCCCAACATCTGGGAACGGTATTATAAGAGCGGCAAGGCGCACAAACGCGCGGTTACGGGCACGGGGCTTGGGCTTGCGATTGTGCGGGAGGTGCTGGAACGGCACGGGGCGCATTACGGTGTGCAGAGCGAGCTTGGCAAGGGCAGCACATTTTGGGTTTTGCTTGGCGGCAAAGCCGGCTAAATACCTGTTAATTATCCTGCAGGGGCGCGCCCGCTGTGTTAATAATCATCGCTGCGCCGCGGCGCAGCGATGCGTGAAAATCAGCGGATGCACAAGAACCTGTGCCCCTGCACGGGGTACATACGTTTATTTGGATCTAAACTTCTGCGGTACAAAAAACTACCATACAGCTGCGTTTGCGTTGAAATATATCACATGAGCAAATGCATCAACCAACCATTAAAGCGCAATATATAGCGATTTATCGGACAAAAATCGCTACATATTGTGATTTTTTGCGCCGAAAATCAATTATGACGAAATTGTAACCGCCTTTTTCTCCCTTTCGTACAAAATTCTGCATGTTTTGGGCTGTGCCAAATTTCTTTATCCGCAAGTTTTCCGTGTTTCTCCAAAATTCTCCCCAAAGCGTTTGTGCATATTGCACAAAACGTACTTGGTATTCTCGCTTGACAATCGAAAGTTTGGACAATATACTACCAGCAGGCGGGCAGAACTCCGCCGACGAATCCACTCACCATCTTTTGTGCGGCAGATAGAGCTGCAAGAAAGGAAATATTTTCATGGCGAATCACAGTCACCGAAAACGCAGGTTTGTTGCGATATTGGTTGTTCTGGCGATTTTATTGAGCACAACAGCAGTTATTGCGGCAGCAGCGGATGTCTTTACCGTGACTATTGCGGCTGACGGTCAAACCAAAACCATAGAGACCCGGGCAAAAAGCACAGCCGATATTTTGGCGGAGGCCGGAATTGAATCGCGTCCCGGCGACCTGATTGACGGCAGCGAATTCAGCCGCGGCTCTGACAGCCGTGTTACGCTTTACCGCGCAGCCTCTGTCCGCATTTTCGACGGCAAGAGCGAAACACTGGCGGTTATTGCCGGAACAGTCGGCAGGGCGCTGGAGCAAGGCGGATACACCCTGCGCGTTGAGGACAGCGTTACACCCGCAGCAGAAACAGTCCTCACCGATGGGCTGGAAATCAAAATTACGCGCGCATTCAGCGTCAAAGTCACGGCTGACGGCAAGACGCAGGAGTTTTGGCTAAGCAGCGGCACAGTTAAGGACGCGCTGAAGCTTGCCGGAGTCGCATATAAAGCCACTGATGAGGTTGCGCCGAATCCAGAAAGCGCACTCACCAAAACGGTGGAAATCACCGTTGGGCGCGTGACATACAAGACCCGCACGGTCAACGAGGAAGTGGCGTTCACCACAAGCAAACGCTACTCAAACGACCTTTATGTGGGCGAAACGAAAATCAGCACAAAAGGCGTAGCCGGGGTCAATAAAGTCACATATAAAGACAAGTATGTGGACGGCAAAAAAACCGGCACAGTTAAGGAAAGCACCGTGGAGGTCAAAACGCCTGTTGAGCAGGTGAAGCTTATCGGCGCGGTTTCGGCGGCTTACAGGCCCGTGATTATGAAGACGGGGCTCAAGCCAATCAGCGTCCTGCAGCCCTCAAGCAAGCTCCGGCTGGACGAAAACGGCATACCCAAAAACTACAAATCTGTTGTTGAGGGCAAAGCAAAGAGCTACTCCATCGGCAGCTATGGCGCGTCCGGGCGGGCATGTGTGCCGGGCAACATTGCCGTTGACCCGCGCCAATTCCCATACGGCACGGAACTCTATATTGTGTCCACGGACGGCAAGTATGTCTATGGTTACGCTGTGGCGAGCGACACAGGGCTGTTCGTCAAACAGCAGAGCTGTATGGTGGATTTGTTCATGCCCAGCATGGCCGCGTGCATCAATTGGGGAGCGCGGAACGTGCGGATTTACGTCCTGCAATAGATTCTCAGATATCGGACAAACAGACGTTAGATTGTGGGTGATCTAACGTCTGTTATTTGTTTTTGCGCAGAGTTTTTGACGCCTAACTTAAATTAAAGCTTAAACTTAAGTTAGTGCCGCATGTGGAATTTAGTCGCTGAAATCTTACGGCAATTTTGCGGCATAGATATATATAAAATATACCGGCAGCTCTAGCTGGAGCTGGAGCTAAAGCTGCCGGTATATCCAACAAACAACAACAAGCGCCTATAAATCAGCGCTCACTTAATTTCCGGGCAATAGCTTGTGCGTTAATCTATCGCCTGTTATTTTATAGCGTGTTGCTTTGGCATAAACTATACCGAGATGCCTGCGGGAAATTAATCACGCTCCCCAAGTATCTGCGAAATGGCTTCCTTGAACGTGCTGATATCCTGAAAGCGGTGGTAGACCGACGCAAAGCGCACATACGCCACTTCATCAAGCGTACGCAGATTCTCCATAACCAGCCCGCCGATTTTCTCGCTGGGGATTTCACGATCCAACGAGTTCTGCAGCGCGGTTTCAATATCGGCCACAATACGCTCCAACGCGGCGGTTTCAACAGGGCGCTTGCCGCAGGCACGCAGCAGACTGTTGAAGAGCTTCTCGCGGCTGAACGGCTCGCGCGTCATGTTCTTTTTGACCACAACGATGGGGATAGTCTCCACAATCTCGTAAGTCGTGAAGCGTTTTTTGCAGTTCTCGCACTCGCGGCGGCGGCGGATTCGCAGTCCCTCGTCCGATGGGCGGGAATCGATGACGCGGCTGTCCTCGCGTCCGCAGAATGGGCATTTCATGGATGAACTCCTCTTTTTGTATGGGGCTTGACAAATATAACAATATGGCATATAATAGTGGCACAGGCAGACGAAACCGAACGGTTCGCTTGACCGGATAATTGATTACCGAAGTAGACCGCTTACCTGGCTAGGGGGAGCGGTCTACTTCTTTTTATTATATCGTACCGAAGCGATGAGAACTGCCGTAACCGCAAGGATTAGGTAGAGTATCACTAAGTATTCCATAATATCACCTCCCCCGTGTTAAGGATGGAGGGTCAAGTGAACCGCCCGGGCGCTGGCTCGAAGGCAGCTTCTGCCCGTTGAAGACGTTCAACACGCTGACAGAATTCGCTTGCGCAAAATCCGCCCCCCCTGCCTGTGCCAACTGTATTATACTATACGCCGGCAAAGATTGCAAGCAAATTCAGCGCCTTAGTTCACCCGCAAAAAGCTGTTTGCCTGTATTGTCAGCCCGTTTACGGTGGCTGCTTTTTCCGTTGCGTTAACGTAGACCACCGCGCCGGATTCGTATTCCGTACCCGTCACTCCTGCTTGGTGGACGGTGTGACGCGTTATCCGCGAGCCGCGCAAATCGGCAAGCGCCTCGGTGGCTTTGGAGCTGCTTTGCGCCGCAAAAGTCAGGGAGCTCTCGTAGTCAAGCTTATCCGCGGCAGTGTCGCCGCTCTCGGGAGCCTTAGCTACCCAACTGAACGCGGGCAGTGCGCCGTACTCAATTGTTTTGAGCAGCGCTTTCTCCGGCTTTTCCTCAAGATTAAGCGGCGCAAAGGAGTAATCCACCACGCCGTGGAGCAGCATCTGCGCCAGCGGAATACTCACATAAGCCGCACTCTCTTTAATGGCACGCGCGGCACTGGGCAGACGCGTTACAACGGACGCGCTGCGCAGCAGATAGAAGTTCCCGCCGGGCACCATCAGCTTGCGCTCTGTGGAAAGCGGCGTGAGCTGCGCCTTAATCTCCTGCGCCGCGCTCTGGCGGTTGTTGAAGTCGCCGGAATAATCCGAGCAAAGCGCCGTGTCCAAGTCGCTGAGCGAGAGTCCCATCGGCTCTATATCTCGCAGACTGAGCAGGATTTTAGTGGTGATTTTTTCCAGCGTTCCCACCGCGCGCAGCGGAACATCCCGCACTGTTGCGCCGTATAACTCACTGACCTCGCTAAGCTGAGGCAGCTTCACCGTTTTGCCGTAGAGGTTCTCCGCATTTGCGCCGCCGGAGCCCGTGATATACGGGACATCAAGGAAAAGCTGCATATTCTGCGCCCGAACCAGATTCTGCAGCTTGGTGTATTCAGCATTGCCGCCCACGCGCCTGAGCACCTGCACATTGCCGCTTTTCTGCGTTGCACCGACCAATTGCAGGAAGGCGTTGTCTATCCCCTTACTCTTTATGAGGGCCAAAAGCTCCTGCGCCTGTTCGGCAGTGGTGAGTGTTTTTGTGTATTCAATGCCGCGCTTAACACGCGCCGTAGCCGTCAACGTGATGTTGATTGGCAGCTTATCCTGATTTTCCACCGCGCGTGACGGGATTAGCTTGCTGCGAATCAACTGTTCGCGCAGCGCGCCCGCCATGCCGGAGTAATCTGCCGCCGTGCCGGAAAGGAAGCGGTATCGGATTGCCACAGGCTCTTTATAGCTCTTCGCCGCGCTGTATACGGCTGTTTTGCTGCCCTTTGGCTGAGTCACGGTGGGCGTGACGGCAAAGCGCGTGCCCACGCTGTTAACGCTGTTGCCGCTGCGCTGACGGTCCGCGATGACGGAGGCGATGGCGTCGCCTTGCTCAATGTAAGCCGCAAAGCCGCTGTTGCCGCGGCGGATACCAAACACCGGCAATATTGCGGAGAAGGCGTAATTTGCCGACGGCGTCGCCCTATCGGGACCATAAATCTGAAAGCTCAAGGGCTGTGTAAAGTTAACGTCCGTCTTGCCTGTGTTGACCACCGCGCCGGAGCCGTCCGGAAGAAGCAGGAAGTCGCCCGCGCCGCTCTTTTCGTATGCGCCGAAGCCCTCGAGCACCCCAATGGATTCTATCACCGCGCCGGAAGAGGGCACTAAATCATCCCAAGACACGCGGACAACCAGGCTGCCGTCCACCAGCGTATATCGCAGCTCAACCCGAAACGCCAGCGGCGGCATGGGGTTTTTGGCTGCTTCGGCATCGGGGTAGCAGTCATATGTTACAACAAGCCCGGAGCCGTCGGCAAGCTTTTCGGACTTTGCCTTGCCAAAAGCAACAGAGTTTTCCTGCACATTCCAGTTGCTGCGGCTGTTCCCCTGGCGGACGGTAAGCGTGACGGGTGCGGCAGTGTCGCTCTGACCTTTAACATACGGCGGCAGGGTGTGCCAAAACTGACCGCTTACGGTTTCGCGCACACTGACGGTAAGGCTTTTTGTGTCCTCGTATAGTTCCACAATGCCGCTTGCCGCAATTTTGGTGAGCTTCTTTGCGTCCGTCTGCGGGGTGTGCAGCGCAGCAAGGGTCATCGGCGCAGTGGATTCGGTGATTTCGGGAAAAACCTCCTCACGCAGAGCGGAATTTGCACCGCACGCGGCGGGCAATATCAGCAATACGGCAATCAACAGCACCGCAATAATACGTTTCATAAGCAAACTCCTTATGTCCGGCAAAAAAATTTAAGTAACGCGGAGAAAGACACAATCGCCTTTTGGGAGATTCTGTCTTTCCGAACAATGGATTTGTTTGAAAAAATCCATGCTCTATTGTAACACAGGGCACTTTTTTTTTCAAGCTTGCCGTTTTGTGCTCCCCAATTCGCGTTCGCGATCAAAGGACCGTTAATGGGTTTTTGGGAAGCCTTCACGCATAAAATGCCCCGCACCCAGCAGAAACGTTTTGCGCTTGCCGGCTTATATCCTTCACGTTCGACGGGAAACTTGGTTTCCGTTCCGCAATGGTAGTATGTGCAGAGGCAAGCGCGGAATTCATGTGCTGTAATTGAGAAATAATAACAATTCGGCAGTATGCTTTTGTGCGAAAGGTAAATGTTTCGGCGCCCGGCGGAGGAATTTATTTGTTTTTTGGGCATAATAATCAATAAATCGCGGTTTTTTGAGGGCGATGCGGACAAGCCCTTCAACAATTTTGGGCATGTTGCACAAAATGAATACGTTGCTTTTGTGCAACATGCTTGACAAATTTGCGAAAAGCGGTTATAATGGTATCATACCAAAGAAAAGGAGGTGGAATAAATGAGAATGCGTGAACGGTTGAACTTGGAGAAGCAACTGCTCCAAAAGCTGGAGCGCGAACAGGGGCTGGTGTCCAAGTTCCTGACGGTGCTTGCCCTGATTTCTTTGGAACAGGGTGACCGCGCCCGAGCGGCATAAAATGCAGCCGATTTCAACTAAACCAAGGTAACTCCTGCGGCAGTTCGCACTGCGGGGGTTATTTTGCTTTTATAGGGCTGATTTTTGTTTTAACCGATATTACCGTTTGCGTGTACACGTTCACCAACATCATTGCATTTATGACCCGTTAATAGGTTAGCTCGCACTTTGTTGCCCCGCTCGCAGCGTCCAAGGCGTGTGCGAAATATGCGAGGGTGAGCTCCAAAAACAAATTGCCGGTCAACTTATGTTTCGGCGGCGAGATTGATGGAAATTAAAATGGGGGGGTTGCGGAATTGGGAAAACTGTGCTATACTAATGTAGGACGCAATGTATCTTTTGGGGCGTGTCATTATGGTCGGCGGCGTTGGCAAGAAAAATGTTCACCGCCTTGTAAGACTCGTCAGGTTGCTGCTCGGTAACTAAATCCTGTGTTGCCGCTCTAACCCGGCAGACCGATTCCGCAAGGTTTATGCTCGGCGACCGGACGTTGTTAGACTTTATTTCATGCAGAAAGCATTATCCGGGTGTGGCGCAGTTGGTAGCGCGCTTGACTGGGGGTCAAGAGGCCGTGGGTTCAAGTCCCGCCACTCGGACCACAAGAAGCCCCTATATCTCAACGATTTTGAGACGTAGGGCTTTTAATTTTAGCTCTCAGTGACTACAAAGTGACTAATAAACTTTCCAGCACTCCCTATCCCACCATCACTCCCTCTGCCACCCAAGCTCTCGAGAAATCCCGATCCCGAAACAGCGCCGCCAGCCCGCTGAGCTGCTTGAGCCGTAATAACTCGTCGGCGTCCATGCCGAAGTTGCGCATAATCCAGTCGTCGCCCATGCCTGCCTCAATAACATTCTGTACAATGCCCTGCATAAGCTCAATTGAGTGCATACCCCGCGCGCGGTTGTGCCTGATTGTGCTGGCCATGCGGTCGCTGATGGGCTTGTCGATGACGGACACCGGCAAGCAAGCACCCTCGCGTTCGCGAATGCGTTTGCTCGTCAGCATTACCGTGTAGCGGTGGAATCCGTCCACAATTTCGTACTTGCCGCTCTCCTCAAGGTAGTAGCACACAATGGGCATGGTGTATCCGTCTTCCCAAATTGACTTCTCCAAAAGCTTCATTTCCGGTGGCGCAACGTGGTTTGGATTATAGGCGTTTGCTTGTATTTTTCCGATTGGCACACGCCGAATATCATAGACCGGACTTATAAAAGATCGCTCCATTTTTCAATAGCCGCCTTTCTTTTTTTGATTTCGGATTTTGTTTTCGCAAACCCCATGTACTTGCAAGTGTGGTCGTTTTTGAGTATGCATACGCACATGCGCTTGTAGCTTGGCACTGATTTGAAGTCACTTATCTGCGGCATGTCGTCCGGATAATCGGCGAATCGCACAACGGCTTGACCATCATGCGCGCGTGCAACGGCGGTTTGGGCTTCACGTAGCTCACGCAAGGTTCGTTCGGACAAAACTCCGCCCTTTTCCCGCCAGAATTTTATAGAAACAGCGAGCTTGCGCAAATAATTTTGCCGTGCTTCATCCGGCAATGTTGATAGCAAAAACTCCATATATTCACGCCATGTGAAATGCGCAGGTTTTTGGATATTTCGCCAGCCCATTGCCGTGGTATTGCCGTAAATACCCGTAAAATTTACTCCATTGACGCGTGAAATCATGCGGCCCCAATTGTCGGGGTCAATTGCTTTGTAGTATGCAAGGCTGCCTTTTGCGTAGTCTAAAAAAGGGCTTGCAACGCGCATTTGGCTAATGGTCATCCCAGCTTGATACATCAGGTCGTATAAAGAGTTATAGGTAAAACCAAATCGCGCATTCGCCGTCCAGATATCTTCTGTTCGCCAGTCGTAAATCGGGTGTCCAAGCGTGTATGCCGGCCGGTCAGTCAGCCAGCATAGCCCCCTGTGTTGGTTGACTTTTTTCGCGGAGGTGATAGCCGACAGCCGATTCAAGCTTTCGTCCGAGCGCACGCCGGTAAGACAGCATAATTTATTGCTATGTTTTCCGGATAGCCATGCGCAAAAATTCTCCTGCACGTCATAATCCCATAAATCGCGGAAACTGAATTCGGCGGTATTTTCTGTAATGATATATTGAAAATCCGGCATTGAACGCACCCATAATTCTTGTTTTTCTCGCTCCCACGGAATCCAGTGGTCTTGAAACATTGACGTCGCACATGTCACTTTAATAGGCAAACAAAGCCAGTATTTGCCTACTTCATCGGGTAACGCCGCAAAGGCCTGCGTTACATAGTCCGTGGTCATTTGATACTGCGCCTCGTAGTCAATATGGTATACAGACAGCTTATTTAAGCAACTATTTTCACTCGCATATTTCAAACAAAGATTCAGCAGCACGCCCGAATCTTTCCCGCCTGAAAATGCTACGAGCACGTTTTCAAACTCCGCGAATGCGTAAGCAATCCGTTCCATCGCCGCTTCATAAACATTTTCTGTTATAAAGATTTTACCCATTTTATGCTTGCCTCCTTGCCCCTCAAATTTCGATTAATCTCCGCCAGCAGTCCGCCTTTTTTCTCAATATTCCGCACGAAGATTTCCTCCATGCCGCACTTGCAAAGAATGTCGGTGAAGTGCAGCTCGTCCGCAGCTTGCCCTGTGCGAAAAATTCGGTGTTCCGCGTGGATTTTTTGCGCGTAGTCAAAGGTCTGGTCGGCAAAAATTACGTGTGAGCAAAACTGCAGATTCAGCCCTTTCGCGCCCGTACCGTAAGTCAGCCAAAGCGCTTTTTCGTCATTTTCGCGAAAGTCTGCCAGCGTTTCATCGCGCTGTTTTCGGGTCTCGCTACCGGTGATTCGCGCCGCGCCCTCGGGTATTCCGTCCAAGTATTTCACAAAAACCAGCGCCTTGCCGGGTCGGCTCTCCAGTGCGGCGTTGACCGCCTCCGGCCGCCCGGCGCTCTTGGTGTAGCAGACCTGCAAGCGCGTGCACAGCTCCCAAAAGTCGATGTCGCTGTATTCCATCCGCGCAAGAATTTCTTCCTTTATTTTCCTATACTCACTATCAAAATCGTTGTCGTATCGCAGTATTTCGTAGCTTTTTCGCACGTCCAGCACAAGGTCGCACTCGTAGCTGTAGGGCGCGATTAGACCCGTCAAGTGCTCAAGATTTTTGTAGCCCTTGATGTAGCGCCGCCCCTCTTCGCCGTCCCAGATGATGTAGTTGTGCGAAAATTCGCGCCACTCCATGTCCAAAATTTGCGGCGAGAGAAACAAAATCTGGTTGTATAAATCCCGCGCGCCGCGGCTGATTGGCGTGCCGTTGAGTATGTACCGAAACGTGCTTTGCCGCCCGATTTCCTGCACTCGCGGCGTCCTCTTCTTGTTCCAATTTTTGATTGTCAGCGACTCGTCCACCACGCAGACTGCGCGCTTTCCCTCAAGCAAACGCAGGATTTTCAAGTACACGCGATCGCTCTGCGTCAGGCTCTCCACACCGTACGCGGCGACCTCCATATCGGGCCGCCACCGTTTCCGCTCCCTCTCAAAGTCGTCCAAAATTGCGCAGGGGCAGATGTACAGCACCAAATCCGCACCGCAATTTTCCAGCTTGTGGGCGCATAAATCCAGCGCGACCTTCGTTTTGCCGCTCCCCATGCGCATGAAAAGTGCGCCGTAGTCAAGCGCCGCCAGCTTCGCGAAAGCAGCCCGCTGGTGAGCTTCCTGCGTCTGCGGGTCCTCCACTTCCGGCTCGTTGTAGACGTAGTTACCGTAGAGCGCCGCCCGCAGAATTTTCTGCGCCTTCAGCCAGCCCTTGGCCGTGCCCAGCGGCTCTTTTTTCTCGTCACCGACGGCGCGAAAAATCGCCAATTCTTTCATGTAATCGCACTCTAAAATCACCGCGTCCTTGGGTACAAGCGACGCTTTGAAAACCGGGATAGGCGTCCCAAGCGCGCAAAATCCGTTGAGCTTTCGCGGGTCAACGCCCGTCACGATTTTCGCCCAAGTGATATATCCGGTGCCGGACGGCTTGTATATCACCGTGTCAAGCATGCTGTGGAGCCGCTCCACGCACTCGCGCGCCAGGTCGGACAGCTCCTGCACCGACAGCTCCGAAATGTCGAGACTTGCCACCATTTTTCACCTCCCCAGCACAAAAATTTTTGAGATTCTGCTCTCTTTATATAGCAGCTTTTGCACGCGGTTGTACGTGTCCACGCCGACTATCGCCTCGTGCTCGCCGGGAAAAACCTGCCCGCTGTGGTAGCACCAGCCGGCGTACACAGCGTTGCGCAGGATTTTGTCAACCGCGCCGGGAATCATGTCGAACCCGCCGACCGTGCGGATGCCTTTATTTCGGCACCAGCTTGACAAGGCGACGCAGTCTTTCACGCGCAAATACTGCTCAAAAATCGTCCTGACCCGCTCCGCTTCCTCCGGCCGTATTACAAGGCTGCCGTCCCGGTGCCTGTATCCGAGTATATGCGAACATATGTGCTTGCCTTGAGCAACCCTCTCCAGCGACGCGAGCTTCACATTTTCGGCGATGACCTCGCGCTCCCACTGAGCAATCACACCGAGGATGTAGAGCACCATGCGCCCCATCGGCGTGCCGAAGTCGAAGCTCTCCGAAACGCTCTGGAGGGACACTTTGTAGGTGAGAAGCGTTTCGCAAATCGCGCACAAATCGCGTACGCTGCGAGTCAGGCGCGTCAGCTTCCAGATTAAAATCTTGTCGAATTTTTTCAATTTTGCGTCCGTGATTAGCCTCAGCATGGCGGGTCGGTGCGCCAAATCCTTCGCTGAAATCCCCTCGTCGCGGTATATTTCGACGACTTCCCAGCCCTGCGCTGTGCAGAAGTCGAGCAGAGTTTTTTCTTGCGCGGCGAGTGAGTACCCCGAAAGCGCTTGCTCCGAGGTGCTCACTCGTATGTAAATTGCGATTCGCATGGCGGTCGTCACCGGGCGCATCCCTCCAAAACCTCAGCACCCCAAATGTATGATGAGTAGTAGCAAAGCGCGTCATAGTCTTTCCCGTCGAGCAGTCTTAAGCCGCTCATCAGACTCTCGGCGGCACTGAGGATTCCGCGGGACCTTGCACGCCTGTCACTGTCGCTAATCTCGCGCTCGTGGTGTGCGTCGAAAGCCAAGCCGCGCATAGCTGAAAAAATTTCGTACAGCACTGACGGTACTTTCGCGTCTGATATTGCTTGCTCAGCAAAGGCGTGCGCTTCTTCTTCGGTGATTTTTTCGACTCCTTCCAGCCCGCCCTCATAGTCGGGAATCTGCTTTTTTGTGAAGCGGTCCGCAAGCACGGCTCTCGCTTTAAGCGCGTCTTGCGTCATGTATCCTTTGGAATAGTCGTATACTCTGCCGTCGGCGGTAGTTGCGATTTTGTGCTCGACCAGCTCAATAGAAAACTTTTTCATGATGAAACCTCTTTCTTATGTGCGGGGCGTTGTGCCCCGGTTGATGAGTACAGCATACACTATCTATAGGTCTTTGTCAAGCACTAGAGCCAGCAAGATTAAAGCTTTGTAGGAATGTACAAAAATAACACTGCTGATAGTGCTATTTTGTCCATTGATTTTTTTATCATAAAGTGATATAATGGAGCAGAAAAGGAGGTGGCGTCTGTGCCGGTATCTGAAGCCAAGTCAAAAAATAACGCCAAGTGGGACAAAGAAAATATGATAAAGTTGTCAACCGCCGCGCGAAAAGAGGACGCGGAAGCTTTTCGCGCATGGGCCAAAAGCCAAGGCTTGAGCGTACACGCTGCACTTCTGGCATATGTCTTTGAGAAGATAGGAAAAAGCCGCCGGCAATAAAAAAACTGCCGTCCACTAAAAAGAGCACTAAGTCATAGCTTGGTGCTCTTTTTAAATTGGGATTACCCCCGCGCGTTTGGGGGCTTCGGTCGTATTTAAGGGTCACCCACGCAAGTGCGTGGTATTGGTTGGGATTGCGCTACTCGGCGGGAGTCTCCCCGATTTTTTCAAGGACGTACGCTAAAAAAACGGCGTGCACACTCATTCCGCGGCTCGCAGCCCATGCGCGAAAAGCTTCCGCGTAGTCTTTTCGTATGGAGCAAGATAGTGTGCTCATATTTTCTTTGTTCCATTTCGCGTCTGTCAACTTTTTGGACGGCGTTTTCGGCACAAACTCACCCCCATAAATTCGACTTCATTATACCATATCACGACATAAAAATCAACTATCCACAAAAACAACACTATAGACAGTGTTATTTTTGTACATTCCTACAAGGCTTAATCTTGCTGGCTCTAGTGCTTGACAAAGCCGTATAGATAGTGTATACTGTACTCATCAACCGGGGCACAACGCCCCGCACATAAGAAAGAGGTTTCATCATGAAAAACATTGAAAAAAGTGAGTCTTTAACCCGCGCCGCCGAACTTCTCCGGCAAGCAAAATTTGTCTGCTCGCGCGTGATGGGCAATGTGAGTTACGACGAAGGGAAAAGCCCCCGTGCGGATTTTTCCGGAATCTTCTTTGTGCCCGAAGAGAGCGAGAAGCCCGGGCACATCACCGCTTGCGGCAGAGCTTGAATCACGCGGACTGTAAGGGCAGAAAAACGGGCAATAACGCCGGCGTTATTGCCCGTTTTATTTTCAGCCATAATATAGCGGTGTTCGCACCCGCTCACGTCCTTGGCGATTTCTCGGTAATTCATTCTACGTTACCGCGTTCAACTCTTTAATTTTCAGCCATTCAGCTTTTTTAATCCGCGTCAGCCGCATTGCGTCGTGCCGAAAAATCTGTGTGTCGCAGCGGTACTCGTAGGTCTTGCCCTCGTGCTTGATGTACTCCGCCGTGTCCTTGTGCCGCCGTGCCGGAAATCCGCTGTAAACCGCATTGCTAACGCACCCGCTTGGTCTTGCCATAGTCTTGTCCTCCTTGATTTTCGGTTGGCGTTGTGCCCCCGGTTGATATACGTATTATACACTATTTCCAGTGCCATTGTCAAGCCCTATAGATGGTGTTTTAGAAAGTTTGTCGGAGTGTACAAAGCTTCACTATCTATAGGGCGTATTTTGTGTTGGTTATAGTCATAAAAAATTCGCATTCACAAACACAAAAAAAGGGGGGAGTGCACACGCTCCCCCAACAGTGATTTATTGAGCCGCTCACGTGCCGTATGCCGTCCAGAAGTCTGTGCATCGGAAGCCTCGGATATCGCTGCCGCCAAGAGTTGCCGCCCCATTTCCTGCGTACCATATGGTGCGGTCTGACGCTTTCTCACCTACACGATATAGTATATGCCCAAGCCTTTTATCCTTTTTATAGGCAAGCTTTACGGGCACCGCAGAGCTTGCTGTGCAACCGATAGCGCGTGTGGGCGCGCCGTACGTGCGCGGGTCTTCATCCAGCCAGAGTATCAAGTCGGCAAGAGCGTGCGCGTCCACGCCGACATACAGCGGGCACTATTTCGGTAAGCTCCTGCATTACGCATTCCATGTGCTTCCCCTTGTTATCTCATGCTATGATTGAAAAAGTGTTACAGCGGTCAATGCGAAAAATGGGGCGATAGACGTTATCGTCGTACCCACGGTTGGATTTTTCCAGATACCCGTTCCTGTTCTTTGCAGAATATTCCCCGCCCAATCCGACGCGGTAGGATTGGTTTTAGTAAGCATTTCTGTGTTGATAAAGTAAGTTCCCGCCGGTAATCCTGTGCCGCTCAATTGCGCCGCAGTAAATGACCCTTTAATCCAAACGTTAACAGTCAATCCCATTTGACAAATAGCATAGCTTTTATCCAAAATGGGCAGCGTTTTGCTCGTATTGCCCGCCCACAAATCTGTTGTAATTGGCATTAGCGGGATTATTTTAGTTGGGTTGGTGAGCGCGGCAATACTGCTCCACATGGTGTCCGGCTGTATCGCGTCTTGCAATGCCATGATTGATTGCGCGAATGGCACCAAGTCGGCTTGGGTTGCGGCGTTGTTCCATTTCGTGCGCTCAGTGGCGGTAATATGCATCACTGCATCTGTGAAGTGTCCATTGTGTGACGCCATGCTTATATCATGCGCTGTAATATCCGCTTGTGTCGCCACCTCAACATTGGCGTCAATGCTCAGTTCCACATCAGCTTCAGAAGATATTCGCAGGTGCAGCCAAAGAGCAACGTCATTTGTTGCACCCTGCGTGGCTATGGACTTTGTGATTGCCGGGACGCTTGCAATCGCCAACAGCGAACCGGTTTCATCAAAAAGCCCAGTCTCGCGCACGGTAAAGCCGCCCACATCAGCGGGTATCACAATGCGAACGTCCAGAATATCGCTGTCCGTGGAGTTTTGCTGTACTAGATTCACCATTCCGCTCCAGGTCTGATTTACAAGCGCAGTCATGTCCGTATTGGGCGTGTAATCTGTTCCGCCGCCGTCCCCAACCGCGCACGTGGGGATTTGCACCGGCACGCCCTGAGCAATGTTAGTGGCAATTTTCGCGCGCCCCGCGTCCGTGACTACGGCAATATAGTTTGGCATTTTCTTCTCCTATTCTGATTCTGTAATGTCTATTCGCTCGCCGGAGCTCGTCCAGCTTGCAACGGGAATTTCGAATGACGGTTCTGATTGAATCGTTATGTTGAGCTGCAGGTGCGCCGGTATTGCTGACGTGATTTTTTGCACTAGTATATCATCCAAGAAATTTTGTTTGCTGAAAAGATAAATAACTACCAGGAGTTGCAGCATGTCGGTGCCGTCAATTGCTTCGAGCGTAACCTCGCAGTTAGTTTTCGGCACATATTTTTGTACTATGTCCCGAATCCACGTCAAGTTTATTTTTTGCGTGCTTATTACTCTGTGGAGCGTTTCACGCCGTTCGTCAAGCTTTGCGCCAGAGTCTGGAAATAGACGCAAAAAAGCTTCCAGCCGCACCAACAAATTGCCGCTTATGCTCGATAGATATGCGTTGGCGTAAAGCTTCCCAATGTCAGACAGCAGCACGTCAATCAGCGCGCCCTGTGTGCGCCATATCGCTTCAGCTTCAAGCACACCGCGATAGTAGAACGGCGAGTATGCCCGAAGCTCTTCATAGCCGCCATTAAATCCGGAGTTAAACATTAAGGGTCACCTCCGAAAGAATCGGCACTTGGTTGATTGTCAGCGTGATGTTCGCATTGTCCCCGCCAACCAGCAAGCCGCTGTAGTCAATTATTTCCGGCAAGCTTGAAATCATAGCGCCAATTTGGCTGTACACAACAACTGCCGGATAGTTCGGACTGTAAAGCGATAGCGAGCGAAAATACTCAGTGATGCTTTTTGTGAACGCAACTTGCGCCGAATCTATCTCCGCTCCGGGCGCAAGCTTCACCGTCGCCGTTATGGATATTGGCATAGACTCTGCCGCCCACGCCGTGAACCTTGCGCCAATAGGAGCTTCGCCCATTCCAAGCCCATCACCCTCTCCGTCGGCGTCATTGTCCGGGTCAATGAACGACTGCACCGAAGCCACAGTCATTGCCGAAGGAGGTGTTCCTTGGGGCGTGATTATTACTGCGCCCACAGTATTTGCCCCGTTCCATTTGGGCAAAATTCGCGCCGCCCCAACGCCTTCTATAGATAAGCACCAGTCAAGATATTGCGCCTTGTTCGCGCTTTTCACTCGCTGTATGAGTGTATCTTGAATGCGTGCGCGAAACGCTTCATCAGTTTCAACGTCTTGTCCCGCGACTTCAAGCGCGCCGAAAGTCGATGAAGTCAACCCCGTTATGCTCTCGTAAGGTAACGCGGGTGTCCCGGCGGCAATGTTGTTCGCGTAACTGCCCGCGATTTCCGCACGCAGGAATAGTGTTGTTTCCTGCAATTCCACGCGAAAATAAAGGGATTCGCTAAGGAACCGCGCGCCAATCGGCGGCTGTGTCCCTGTGTAGTTCATTATATATTTTGCCGTCACTGCGCCTGTGCGGGTAAGCCCAAAGTCTTTAGCTTTCAAGTCCAGATTCTCGCCTGTCGCCGTGTCAAGTGAAATGTCGTCTGCAATCATTGACAGGTCTGTGTAAATCCGCGCCAGAAGCAAGCACATGGGCGCAACCGAATCAAAAAACACTTCGCCCTGTCGGGTGTTGATTCCCTCCGGCGCGGCGGCAATCGCCTGATTCAATAAATTCTCGTATGTTTTGTCCTCAAACATAGGTTTTTACTCCTTCCGTGATTTCGCCTTCTGTTGTGTTTACCGTGCATAAGATTATCAAGCTTTCATCTTGAAATTCCAGCGTGATATTCTGAACCTCGAGAATCCGTTCGTCATCCAATAGCGAATCCTCCAGCAATCCCGGCAGTGCGCTGGTGATTAGCTCTCGCGTGGCGTCGTCTCCATGGGTCAGCGCACGCAGTTCAAGCCCGTATTCATCATCGTAAATCGGGACGGCGTAGCGCTCTGTCAGTATGATTTTTGTTATCGCCTGCCGGACCCCGTCCATGCCGTCCACAGTGCCGATAATGCGTCCCGCTTGCAAATCTAGCTTGTAGGTTTTGTTCTGAACGCTGATACTTTCTTCTATTCCCTCAATAGGTATTGGTATAAATACAGCCATGTTCTCACCCCTTGTCCAGCAGATAAAACGAGTTCTCGGCCAATGATAGAACATATACCGTGTCACCCGGTTTGGGAGCATTTTCGCCGGAGAGCCGGGCAGGAATAATAAGATCTCCTTCATCAAGCCAAAACTTTTCATCATGAATTCCCTGCAGTTCCAGTGGCTCGACCGAAATAACCGCGCATGAAATGATCCCGCCGCCGCCGGCGCTGATTGCTCCACGAATGAGCTGCAAAATGCCGTTGTCCCCGCCCATCAGATCTCGTCCTCCGTCCTTGTCAGCTTTAAGCGCATTCGGTGCGTCCCGTCAAAGGTGTGCGCGTCTTCGTCCACATAGTAAGTGCGCCCCGCTATATTTGGCAAAATCGCGTGTACGCATCGCCCCGATATGATATCAGCAATGCCAATAGCTTCAACCGATAGTGTAATCACCGGCTTCGCCAGCTCAGCGATTTTTTGCTTCCCCAACGCAAGGTACTGCGCCCTTGGAGTTCCCTTGCTAACGCTCTCAATTTCTTGCATAATGCCAATTCGGCTTTCAAGTTCCGGGCGTTTTTCCAGCAAAATAGTTGTGTCAATGTCTGATGTATTCCATACCATTTTCAGCCGTGTGCGCGTTTTTTCAATGCTGGTGCTAAGGTTGTATGAGATTAAATTCACGCCCGGTTCAAGAACCCACGGTATCGTCGTTTCGCGCCGCAAAATCAGTTCCAGGCGGTCTTTTTCACTGTATATCCAGTATCTCCGTCCGGTCGCGGTGAAGGTTGCGCTCATCGCTTCCTGCAAAACGTCCCAAGCCGTCGCTGCGGATTTTTTAAGGCTCGGTATTTTGTATCCGCTTTCTGCCGCCGAGTAGGGAATTTCAAAGCGCGTGCAAATGTCGCGGAAAATCTGCGTCAGCGTCTTGGATTTATAGCAAAATGTGTCGCGGTTATTTGAAAGATAAACCCCGTTGTCAAAAGCCTTTATGCTCATAGTTTCCTTGTCGCTCGGCGCGTCAGAAAAGATTAGCCCCCTAAAAAGCTCCGCACCCTTGTAAAGGAAAATCAAATGGTTGCCTTGCACAGCGTCTATGCCGGAGCGCGGATATTTGCCGCTCTCAAGCAGAGTCGCCGTCATCGTCCGCGCGGAAGCGCCCTTGCGTCCGCTCCACTGAACGGAACCCACAAGCAGCTGCGATATATCGTAAGTCTGCCCGGAGCGGATTAAAAGCAAAGTGCAGTCGGTTAGCATGGCAAATTCTCCTTTGTGATATATTTCCACTAAAAAGCTTGACACGTTAAAACATATCGGATATAATAATGACATCATATAGCATATCAAGCATGATTGTGGGGTTACGATGCAAAACTACGACATCCAATTTTTTGAAACCTCCGAAGGCAAATGTCCCGTGCGTGATTTCATGGATTCGCTAGATATGAAAATGCTTGCAAAGCTCTATCGCACACTTGAAATGGTGGAAGAATTTGGCTCAGCGTTGCGCGAACCTTATTCTAAACACCTGGATGACGGCATTTTTGAGCTTCGTGCTAAGGTCGGCTCAGATATCACACGTGTGTTGTATTTTTTCTTCATCGGTCATAAGGTAATTTTGACCAATGGTTTTATTAAGAAAACACAGAAAACGCCGCAAGGTGAAATTAATAAAGCCAAGGAATACCGAAAAGAATATTTGATACGAGAGGAGCAAAGCCAATGACTTCCTTCAAAGCCCTCAAGGCCGAGCTTATGCAAAACCCTGAATTCCGCACCGAGTATGAGGCCCTCGCGCCCGAATTCGAGATTGCCCGTGCCGTGATTTACGCGCGCGAAACGGCTGGGCTATCCCAACGCCAGCTGTCCGAAAAGACGGGCATAACCCAGTCTGACATAAACAAGCTCGAAAACGGTAATGCAAACCCCACGCTCAAAACTCTTCAACGCCTGGCCGAGGGTATCGGGGCCAAGCTCACGATTGAATTTCAGCGCGCCTAGCCTTTCGGAATCACAAAAACCTGCCCCGGATAAATCCAGTGCGGGTCTTTGATTTTTGCTTTGTTCGCGTTGTAAATCAACTTCCATTTAGCTCCATCTCCCAGGAGCTTTTTGGCAATGAGATATAGGCTGTCGCCCTTGATTACCGTGTAAGTTCCGGGTATTGTTCTGCTGCCGCTGCGTGATTTCGAGTTGCCCGGCAGCTGCGCTTTGCCGTTCTTAACCGTTATTTTTCGCACAGTGACTAAGGGCGACGCTTTCAGACTGAACGAGTAGCCAATGTCGCCCGCACCGAACGCCCCCTCGTCACACGCGAAAGTGTCAACGTATCCGGTCAGGTTTATCCAGCTGTTCGTTACTATTAAGTGGACTCGCGTGCCGTCGTCTTTCCATTTCTTTATCTTTGTAACAAGCTTTTTAGGTGACGGCCAGGTTCCCGTCCATGAGATGGTCGGCGGCTTGTGTGCCGGGAAAAAGCCGGAAAAGCTGACCGATTGCGCAGGGCTTGGCTGAGGAATCGTTAGTTCGCCCAAGCCCAGCACGGTCAACGAGCTGTTTTTGCTTGCCCCCGAAACTTGAAATTTGCTTGACACAATAGGCAGTCGCAGATTATCCTTTTCGCCGTTAGCCGTTAACCAAAGCTGATATTTTGCCATTTGCCGCCTCCTTATGTTATATAGCTTCCGTCGCCGTCCGTCACGATTTCTTCCGCAATCAGGTCCATCACCGCCGTGCGCAAACGCGGCTGCACAAACGTCCATACTTGCTCTTCGTCCATGCCGCCGCTGATTTTAATGCTGCCGCCGCCGTTTATGTTAAGCGTGATTTCTTTGTGCTGTGCGGAAGTGTTTACGGGCGCGGACGCTCCCTGCGGTTTGGCAAGGATGTCGCGTGTCCTGCCGTTAGTCAAAACCTGTTCGCCGCCACGGAAGTTAACGATTTCGGGACCGTATTCGCCAACCAGTGTCGGACCCGGAAGAGCTGACGCGGTTCCGTTCGCGTCGCCCGGAAGCGTCAGCCCAGTGGTCGGCGTTTCAGGGTTGATGTTCAAGCCCATACCCAGAACGCCCGACACAAGTTCAACCGCCGATTCCACCCCGCCGATTTTCGATTGAATCCCGGCAATGTACCCGTTCATAGTCTTGATGGCGGCTTTTTTCGCGTCGCCCTCAATGTCAAGGCCGTTTATTGCGTTTTTCGCGCTTGTTTGCGCGTCCGTCAAAACGTCGTCAAATTGGGTTTTGATTTTCGTCGTTTCGGTTGCTAGTTTGTCCTCGCCTTCCAAAACCTTCTCGTACTGCTTGTTGATTTCATCAATTGTAGACTTGCTGGCTCCCGCTAAGGCTTTGACCTGCTCCCCGCTCTCAACGCTGCCGTCGGAAAGTCTTTCCAGCAGTTCCTGAGAAAGTCCCTTGTCTTTCAGCGTCTGTAACCGATTCGCGTAGTTTTCGAAGAAGCTTGCTTGCGTTGTTAATGCGTCTTTAATGGTTCCAATCGTTGTTTCGCCGCTGAATTCTACCTTTTCAAACAGCCCGATTTGCCCGCCAATGCTTTCTTTTGCCGCTTTGTATGTTTCATCGTAAGCCAGCGCAAGGTCTGCCAAGCTGCTTTTTAGCATCGACGTTCCGGCGGCCATCGCCTGTTGTGAATCGGTGAGCTTGTCGGTGCCCTCAGGCATACCACTCATTTCGTGCAAAATCTTTTCTATGTCTTCAAGGTTTTCCTGATATGTTCTTCCCGCATCATCATAAGAAGCTTTAAGGTCGTCAACCTGTTTTTGTGCCGCCGAAAGCTCTGAGCTATTGAGCCCGGCTAGTCCCCAGTCGTTGCCCTGATTGCCGGCTAATGATGCCCAGAAATTGTCGTCATTGCCGCGTACCCGGCGAACATATTCAGCGTCTGCAATTTTCAATGCTTCTTTAGCGTCAGTTAAAAGCTTTTGTTTTTCAGCTAAATCATTTTTAAGCCCCGGCGATTTAGCCATTAGTTCGTTGTATCGCTCTTGGTTCGCCTTTATTTTCTCGTTTTCGATTCTAAATGCTGCTAATGCCCCAACTTTTTTTGTTATCGCTTCGTGGGTTCCCATCAAGTCGTCATAGTTCAATCCCATTTCCGGCATAGCCGCGTTAATCGCTTTAATTACAGCCATCAATTCCGTCTGTGCTTCTGTGTTGTCTTTTGCTAATGGAACAAGTCTTGCCATCTTTGCCATTAGCGCTTCAATATTTTGTTCTTCTAAAAATATTGAATACTTAGTTTCATTGAACGCAGTGCGCGCGTCCTCGCTTGCTTTTACCAGCGCATCCGTTTTCGCGACCGCTTCCTCTACCGACTGCTTGTTGTTTTCGAACGCTTCGGTTTCATCGTCAACGCGTTTGCGCAGCTCCATAGCCTCGGTAGAGTACTCGCCGTGTATGCGTTTTGCTTCTTCATATTCGCCGTTCAGTTTTTGCAGCTCGCCGTATTGTTCGCGTGTGGACGCGGTCATACCATGCATAGGGTCCTGAGTCTCAAGCACCTTAAAGAACGCGGCCAGTGCAATTGTTGCGGTTACTATCCCCGCGATTATCGCCGCCGGCGCCAAAATCGGATTTGACGCCAGCGCCAGATTGAGATTTTTAATAGCCGGAACCGCTACTTTGGTAACAATCACAAATCCCGCCAGCGCTGCTGACGCAACTGCCAATCCTGTGCCCACACCGGTAATTGCCGCCGCAACGCCGGAGTTGTTTTCCACAATCCCCGCCATCCAGTTCAGAATCCCCGTGCCCTTATCGGCAAAATCCTTTATGGCGGGATTCAGCTTGTCGCCAAACGCAGATTTGAGGTTTTCGGCGGCATTTTTTGTCATCGCCAGCTTGCTCTCAAGGGTTCCGTAGCGCAGCGAAGCCTCGCGGCTAAGCGCAGAGTTTTCCTCCCACGCAGTGTTGGCCATTTCAACAGCGCTTCCCAAAAGCTCACTGTTTCCGGCTAGTGAGCGAATCGCGTTTGAAAGCCTTATGTCGGTTAGCCCCATCTCGTCGAGTATGACCGTAGCCGTGGACGATCCGTTGTTCAGTCCCTCAAAAAAGCGTTGCATAGTGCCAACTGCGTCTGTGCCAAATGCCAGCTTGAATTGCTCAGCGGACATTCCCGACGCGTCCGCGAATTGCTCCAGCTTTTTGTTGCCCGTTTCAACTGCCGTCTGCATGAGGGTAATTAGCCGTGAGAGCGCAGAACCGCCTGCCTCCGATTCAATGCCCAGTGAAGAGAGCGAAGCCGAAAGTGCAAGAATATTCGGCTCGTTCATGTTAGCAAGCTTTCCGGCAGAAGCAAGCCGCAGGCTCATGTTTGTAATGTCCAGTTCTGTCGTTGCAAAATTGTTTCCCAGCGCAACAATGGTCGAACCCAATTTGTCGTAATTGTCCGGGTTCATTTTTGTTATGTTGGCAAACTTTGCCAGAGTGCTTGCTCCATTTTCAGCGCCAAGGTTGGTTGATTCCGATAAGTCCATAATAACGCGGCTGAACTTCGTCACGTTTTCCGTTGATATTCCCAGTTGCCCCGCAGCTTCTGCTACCGCCGCGATTTCAGCCGCCGTGCTTGGCAGTTCCGTAGCCATATTCTTTATTTCTTTGCTTATCGCCGCCAGCTGCTCAGGAGTGCCGGACACCGTCTTGTATACGCCCGTGATTGCGCTTTCAAATGCCGCCGATGCGGAAACCGCGCTTGAGAGCCCCTCAATAATTTGCTTTGAGAATTTCAGCAGTACGCCGGAAGCTATGACACTTTCAATTGTCGCCGCCGTACCGGATATTTTTTCGCCGAGCTTTTGTGTTTTCGCTGACGCTTCTTCTTCCTTTTCGCCGAAAGTCCGCGCTTTTTCTTTGCTTTCGTCAAAGCCTTTGCCCAGAGCTTTTGTGGCGGTATTTGTCTGTGACAGAGCTTGCTCCAGCTTTTCGCCGCTCTGAGCTGTGCCGCCAAGCGCAGTCGCCGTTCCATCAGCTGTTTTTTCTGCACCGGATAAAGCCGCGTCAGCCGCAGTTCCACCCGTTTCAAGAGTTTGGAACAATTTTGCCGCGCGGGTTTCAATTTGTTCAAGCTTCGCGCTCATTTGGTCAATCAACTCGAACGTCGCCGATAGTTTCCTGTCTGCCACAAAAATTGCTCCTCTCCCCAAATTTCAAGAACCGGATTTTTGCACCTGCCTAATCCGGCTCTTCTTCAAACAACTCCAGCTGAAGCTCCGCAATGTATAAGCTTTTTAGTCTTATGTCCATTTCGGAGAAATCCTCCATCCGAAGTCTGCGGTGACGCCACAGTAAGCCCGCCCAGTAAAGCTCGCTGCCTACTGCGGCAAATCCTTTTTTGCCTTTTTTATGAGAGTTTCGGCGTCTGCGTTGTCGTTGATTACGGCGTAAACCATGCTGATTACGTGTTCAACCTCGCCCGGCTCATGAAAAACACGGTCAAGCATTTCCGTTATGTCTATGCAGTCAAGTTTTGCCATCAGCCCCGCGTCTTTTAGGTCCGGGTAAACTAACGCTTCCGCAACTATAAGCCGCACAGCTTTTTCGGTGTCATAAATCACTTCATGCACCACTTCACCGCCGTTGATGTAAGGATTTCCCTTGTCGTCAACCGCAATTTTAGTGTCCTTGCAGTCGCCGCGCAGCTTTTTAAGTACTTGCGGCGGCAGTGTGCGGATTTCCATCAGGTCATCGCCGAAACGCTTCGGTAAAGGAGCCTTGATGATTTTCTCCTCAAACGGGTGCATGAACGCAGTTAAGCTTTTCATGTTACTTCTCCTTATTTGATTGTGACGTTTTTGACGTTGAACTGAATTGTGTCCTTTAGGACTTCGCCGTTCACGTCCAGCCAGAATAGATTGATGTCGCTCGTAACGACGCACCCGGTCGCTGTTACCGTATCGTCTTTCCCGCCGCTTGCCGCGTAGTCGCTGCCCTTGACGACTTGAATTCCCTGCATCGTGAAAGACGGCGTAATGCCTTTCGACTTCCACACAGTAACTTGGTCGCGCAGGAATTTTGACGCGCGGATTCGCACCATCTCGCCCTTGGCGGTGTACCCCAGCCAGTTTGTGTTTTCGCCGTCGGGGTCGCCGCTTTCTCTGAACGTGGATACAATCGGCGTAATCCAAATGCGTGCGGACTCAGCGTCGCCAACGTGAAGTCCGTTTGCATAAAGCTTTGCGTTTCGCAGAACAATTTTCTGCACATTTTCAGGGTTAGCCATGGTTTGCTCCTTTCTATTTCACAATTGCCGTCACGTAAGTTTTGTCTGTGCTGTCCAGCGGCTGAATTGCAATTTGAACCACCGTGTGGTCGTCAACGCTTCCCGCGCGGTCAATGTAAACATCGTTTTCTTCGTCCACGTTCTGAATGGCTTTGTCTGATTGCATTTCCAGCAGAAGATTCGTTATCAGCCCCTCGCGAATCTTGAAGCCGTCTTCGTCGTTGTCGAACTTGCCCGGCGTCAGCAGCCGCTGCAGCCTGGCGTCCAGCTCGTCAAAAACGCTCAGAATGCGGTTTTTGCGCCAACGTTCGTCCTTCTCTGCATTGAACGAAACAAGGGAGTTGATGTCATAGTACGCAACAACGGTTCCGTCTTGGTCTGTTGCAAAAGCAAACCCGCCCGAAAGAATTGTTTCGTCCATGTCTTCAACCGCCGGATAAACTTCTGTTGCGCCCTCAACAGGCGAGAATGTCAGCGTTTGAGTGTATTTTGCCGCCGCACGCGCTCCCGCTACCCACGCGCAAGCGGTTTGTGCCGTAAGGTTCCCCGCGTCACACGCATATCCGTTGACCACGTTAGTAACGCCCTCATAATCTGCGGGAAAATTCGGAAATACAGCGCGGATTTTCTTGCCATTGCCGTCCCTCAGTTGTCGCACCTTTGAGAGTGTCGCTGTAAGAATCGCTTGGTCTGCAGTGGGTACGCAAATCACGTCAAAGTGCAGTGCGTCCAGCGTCTGCAAGAACGCTTCAAAGTCGTCGTTATTGGCTTCCGCGTCTGTGCCGTCCGCAAGGTTAAGCCCGGCGGTTGGAACAAGTGCTTCAGCAGCGTCTCCGCTAAAGGTTACCCAGCCGCTTGCCTGAACGCCCGGCAGGTCTCCGATTGTTGTGAGTCCCTTATATTCGCCTACGGCTTCATTGCCAAGCAGTATTATCACTTTAAAGGTTGAGTTCGGCTCTTCCGTGATTACGACCTTAATGAGGTTGCCCAATGAGCCGCCCTTTGCCGCCGTTATCGTTAGCCCCGGCGTGGCATTTTCTCCGTCTGTGCCCGGCAAATTCGCCGTAGCCGGTACGCCTTGACCAACAGTGTAAGCAATCACCGCCGCCGCCCGTTTGAGTGCCTCTCGAATGAGCAATGAGTTTGTGTTTGTTGCCGCGTCGTCATAGATTCTGTGCCCAAGCTCCGCAAAAGATGCGTCCGGATTCTCCGCCGTTACTGTGACTGAAGTGCCGGATGTGCCCCATTCCGAATTCAGCAGCGGCAAAAGCACCGTACCGCGCCCGTCGGTATTGGCGATTGTTCGTCCGCTTCGCGTGTTGATGTATACGCCCGGCTGGATTTTGGGTTTACCCTGTTCAAAATTTCCGCCTGCCATATCAGTTTTCCTCCTTGCTTATTTTCTGTTTGCCCCAGCCCGCAAGCTTGGCGCGGATTTCAGCCACCGTGTATTCGCCTTTAAGCCCCGCCGCCGCGCCGTCAAAGTATGCCGTGCTTACCTTTAAAAGGCTTCGGCAGTGTTCTCTCAACGTCGCGAGAGGGAATTTTTTGGCGTCCGGCGTTGCAACAGTTTTTGCAACGCCGCCACCTATTGCCTGTGTTTCGCCAGTAGTTGGATTTGTCGTATTTTTAGCCATTTTTAGCCTCCTTTGGATTGTAATGGATTTCGTGTGTGAGTGCGGGCAGAGCCGTCGCTTTTGGGTATTTTCTGCGGCTTGTCCAAGTCAGGGTGAGGTTTGCCGCACCCGTGTCGATTATGTTGCTGCTCGGGTCGTCCAGTCTCATGATTTCAGCCAACTGGGCACCTTGCTCATTATATAGCGGGATTTGGCATCGTCTCTCGCAGAGTGCCTCCGCTGCGCCTTGCGCCATGGCAATCGCATCCTGTGTTTCGTGCACAAAGAAAAGCACTACCCAGCGGCGTAACAGCGCCCAGGTGCTTGTGCTGTCGCCGCTTGCCGTTGCTGTGGGAGCGGGAAAGTAGACGGCGGGCACCATGAAGTTTTCGGGCATTTTGTGATAATATGGCGTTGCGGCTGTGTTTGCCAGTATAAATCGCGCAATGCTTGCAGTTTCCCAATCCATAGTTCCCCCCTAGAAGTATTTTGCTATCCAGTCGTCTAACATCTTGTACATTTTCTCCCGAATGAACCACCCTGCAACCGTCACAGCATCGTCAAAGTATGGTTTGCCCGGTATCCACTTTTGGTAAAGCATCATGCCGCCTTTTGCGCTCTTGTCGTATACAAAGTGATGGCCCTTCCAGTAACCCGGAACGAAGCGTTCGTTAACGCCGGTCGGATTCAGCCAGTGCCCGTCATTAACGTATGCCGCGTAATCCACAACGCTTCCGATTTCAAGCGTCATGTTGCCATGCGTCAGAGCCCATACGCCGCCGGGGCTTCCCTTTGTGAAGCTGTGAAGCAGGTTTCGCGTGTCCATAACCGGCATCTGCATAATTGATTCCCGCACCAAGCCCAGAAAGTCGTCCCCCACTTTTTTCAGGAACTCCTCATAGGTTTTGGGCAAGCCCGCCCCGGCTTTCCCAATCGCAGCAGAGAATTCTTTCAGCGCGCTTGCGTCAATTTTAATAACGTTCATGCCGATTATTCCCCCAGCGGTTTTTGGTCGTCAGTGCGGTAAACGTACACAGTCATGTGGTGCCCGCGTATGTTCATCGGCTCTTCTGCTGTGTATTCCAAGCCGCCTTCCCGGTGAATCACCTTGTCGTTTATGCGGATATCTGTGCCTGCCGGCAAATCAAGCTTCCTGCGTCCGCTAAGCTCGTTTTGCGGCTCCAGCTGATGAAGTCCCTGTGACCCCGCCGACGCTCTTACCGCAAAGTGGCAGGGAACGTCGGAGAGGTCAGGTGCTTGCGGATAGCTGAATGTTTTGGACGCGGCAAGGCCCCAACCCGGCGATTTATCTTCTGCTGAGATGTGATAAATATCGCAGCTATGGTCAAGCAGTGCGTTGAAGCTCATGCCGCATCCCTCCGTTCATATAGCTTGCATTTTCAGTGTAACGCCGGTTTTTGGCGGTTCTATAACCCAATCGTCAAGCAGCGAATCCAAGCCCAGAGCCTCAATGTCAATTCCCGCTTTGTCGGCCCGCGTATAGGCGTAATCGTCATAGGTTTCGGACTTTAAGCCATCGTTTGGGTTAAACGACATTATGGCGTATTGCTCCGCAATGAGAAGAAGCGCAATTTTCACTTCTTCAGGCAGAAGCTCCGCATCGTCAAAGCTGTTGTGTGTGTAACACACAATGTAGCTTTTCGCGCGGTAAATATCCATCTGAAGCTGTAAATCTGTGCGCTTCTTCACGTCCTTGTTGTTGCTGTATTCCCGCAGCTCGTCGGGAGTCAGCCAAATCTCCGCCGCCATGATTAAGCCGTGCTTTCTGCTGCTTTGGCTTTTTCTTTCACCCGCTCAAAGTAGCCGGAGCGGATAAGCTCTGCGGCGGTTTTCTCATCTGCTGCCGTAACGAATGGGTTTGCAAGAGTTGCTTTTACCTTGCCCGTGTAACTGCGTCCCTTTTTGAGCCGCAGTTTAATCTGAGTTGAAGCAGCCATATCAATTAACCTCCTGTTACGTCAACGCCGGTGATTAGCGCAACCGCGTCAAGCTCTTCAACGATTGAATCAAGGTCGAAGTGAATGACATAGAAGGTTTTGTCCTCCATGATTGAGCGAACATCGGAGTTCGTCTTGCGAATCTGCACGTCATACGTACCCACCTTGATGAGGTTGCGCGGGTTCACAAGCATAATCTTGTCGTCAGGCATACGCGGAACCTGCACAATTGGAATGCCGAACGGAGACGTGTACATGCTATCGGGCACGTTGCCGCCGCCGTTGACTGCGGCGTTCAGCAGGTTGTTTGTCCATTTCTGCGCCGTGTGCGGAGATACCAGCCAGCGCAAAGAGCCGCTGTTGTATTTTGCAGGGAGCGCGAGAAGCGCCAGATTGAACGCCTGTTGGTTGAGCGTGCCGTTTTCCAACGCGGTCAAATCCACAATATGACCGCCGTTCTGTATCTTTTTTATCCAACCGTCGTTCATTCGCAGGAAGGTTGCGTCTGCGTCTCCGGCGTCGGTGCTTGTGTCGCCGTTCAGGCAAAGGTCTTCGGTGTCGATTGCCGCTTGAGCGACCATAAGCGCTTCCGTTGTCTGCTCATAGCCTTGCCCCTCAATGTTTTGCCGCAGGGTTTCGTTGGTGATTTCCCACGGCAGACGCACAGCCTTGCAAGCGTACGGAACTACGCTTGTAATGGGGTTCGCGCGGTATCCTGTAATCTGCCCTGTGGCAGAGTTGAGCGTTGGCGGCGTGCCGTCGGCGTTTGCGTCAATGTTTTCAACTTTGGGGCGAAGAATGCGGCTTGCAATGCCGATTTTGTCAATCTCGCCTGTTTTAACGCGGCGCATTTCGTTTCGCACCATGCCGCCAAGCGCTGTCTGTTCGAAAACTTGACGCAGGAACCGGCTTGATTGCTCCGGGTTCAGCAAACCCCCTGTGCTAAGCGTGTCGGTGGTGATTGCTTCTTTAGCAATTTGTTTACTGTTAGGCATAATTTCCTCCGTTTCTGTATTAAAGAATTCCGCTAAGATAATGGTTTTCAGCGGCTTGATTGTTGTCGCCGTCAAGCCCTGTGGGCAAGCCGGCGGCTTTCATAATCGGCGCGATAGCCTTTGCTACAGCGCTTGATACCGCGTCCGCAATCAGCGTTTCAGTGTCCGCAGCAGGTTCGGTTTTTTCTATTGGCTCGGGGGTAGCAGCGCTTGTCTTTGTCGCCTGTTCAATCGCCTTGCTGATGGCTTCAGGCAGCGCCGCCCCAAGAGCTTTGCTCAGAGCGTCAGGTAATGCCGTGTTGATTGCGTCCTTGGCAATTTGTGTGACTTGTTCTTCTGTCATTGTGTTCTCCTCCGTTTCTTTTTTCGTTTTAGCGGCTGCTTGTGCGCTTGGCTCGTCCGGCAAGCTCTCACCGGACATTTTCAGCAGCCAGTGCGCGAATTTTCGCACAAACCCCGTTTCTTCTTTTGCGCTGAATTCGAGTGGATTTGCTTCCGTTTCGTCTGTGCTGTCTTCCGACTTCATGAATTCGCCAAGCCCGTATAGCGAAAAGCCGCCGATTTCCCTTGAAGTGATTTTCCCCCATAGTTCCTCATCTTCAATTTCCACGGTGACCATCCACGTGCCCTTGCGTATGGATATTCTTCCGAAAAACGGGTCGTCAAGCTCCATGTTGCTTTTTGCTATGCAGTTTTCAACAACCGCCGCGCTGCTTAGTCCAACGCATGAATGCTGCAGGTCAACCCTGTTTCCGTTCTTCGCGAACCAGTGAGCCGCTTTGGCGATTTCTGCCGCCGTCATGTAGTCGCCGTGCGCGTCTTCAACAAGCGGTTCGTAAACGATTCCCGTTATCAGGTGGCTGTCTTCCTCGGCGCAAACGATTATTCCCTCCGTCGTCACTTGTGCCCCGCCGTCGTCTGCTTTTGACGCAACAAAGCTTCGGCGGTTTGCGGGTTTCTTAACCAGCGACACAAAGGAGGGTTTAAGGTTTCTTATTTCTCTTGCTTTTTGTATCTTCATTTGCAATCACCTCCTAAAAAGACACAACAAAATACCCGCCTTGTTAAAGACAGGTTATCAAAAAAACGGTTACCCGTTATTTTGCAAAGGGGAAAAGGATAAAGCAGCCCGGTTAGGAGCTGCTTTATTTGTAAGGTTAATTAAGCCGCAGAGTTCTCTCGCCTAAAGATTGTCACTAAGTCGTACGGCAGCAAGTCCTCGCCGCAGTGCACAAACTTCGGGCATGGCTCATTGTGGAAGTAGACGCGGTCAGGTTTCCCATTTGGTTCCGGATAGACTGAGCAGTAGCCGCGACCAATATGCTCCCTATCTGCGTGTTTGCAGAAACGGCATGGCAGCTTTTCTTCTTCACCGGTTATAAAGCTCGGCGGCTCTTCCCATGATTCCGGCCAACGCCTAGACATATCAATCCACCTCCTCTAATAGCTCTAGTATAACATATATGAACTCATTTTGCAAGCTTATGCCCTTAACTTTAAAACTGCGGCCGCGCTGAAGTAAAACTTCAACTTGTCCAAACATCGGTGAACTTGCAACTCCGTTCCATGTGCCATCTTTATTTGTTTCGCCATATGCGCTAAAAGGTTCCATGTAAATTGTTTTTGAGCTTTTTGGTGCCAAAACATCATAAAGAATACGCAGCCCAGTATCACCTGCCGAAGCTTCTGAGAATGCAATAGCAACATCTTTTGACGTTGCCGTTGAAAAGAATGCAGAATCGCTTACCTTTTTGCCCGCAAACAATTTATTGAGTTGCTCGACATTTTCCAGCGTGATTTTGCTTGCTTCTATGCCAAGCAGCCCCGCAAGGCCCTTCTCATCAGAACCTCTAAACAGCACTGTGTCTCTCGGCAAGCCCGAGGATTTTTCAATCGCGCGGGTCAAATCAGCAATCATGTCGCCAATGCCTTCATGGTCAAAAGGTACTTTCCCAACGCCGACAAACGTATTCCAGTTGTCAAGGAAGCCCCTAAGCGGTCTGTTGAAAGCCCCCGAGCCTTGCGTATATCTAAACGCCGCCGCTTTTTCTGCCGCTGTCAGCTTAGACCATAGTTCTTCTGTCTGCGGCCGCAATTCAGCGTCAGCTGTTTCTTTATTAGTATATGCGGCATAGAGCTTATGTTTCGGGCTTGGCTCCGGCTCTTTAGGAACCTCAAAAGCCGGGTCTGTTTCATGATACTTGTTTCGATAGTCCAGTGCGGCACGTTGACGCGCTCTCAGGTTGGTTCCTGTCAAAGTATTCTCATCTATCACGGCTGGTTCCATTAGGCAGTGGCAGTAAATGCTTTCCTCCGGCGGAAGCGTAGGGTCAACCGGGTATAGGGGATAGTGCATAGTTCCCTTTTTCCCCGGCAGCTCGAACCGCTCCGCTTTGGGCACAACCTGGTTGTTTATTGCAATGTGATTCTCGCGCGGCGTGGTTCGGTATCCTGAGGTGTGCCGCCAACGCTTCGCGTCATGGCTTGGGTCTTGCATCAACGCTTCAAACGCGCCTATGTTGTGCGCTCGCATCATCTCGGTCAGCGCGGCGCGTTGGGCGCGATAGTAAGAATCGCGAATTCCGCTTTCCTCAAATTGCTGTGCCAGCCAGTCAATGCTTTTCCCTCCCGTTGTAGCTTTGTCAAGCAAGTCCTGCATCTTGTCGTAGCTGTCAAGCTTCATGAGTTCACCAAGCTTTGGCGACCAGCGTTCAGCCCATCTCAGCGTTTCAAGCGAGATTTCCCCCGTAAGCAGCTCCGGATTAAGCTTTTTCAGGTGCTCGTCCACTATTTTCGGCAATGCTGAATCAAGCATTTTCTTTTCTGCTTGCGCAATGCGCTCTGCAGTGTCGTCAATAATCGGCAACGATAGTGTTGGTATAAGCGAACCTTGAGCGGCAGTATCCAACCCCGCCATTCGCGGCAAAGTCTCTATCCGGAACATCAGCGGGTCAGTCGCTTCAGATAACGCTTGCCGGAAAATGTCAGCTTGTTTCGAAAGTATATCAGCAAATTGTTCTTCTAAATCGCGCATATAGAGCATAAGCTCAGCTGCCATCAAGAATCCCGCATCACGCAGATACTTTTCAAAATCGTCGTCGGACTTTTTTATGTAGGCGTCAATAGCCGTCAAAAGTTCATTGCAACCCATCTATCAACGCCTCCATTCCTAAGCTTTAGCCCTTTTTGACCCCGCTTGTGTACGCCCAGCCAATGCAGTACGCGAAAGTTTGCCGGGCGTTCACTACTTCACCGCGCCGACATCCACCCACCCGGTGACCTGCCCACTTTTGCCGACGCGTGCCGCCGCGTTCGTGACCCGCACCCGTCCGCTGACCGTGTCCGCGCTCCAGAGGTAGTACGTACCCGTGACGGAGCCACTTGCGCTCTTTGCCGTCGCGCCGACGTACAGAGGGCACCGGCTCAGCTTGACCGCCTGCCCGGCTTTGAGTGTGGGAGCAGTCGCCGCCGTGACTTTTGCGGGCGTGACCGCCACAGGCTTAGCCGGTGCGGGAGCCGCTGCCGTGGTAGCCTTGCCCTCAAGATACGGCAGCGGGTCTATCCACACGCCGCTTTTGGATATGCCCAAGTGCAGGTGCAGCCCGCTGCTGTATCCGCTCGTGCCCATCGTCCCGAGCGCCGCCCCCGCCTTGACCGCCTGACCTTTCTTTACCGCCACCGTCGCAAGATGGCAGACCAGCACAGCGAAGCCGCCGCCCGCGTCAAGCGTCACCATGTTGCCGTATTGCCCCGTGCCCTGCAAGCTCATGTTGCCCTTGTTCGGGTAGCCTGTCTGCACGGCGGTGACCGTCCCCGCGAAGGGCGCGATTACCGTGTCGCTTGAGGTCGGCTTGTCATCGCGGATTATGTCCACGCCCTTGTGCGTGTAGTCCTGACCCGGACCCCAAAAGTTTTTTTGCAGCCCAAAAGTCAAGTTGAGCCACTCACTCCCGCCAGCCAGCACGTGCGATTTCAGTGAAAGTTTCTTACCCATCATTTTCCTCACTTTCAGCGTCCGTAGTCTTCTTTTCGCTCGTTTTTGACCCGATAAAAAAGCCCACCACGGCGGTGCAGAGATAGTGTACCTCCTGCGGGATTTCGACCTCGGGCACGCGCAGCGACACCACCACGCACGCCGCCCACACCGCCATCACCACTACGGTGATGAACGTTTTTACGTCGATGAGTGCGGCGACTTTTTTTGCCAGAATATTCATTTTTTACCTCCTTCAATTTTGTCTATCCTCTTGTGTGCCGACTTCGTGGACTCTTCCGCGCGTGTCAGACGCTCAATCGCGTTATTGTGCCTGTCCTGCTTGATTTCAAGGCGCGTTATATCGGCGCGGATTCGCTCCACCTCAAGATTGAGCTTTTCCTCCAGCACCGACAAATTTCGCCGCGCGCCGATTATAGCCCCGACCACCGTCCCGGCAAAAGCCAGCGCGCCGATGATGATTTCTGCCAGCAAATCCATGCTTAGCCCCCTCCCGCCAGTATTTTCGCGACCGCGACACGCCACATGTCGGGCACATCTTCAAGCGTCCACCTGCCGGATTTTACAAGCTCCGCATAAAGCTTAGCCATCGCCGTCACCTCCTGCAGCGTCCGCGACGACCTGCCCCAGCTCCGCGACTGCCAGCTGCAGCTCGTCCAGCCGCTCCGTGACGCTTGGTACGCGCTCCGCTTTTAGCCGCTCAAGCAGCGCCGGCATGTCCGCAAGCGCGCTCCAAGCGGTATTGTCAAAAAGTCCCATTTAGTCCTCCTCTTCCGGCGCGTCCGGCGGCGTCGGCTCGACGATGAGCAGCGGCTCCACGGACACCATCAGCGCGCCCAGCCCCTTATCTACCAAGCTGTCAAAGACCGCGCCGTCACTTTCGCTATCTGACATTATCACGCCGATGATAAGATAGGTCACGCCGTCCACGTCTACCGTGAGGTACGGCAGAAGCGCAGACGGGAGCGCGATTTTGCCGCCCTCGAGCGGATATGCCTGCGGCAGCCCATAAAGATACGCCGCGTCCGATAGCTCCAGCGCTGCCAATATTTCCCGTCCAAAGCTCAGCGCATCGTAAGTCGTGTCGCTCACCACGACGTTGATTTTCACCGAGTCCGCCTGAGGATAGCTGATAGCTTCAATTGCGGCGAAAGGCACCGTGATGCCTACCGCGGCGGTTGCTGTGCGATAAAATCGCCCGACGATGGCGCGGGGGAGGTAAGCGGCGGGCTGCGGCACTTTGCTTAGCGCCCATTGCAGCACGTCTGCGCCCACGATTTTAGGCTCTGCCATGTCACGCCCCCAAGATTTCTTCTGCTTCTTCGACGGTCAAAAATTCCAGCTCGTCCTTGCTCCAGTACTGCGAAAGGTCGACGGCGGTGGAGCCGATGCGCTCCCACACGCCGCCGATTGGGTACCACTCGTCGTATGCGTCGCTCTCCTCGCCGCCGTCTTTGGCGACAAGGTAGATGGTGCTGCCGACCGCGCTCGCGACATCGGGCAGCTCGTCGACGATGACGAAATTCAGCCCGCCGCCTACGACCGCGCCCGCGATTGCCGCAGCCACGTCCTGCGCCGTCTGATATCCCGCGTTGTTGGTCAGCAGAGAGATATTTCCGCCTGCCGTGAGTGCGTTCGCCATCTTGTCCCTGTCTGTGTCCGTGTAGTCGTTTTGGGACAGCCCTTTGCCCTCTTGCTGCACCACGAGGTGGTTTGCCCACCACTGCTTTAGGTACGCCAGCAGATTGTTATCAAGTGCTTTTGACATGATTTTTCCTCTTTTCTCAGCCTAAAATTTGTGCCGCTTCCGCGACGGTGAGTATCTCCAGCTCGTCCAGCAGAGCCTTGTTGGCGTGCGTATGAGCTTGAGCCGAAAGCCGCGCTATAGCTTCGCCAATTTGGCTTTCATTTGTTCCCGGAGGAAAGGCAATCACGCCGTTAATTTTGTCGCGAACTTCCAAATGAACCCGCTGTGAGCTTGCCTCTCCATCCTCTTCAAAATAGCCTTTTAGCGTTACGTCAATTCCGGGAGCCTTGACAATGTGCCGCGGCAATCTTAATGTTATTTCCCCGTTTTTCAGAGGAGCCGTAATCGCGTCAAGCTTTTTGTTGCAGCCCTCTCCTGCTGTGAACAGCAATGAGAAAGAAGCGCAGTCAAGCATATTGCCCGGCGGTATAATTTGAAGCTCTATGAAATCGTTTTCGCTGTCATAGCCCACAAACTGTGCGCCACGTATGGGTTGCCGCAAGTCAAGAACTATTTGCCGTGTTGGCGTTGGCACTGTCATCACTTCTCTCTAACATCTTCCGCAGCTCTTTCAGTACTCCCAGAATTTGCTCGTCTGTATCATACGGCGCACTTTTTTGTACGGGCTTAACGTCAGTCGGTGTCGGCATAGACCTTTCAGCCGCCAACGGCATATTACCCCACCCGTTCGGATACGGCTCAAACTCTGAATTTAATGCCCTGTACGCCACTTCTTTTGCCTTGTTTGGCGGGAGTCCTCCCGCACGTTCAGCGATAGTAAGTATTCGCGCTAAATCCTCGGGGTTGCTTATTTTAGGCGCTTCAAATGATGCCCAGACCTTCGTAAAGCCATAGCAAGCGAGTATCTGTTTGTTCAGAACCCATGCCAGGTTTTCGCGCTCCGGCTTAAAAACTTGTTCCTCTGTAGTTTCTTTTATCGTTTGTACTGTGGAGCGATTGTAGTCTTTGGACATGCCAACGTATAAATCCGGCAAGCGAAATGCTGACTGAATTCGCCTGCGATTGTTTTCAATGTAGTCCTGAAACAGCTCGTCATGCTGAAGAATATCCGCAAGGCTTTTGATTTCAAGCTTTGGCTTTTCAACATCCAGCCCTGTTTCGCTGTCGCTTTCCGTTTGCAGCAGAAGGAACTTGTGTTGCCCCGGCGCTCCTTGCACGCCGTTTATGTATGCCCTAAGCTGCTTAATGCTCTCCTCGTTTAGTGTGCCGCCCTGAACCAAAAGCGCAAGCGGAGTGTGTCTGCCCTGCCTGAAATAGGAGTTGTTAAGGTTCTCTGCTTTTTTAGAGCCGTCAATACCCAGCATTTGCCCCATCCAGCGCACATAGCCATAGTCGCCCGAGCCAATGCGGAATTCCAGTAACTCGTTGGCTCTGTTTTTCACCGCTAATGACGGCTTATACTCGCCGGTATCTTTATCCATGTGTCGGGAATCGCCGAATGCCTTGAAGTAAATGGTTTTGGTGCCAACCGTTTGCCTGTATTTCCAAAATCTGCGCGGAGTTTCACCTAGTCCCGGATACTTTCCGGTCACGTATTCCGATTGCGCGACGGATTTTTCAACCGTAGGAGGACTATCAATAGCGCAAAGCCGAACCACGTTCGAACTCACGTCGCGTATAACCTCGATATAGGCAATGCCATAAGTTTCGCGTTGTCTGATAACGTCCTCAAACAGCTCTTTTAAAGGTTTTTCTTTGCACAAATTGGAAATGATTTCATTCAGCTGTATAAACTCATTTCCCATTTTGTCCGTTTCTTTTACATCTTGAACGTAATCTACAGATAAGCCAAACCCCGCTATGTTCGTTGCATATGACTGAATGCATTGCGGCAAAATTGTTGAATCTTCTACCAATGCCCTTAAACCTTCCTGCGAAATCGGGCGAGAAATCCATCCTAGTGAGGTTCCGTTGCTTGCCAGCGCAGTTTGTTTATCGTCTTTTCGAACTGTTGCAGGAGTTATAGGAGCGGCTTCAATTACTTCTGCGTGAATTTCAACTGTCGGTTTCCGGTCCATAGAGACTGCTCACTCCTTTCAGTTTTATGGGCAAAGTCAAAAGCAAAACGCTGTCTGCTTCATCGGGGGAGGGAAGACCGCGCTTTTTCATGTCTTCCTTGCTTTCTATTTTGATTTTGCTTTGTTCAGTCAATCCGTATTTGCGGCAACTCAACTGCGCAATCAACGCTTCATCGTTTGGCAGTACGATTTCGGGTTCGCCTTCGTCCGGAGAAAGCAACGCGCGTAAACACGCAAACCAGAATGTAGTGCTGTCGTGGTAGTTGCGGTGTTTTATTCGCTGTCCAAAATGAGCAGGTATGATATATAGCCACCAAAAGCGATTCGGGTCCCCGCGCCTAATTTGCCGCAGCCGGTCTGTCACGCCACCGCCAACGCCACTATCGTCAACGCATACGGGTATTTGTGCATGATACTCCGGATATTTTTCAATCAGCTCCTCGCCGCACTGAATGATTCTTGCGGCGGTTTCCATGGTGTCTTGACCGCGGCTTCTGCGATTGAATTTGATTTTATGGTCAACTCGCGTTGAAATCACAGTCTTGTCGCTCCCAAATCGCGCAACGTCACACCCAATTCGTATGATGTCCGGCGTTTCGTTTTTTTCGTATTCCGTCAAAACTGAGCGCTCAACAAGGGAAAGCGGAATAAACACATCGTCCTCCTGCAGCGGGAATTCCCCCGCAACCCGAACGCGGAAAACGTTGCTGTCCTCGCCGTACATGCCAACTATTGTGTCGATGAAATCCTGCGAAACAAGTTCGCTGTCACGCCCGTCCACATGTATTGTTTTGTACGAAACTCGGTTTTTGTGGTGGCTATCAAAAAAGAATCCGCTTAGCTGCGTTGGGTTCCCGCACATCAGCAGCCTTGCGCCGGAAGTGGATAAGGACCCCAGCACCGGCTCAAAGATTCCATCCGAAATGCCGCTTGCCTCGTCGATTATGTAAAGCACGTGCTCGGCGTGAAACCCTTGAAGCGCGTCGGGATTGGCGGCAGTCCGTGCCACCGCAAACCACTCCTCCGGGTAGCCCTTGAGGTAGAGCTTTCCGCGCGTCCATACGAATGATTTGCTCAGTTCCTCGTTGTTCCTCAGCCACTTGCTCACTTCTGCCCAGAGAATATCAAATAGCTGGTGCTGCGTTGGTGCCGTGCAGGGGATTTTGGGGAATGGGCGCGTCGTCATGAACCAGAGTATCGCCCAAGCTTCTACCGCGCTTTTGCCGATTCCGTGACCGGAGCGCACCGAGGTCATTTGATTTTCCGCAAGGCTTTGCAGAATTTGGGATTGCGCTTTGTCCGGCTTTGCGTGGATAATATCTTCAACAAAATGAACGGGGTTGTCGGCATAATACAAGATTGCGTCTTCGCTCAGCATTATGCGTGGCCTCCTGTCCTTTTTTGGTATGCGTCGGCAATGGTTTTGGCAAGAGTCTTTTCTTCATCAGGGTTTATTTCGCTGATTCGGCTCTCCTGCCTTGTTGAGAATTCTTCTCGGCACTTGCGGTCAAGGTAGTATTTAGACAGTTCCTTATCTCCATTCTGAATTGCTACGGATACATTTATTCTTGCACAGAGCGTTGTTTGTAATTTTAGTAGTTCTTTTCGTTTGGCAAAATCAGGGTTCAGTCTGCAATAATCATAAAACGTGCTTTCGGGCAGTCCTCCCGCAAATAGACGCGCTTCAGCATCAGTTGCGCCATACAAAAAGGCTTCTTCAAGTTTTCGCAGGACTGCGGGCGTCACTTTTCGCGGTCTGCCTATTGCGCCGCTTGATTTTTTTGATTCTATCGGCATAATGGTTTTCCCTTTGAAAAGATAACAAAAAGACTACACAGAAAGTGTAGTCCTCTTGATTATGATTATCGGTTCAGCACATCGAGATAAGTTTGCAGTCGGGTATCATTTCGCGAAGCGTTACGCCGTCTATCTGGAACTCGTCAAGAACTTGAGTGCGGTCATCTCCGAGTTTTCCCCAGTAAAGAACCTCATCGTTTTCTCCTTTGACGCAACGTAGGGCTTGATCAAGGGGCATATCGTCTGTAGCATCGTATCTGACAAACAAGTAGTGCCCACGCCAAGACAGCTCTATCTCACAGTTAACATTGAAGTACTCATAGAACTCCTCAATGGTAGCCTTTTGTTTATCTGTCATTTTAAAGACCATACCTTTCTTCGAAAGGCACCAACGAGGAATGAAACCGGGTTAGCGCGTTTCGTCTATAAATTTTTGTAAATCTATGTT
>JAITOD010000092.1 GCA_031290105.1 Oscillospiraceae bacterium
ATAAGGAGCACAATCATGAGCGCAATATCCTCAATGCCCGCGCAGATTGCCGCATGGCTGGGAGAACAGGAACCGCTGGCGGAGATAGTCTTTATCCCGGAATACCCGGCGGTGAAGAAAGCTGTGCCGCTCCGGCAGGCAATAGTCGCCGTGGGGCTGGAAAACGCAACCATCACGGACAAGTTTGAGGCGAATGACACAGGCGTTTTGGAGCGGCAGGAATACTGCCGAACGGCAAAGCTGCGCATACGCTTGGGTATTCACGCGCCGTACGCGCTTGGCGGCGAATATTGCCACACCATATTCACAATGGTCGCCGACTGCCTGACCTTTGGGAGTGATTTGGAAATTACGCAGTCTGCGGCGGGCAGAATAATCAGTGACCGCGACACGGACGCGTTTGTGCTTGAGAGCTACCTTGACGTGACGGCGGACTTCTGCCCGGCGGAAAGCTCGGACCTGACTTTCCCGTCGTTCCTAAGCAAGGATTTGCTTTGCGGCAGCCATATCGGCAACACTGACCTTCATTTTTCGGACACGGAGAAGCAGAAGTTCACTCAACCGTTTGTCATTGGCGTATACTCCGGCACGGACGCGGCGACGCGCACAATAAACTTGGGCTTTGCGCCGCGCGTGGTGATAGTTTTCGCCCAAGATTTCCCTCCCATGGCGGTTGCCGGCGGCACATCCTCACAGGCAAGCTATTGGGGGATTGCCGCCGGCGGTATGAAGTCGCAGGGGATTTTGCTCAGCTCAAGCGGCTTTACGGTGCTTTCCTCCGCCGGACAGACTGTGCGCAATGTGCTCGCGCGGCTCAACGAGGCGGGCCTGAGCTACGGGTATGTTGCTTGGAAATAGCGGCGCAAAGCATTGGGCGGACCGCAGGCAAGCATCAAGCGACACTTGCCTGCGGGAATCGCCCCGCTGTTTGCGCGGCAGCCGCGCCGATAAATAATCACAAAAAGCGCCCCTCACGGCGGTCTTCCCTGCGCTTGTAAATATTTTCGCCTTACGTTACACAGCAGTTTTCCTCCCCATGGAATTCGTGTAAAAATTTACCATTTTTCGCTGCAGTCATTCTTATTTCGCGTATAATTATGCGGGTTGGCAGAAGCGGTTCTCCGGCGGCGCATTTGGCGGCGGATAGCACAAAATCGCAAAAACCATTGATTTTACTGGATTTTTCGGTTTTTATCGTGCTGAGAGGATCGCAAAAAAAGATGAAGTTAATAAAATTTTGTTTATAATTGTTGAACATCTTCGAAGAATCATATATAATCACAAACAAGATAAGCTTTGGCAAAATGCGTGGTGCGTCGAAGGAGGGTTCGTCGTTTCCGTGCAAGGTTTTCGCGTAATTGTTACTTATGCGAAAAAGCACCCCATTATAAACATTGATGTAATCATAGAGCTTCGGGTAACACGAAGGTCAAGCGACATTCCACAGATTTCCACGCACTTTTGGGAGAGAAAAAATGCCATTTGAATTCCGGACCGAGCAATACGGCTATAACCGCAGCCAGGTGGACACCGTGCTGCAGGGCTTGACCGAGCAATACCAAAGCATGTACGTGCAATACAACGACCTGAACGCGCTTTTGTCGGCGCAGCAGGAGGAAAACGCGGCGCTTCGGCAGGGCAACGGGCGGCTTAACGAGCAGCTTTCGGCAAAGCAGGGCGAGCTGGAACAGCTCTCGCGCAGGGTGCAAACGCTTGCTGCTACAGGGTATGATGTGCAGACGCCGCAGTCGTCCAAGCCGATTCCCGGTGAATTTATGGATCTTATACTGCGCCACTCATTGGAAATTATTTCCGATGCGCGCGAGGAAGCAGACAGAATCGTGGACGGCGCGCGTGACGACCGTCTGCATGTATTGACCAGACGCGGCACATATGCCGAGCAGCCTGTCGAACGTTTTGTGCGGCAAGCCCACTACGGTGCCGCTCGCGGTGCGTAATAAACGCGCTTTCACCTGATTCAGGAGGGTATATTTATGGGAGAACAACCGCTTTCATTTGAGGAATTGATGGCAGGCTTGCAGAGCAAAATTGCTCCGCATGAGCCCGTGCCGCCGGCGGTAGACGTTAACTTTTTCCCTGTTCAGCCCGCGTCGCCTGTGGCAGACTTTGACTTTTTCCCTGTACAGCCGCCGTCCGCGCCGTCTCTGTCATTCCCGTCGCTGGACGATTTTGCGATTGCCCCGCTGCCGCAGAGCGTTGCCCCGCCGCCGCAGGAAAACATTGCTTATCCCGAAGCGCCGCCTGCCGCCGTGCCCGATTACTTCATTCCCAAGGAAGCGCCTGCCGCCGGTCCGGATAACGTTGCAGGGCTTGACCTGCTGCCGCTTGACCTTTCGCAATTGGCGGACGAGCCGAAATCCACCGAAAAAACAGCGCTGCAAAAGCTGCTGGGCGTTGTGATGAACATTGTATTCGTGGTGCTGTGCGTGTCGCTTGTGGGCGGATCTGTGGTGATTGCGCTCAGCGACGACCCCCACAAAGCCTACCTTGGCTACCGCTTCTACAGCGTCCTCAGCGAGTCCATGTCGCCCAAAGCGGATGGCTCCAGCCCGCCGGGCGGCTTCCTTAAGGGCGACGTGATTTTGGTGAAGCTGGTTGATAAGCCGGAGGAAATCGTGGTGGGTGATATCATCACCTTCAACCCGAATTCTCAGGACTTGGAGGACGGCACAACCTATTTGACCCACCGCGTGGTTGGTATCCTCAGCGAGTTGGGCGGCGAGCAGGGAATCTTTTTCGTCACCCGCGGCGACCACAACAACTCCGACGACCCGCCAATCAGCGCCGCAATGCTTATCGGCAAAAAAGTGGCGACAGTTCCCAAGTTGGGCGGCTTCTTGCAGCTAATGCGGCAGCATTTCGGCGTTTCCATCGCAATGGTGCTCAGCTTCTTCGGCTTTATCTTCGCACTGCGCTGGTATTTTGCCAAGCCGGAGGGTGACGCGGACGACGGTCTTCCGCTGCCCGAACCGCTGCCCGTGCCCCTGAACCGCCGCGCCCAACGCCGCCCCGCGTAGCGACGCGCTTACATTGATATAGCCCGCCGACCCGGAAATCGGCGGAATATATATAACAACAACCCAACAACCAGAAGGAGAGACAAACAATGAAACGCAAAAACAAATCCCTGATCCTTGCGCTCGCAGTCGTTCTTGCTGTCATCACAGCACTCAGCGGCGCGACCTTTGCTTGGTTCACCAGCAAAGACACAGTCAAGAACCACCTGGAAACCGTCCAGCTCAACGATGGCGACGTGAGCATTCGCGAAGTCTTTACACCGCCTGACGATTGGTATCCCGGTCAGGAAGTCAACAAAGACGTGGGCGTTGTCAACACCGGCGACACCGATGCAGTTGTCCGTGTTTCTTTTGAAGAAGTGCTGGCCAAACTGACCACCGGAACCACTGTCGGCGCTGACCATAAGTATGGCACGGTGCCCGCAGAAGACGTCGGCTATGTGCCGCAGGTTATCAACGTCGCCCCTTATGCCACGTGGCTTCCTATAACCGACGGAGTCCTTGACATTGCAAGTTTTGGCACCCAGTCGGACGTAACCGTCCTGTACAAGAAAACCGTAATCAGCGGCAGCGAAACGTCATACAGCTTTGTGGCGTACAGCACAGCCATCAGCGGTCTTTCCGGCGAATACACCACCAAATACAACGGCAAACATCAGCGCGTATCCGTAACGTTCGAGGTGGAGCGCGGCACAGGCGCCGGCGGTAAGGACAGGCTCATCGGTCTTGTCTCGAAATATGGAGTATACGCATGGGGCATAACCGAGAGAAACTGGAGCTCGTTTACCCCGAAAGTCACGAGCGTTGGGGTTACATCTCCTGCAAGTACCGCTTTCACCGCCGGCCCGCCGCTCACGATCTTTGCTACGTCTGACGCCGGCGAAAAGCTCCAATTGATTTTCGCCACCGGAGTCAGCACCGTCCTCGCCAACGCAGTAGGCGCCAACAGCTGGTGGTACAACCAAGCTGACGGCTATTTCTACTACACCAAGAAGCTTGCCGCCGGCACAGCAACACCCGACCTGCTTGACGCGGTCAAGCTGCTCAGCTCAGCCGGTCCTGCTTATTCTTCACTGGCCTTTGACCTCTATGTACACATGGACGGCATCCAGGCCACCCGCGCCGCTGTGAACGCTGCGGATGGTTGGAACCTCAGCACAGTGACCTATGCCGATCTGTATGCGGCTCTTGGTCTGACTGTCTAGTACAAAACACAGCTTATCTCCGCCGCCCTTGTTCCCCAAGGCGCGGCGGAGACCTGAGTTCGTGAAGGGAGATTTGAATTTTATGCACCACATGGCAAAAAAGCTTCTGTTGGCGCTGTGCATAGTTGCCGCTGTGTTTTCCGGAACAGCAGCGATTACCGCGGGCGCGGCAGGGAATAATCTCCCGAACAGTTTTCTAATTGGCGATGAGGATGGCATTCAGGTGGGGAGAGACGGGGTTTATTACATCGATCAGCGAAAAATTAATCCCGGCGACGTCTTCACCAAAAGCCTGACCATCCGAAATCTTGAGCAGATTGACAGCACGCCCGAAAGCAAGCTGCCCTTTACGCTTACAATGACCGCTGAACCACTGGAGGAAAGCGGCCCGGTTAAGTTGCTCGATGCCGTCCATTTAAATCTAAAGCTGGACGGGAAAACCATTTACGACGGACGTGTCCGCGGCGACGAGGGCACAAACATGGTTCAAAACGCGCTTGCGCTGGGGCAGTATGCCAGCGGTGTCACCCGCGTTTTGGACATCACACTCACCGTTGACCCGAACATGGAGTTGTATAACAACCAAAAAAGCGCGGCGGATTTTGCGTGGCACTTCTACGCAACCCGCGCCGACGCAACAGGCTCCAAGACGCCAAAAACCGGAGTGGATATTCTTCTTGAAACACTGCCGTACGCAATAGTCGGCGGCACAACCTTGTTCTGTCTGTTTCTTGTCCTCAAGAAACGCAAGCGGGACGCGGCAATCCGCGCTCAGGCAAATGAAAACGCCTGACAGAGTCTGAACGGGGCTGTCCGCACGGGATAAACCCCGTTCAGGCCATAAGTTTGATAACAATGGATTTCGGCACCTTTCGCCAAGTCTTTGATATATATTATAGCCGGTTCTTTTCTTTAAGGTAGGGAGGCAAATACCATGAAACCACGCGTTTTGAACAAAATTCTGACGCCCGACACGGTGTACAGGCTCAAAAAGCTGCGTCCGTATGTCCTTGTTTTCTGTGTGCTCTTCGCGTTTGTCATGGCGCTCAGCAGCACGCTGGCATGGTTCACGGTGTCGGACACAGTCCAAAATAACATGACGGCTGAAAAGGGAGATTTCTCGGCGGTGGTGGTGGATGTGTTTACTACGCCGGACGACCCGACCGTTCCGTTCCCTAAGCGCGTGGGCGCGGTAAATCTTGGGAGCACAGCCGCTTTTGTGCGCGTTTTGCTGCTTCCCACAATCATTGCGCCGGGCGGCACAATCCTGCCCGCAGCGTTTGGCTCAGAGATTCACTTTGTTGACCTGAATACTACCGACTTCGTCAGCTGGCCCGCCGACGGCAAGGACTGGGCGTACGGCGGCGACGGCTACTACTACTATCTGCACGTGCTGGAGCCCAAAAACTCCACCGACGACGGCAGCACGCCAGACCCGGAGTTAACCTTCCTGAACACGAATCTGTTCAACACGTTGCGGCTGGTGGACAATTTGGGCGTTGAATATGACAACGCTACAATCAAGGTAGAGGTCAAGTGCGAGGCGCTGGACACCAACAAGTGGAGCTACCGCGAGGGCTGGTGGGGTTTAACCGGCGCTTCGCCCGTAATTCCCGCAAACTACACGAATATTGACAACGCGCTCAATGCGCTGGCACATGCCGCCTAAGCCGGGCGCGGCAAGGGATAATAAGGGAGGATACTGAAATGAAAACTACAATGCGTGACCGCGTTTTGGGGTTGCGGAAAATACATTGGGTGCTGCTGGCATTGTCAGCGGCTGTGGCTCTTTTGGGAGTGTTTTTGGTCTCGTTATTTGGCTTGCCCGGGACCTTGGCTCAAGTGGGCGAAGGGCAGCAGGACGACGTTATTTTCAACTACCCGTATGTTCCCGGCGGAGGAGCCGGCGGCGTTGATTGGGATCTGGGCATTGATGTTATTTCCCAGCACGGCGGCTATGACAAGGCGTACACCAGCGAGTCTTCTAATCCCAGCTTCGGCGGAACCATCCCTACCGGCGCCGAGGGTGCTTACCTGCATCCTTACGGAACCTCCGGGTATTACAACGGAGGCCGCGCAGTCCCTGAACACGTGGTTAGGTCAGACGACCAAATATTGTTTGCCGGCTATGACATACAACCTTATATGGACTATGTTTTCACCGATGAGTACGACATTGACGGACTAAGCTTCATAATGCGGCCGATTCAAATGGTTTTCCACACCTTTTACGAAACCGGGTTTCTCTTCAACGGCACCATGAGCAACGGCAGATACACGGGCTATGCCATGGTTTTGTCCTGCTCCAACACTGAAGGGATGCTGGAAACCGGCACGGCAAGCCTGAGGCTTTATTACATCAACGATGAGGAATGGAACACAACAAGATTTAAGCCCGGCAACACCACAAACACGCGCACACACATTGCAACCTATTTGGAAGGGATTCAGAACAAAACGTCGCCCAGCTTTCGCATCAGTATGGAATATTCCGACGACGGCACAATAAAGATATACATCGAAGGCACACTGCGCACCACCATACCCGCAGGCCAAATTCAAAGCACCGGCACAGGCTTCGGCTTTTACACCGGGTATTATTCCCATAACTGCAGCATCCTCACGGTGGTTAGCTACAGCGATATACACATAGACGGCTTTGTGCCCCTCCCGCCCATTCCCACAAAGGGCACCGTGAAATTTATCGACGTCGAAACAAATCAGCCAATCAGGGACCCCGAAACCTCGCCCGCGGACAGCCTTTCAGGCCAGACGTATAGGATAGTGCAGCCGCAAAGGATTTACGCTAATGGCGGCGCATACGAGCTGCTTTCCAATTCACGCGGCCGCGATATAGACCGCGATATAGACCCGCTGACATATTACCGCAGTGAAGCGGCCAATGAAACCATTTTGTACTATGCAGGCGGCGGCGCCATGCCCGCTGATAAAAACGCCAGAGTGAACAACAGCGTGTGGGACCCCGGAACCGACGCCGTCCCTGTGCCGGTGCGGGCAGGGGACACCATTGATTACCGCATACGCACGCAGGTGGCCGATTTGCGGGTGCCCATGCTGCGCTCTAGTAGTGGTTATGGAACTTCCGCTACCACTGTCGATTTTAGCGCAGTGAACCAAACCGTCCGCAGGGAAATGGTCTTGACGGGTGCTTTTGTGAACCTTGACAAAAACTATATGACCCTTTCCGAATTTCAGGAAGATTTCCCGGACGGCAGCTACTATAACGGGGAAAAAATTGTCATGTCTTGCGACGCGACTGAAAACACCGCCAACGCTACCAGTTTTGCTTATAAAAAGGTTTACATGTGGGCTACCGAGAACACCGCGCATCCCGGTTTCTATAATCTCTATGCCGGCGGGCAGGGCGGCGTTTGGCTGAGCAGCGCCACCGTTGCCGCCGGAAACTATCAATTCAGCAACTTCACTAACCTTGAATCGCTGGATTTGACAAACCTGCACACCGAAAAAGCAACAAACATGGGGTATATGTTCTACAACTGCGAGAAGCTTGCCAATGTGGACTTCAGCGGCTTTAAGACCGAAAAGGTCACCACCATG
>JAITOD010000014.1 GCA_031290105.1 Oscillospiraceae bacterium
TAGCGGTAAAGCGTGGAAACCGTGGTGATGTTAAGCACCATGCAGCCCACGTCCGCCGGGAACTTGCCCGCGGGCACCTTGCGCCCTGTCGCCGCCCAGACCATCAGCTTCTCCGCGCCCTGCGGGTAGCGGCTCTTTAGGGTCATGAGATTGACGGCATTATTTTTGTCGCGGATGTCTCCGGCGATTTTCAGCAGATGATAGAACACGTCGCGTTTATTGTCCTCCACGCCGATGATTATGCGCTTGAGTTCCAAACGTTCCAGCAGAAGATACACGCCGTGCAGCAAATCCGTGCTGTGGTCAAGGCATTCGCGGTAATCCACGGTAATGTAAGGCTCGCATTCAGCGGCGTTGATGATGAGTGTATCGACTTGCTTACCGGGCGGTACGGCAAGCTTTACGTGCGTCGGGAATCCTGCGCCGCCAAGCCCCACAAGTCCGCTCTCGCGCACGGCGGCAAGGAAATCCGCGCGGGTTTCGGCTTTGGGCGGGGCAATATCCGGGCAGAGTGTCATAAGCCCGTCGGACTTAATAGTCACAGCGCGTGTGCGCATGGAATTTGGCAACAGGAGTTCTCCGATTCCCGTCACAATGCCCGAAACGCCGGCGTGAATCGGTGCGGAAACAAACGCCGCACTGTCCGCAATTTTTTGCCCAACGGTAACATAATCTCCCGCCTTCACCATCGGTTCGCACTCCGCGCCGATATGCTGGCGCATTGCCAGCGTGACGCTTTCCGGCGGCGGGATGCGGATAATCTCGGCGCCCGCCGTGTTTTTACGGTGCGGCACGGGCACCCCGCCGTGTATGCGGCGTTTCGCCTTAAAAACCTCGGAGGATAGCTTCATTTGCGTTACTCCCGATTGCTGATTGGTGTTATGGAATTGACGTGCACAGGGCGGCAAGCTGTCTTCTGTTTCTACATTTTCAGTCGGATTTTTGTAAGCGCGGGCAAAACTGACCGCGAAATACAACCCGTCACAATGCCCGCCGCAAGCGAAAACAACAGGAGCAACGGTACGGCGGCGAACAGCCTTGCGGTTCCGGTCAACAGGCAAGCTGCCGCCAATTGCCCGGAGTTGTGGCACACGGCGCAAATCACACATACGCCGATTAGCCCCAGCTTCTCCTGCCGCAGCAGCAAACACAGCGCCGCCGTGCTGAGAACTCCGCCCGCAAGGCTGAGCAATCCGGCAGTCACGCCGCGGGTTGCTCCGGCGAACGCTGCCTTTAATAATGCCACGGCAAAAGCTTCCTTCCAACCCAGCGCGTGCGCCGTGAAGAGCACCGCCACGTTGGATAGCCCGGGTTTTGTGCCCGGCGGCATATACGGCATTGGCGGAAGCAGGCTCTCCAAAAAAGAGAGCGCCAATGCCAGCGCGCCCATTATGCCCAAGAGCGCCGGCTTTGCCGCGGGGCTCGCCTTGCCAACGTTCGTTCCTTTCGCCGACATCGCCTTCACCCCCGGTTGATTATTATACCACATTCGGCGGATAAAGCAAGTAGATTTTTGCAAGATTTCCTTAACGGTATTAAGGCGTGCGTACTCAATGTGCGCGCAGACGGCGCTTAACCCGTTTCCCTCGCCGATTTATGAATCGGGTGTGACCCCGCCCCGCTCTGCACTTGCGATTTCTCCGCAAAAGTGCTATAATTACGTGTCAGAGAAAAGTACACACTGGGAGTTAACCTAACAATGGCATTTACCGAAGAATCATTGGATTTGCAAAAGATAATCCAAGTGAACCTCAACGACGAAATGCGCAAGTCCTTCCTGGATTATTCCATGTCGGTCATAACAGCGCGTGCCTTGCCGGACGTGCGCGACGGCTTAAAGCCCGTGCACAGGCGAATCCTCTACACCATGTTTGAGAATTCGCTCTGGCCCGATAAGCCATACCGCAAGTGCGCGGACACCGTCGGTTCGGTGCTGGGGCGCTATCACCCGCACGGCGATGCCTCCGTCTATGACGCGATGGTGCGCCTTGCGCAGGATTTTTCCATGCGCTATATGCTCGTGGACGGTCACGGCAACTTTGGTTCTGTGGACGGCGACCCGCCTGCAGCCTACCGATACACCGAGAGCCGCATGAGCAAGCTTTCGCTGGAGCTGCTCGCCGACATCGACAAAGAAACGGTTGACTTCATCCCCAACTACGACGACCGCCTGAAGGAACCCTCCGTCCTGCCGTCCAAATTCCCAAACCTGCTGGTGAACGGCTCTTCGGGTATTGCTGTGGGCATGGCAACCAACATTCCGCCGCACAACCTGGGAGAGGTAATTGACGCTTGCTCCATGATTATCGATAACCCGGATGCATCGCTTGAGGAGCTCATGTCTGTCATCCCGGGGCCGGATTTCCCGACGGCGGGTATTATTATGGGCAAATCCGGAATCCGCGCGGCATATGCTACAGGGCGCGGTAAAATCACTCTGCGCGCCAAGGCGGAGCTTGTTGAGGACAAAAACGGGCGCTTCAGGATTGTGGTCACCGAGCTGCCGTATCAGGTCAACAAGGCAAAGCTGCACGAGCATATCGGCGAGCTGGTAAAAGAAAAGCGCATTGAGGGCATTGCCGATGCCAACGACTATTCCAGCCGCGAGGGAATGCAGTTTGTCGTCACGCTCAAGCGGGACGCGAACCCGCAGGTTGTGCTCAATCAGCTGTTTTCGCTCACGCAAATGCAGGCCACCGTTGGCGTGATTCTGCTGGCGCTTGTGAACGGCGAACCGAAAATCCTTACGCTCAAGCAAATGCTGGAGAACTATATAAAATTCCAGTGCGAGGTTATTACCCGCAGCACCAAGTACGATTTGCGCAAGGCCCGTGAGCGCGCGCACATCCTCGACGGTTTGTTGATTGCGCTGGATTTCATCGACGAGGTTATTGCCCTGCTGCGCGCCGCCAAGAGTATCCCCGAAGGCAAGGCCGGCTTGATGGAGCGCTTTGGTCTGGACGACGTTCAGGCACAGGCTATTGTGCAGATGCGCCTGGGGCAGCTAACCGGGCTTGAGCGGCAAAAAATCGAGGACGAAATGACAAAGCTCAAGGAGCTTATAGCCTACTTTTTGGAGCTTCTTTCCAGCGAAACGAATCTGCTGGCCAAGGTCAAGGAAGAGCTGCTGGCAATCGGAGAAAAATATAAAGACGAGCGCCGCACACAGATTGTAAACGTCAGCGGCGAAGTGGATATTGAGGATCTTATCCCTCAGGAAACCTGCGTGTTTACTCTCAGCGATATGGGCTACCTGAAGCGCGTACCCGCCGAAACCTACCAGACACAGCACCGTGGCGGACGCGGAATAGTCGGCATGGCGCACCGTGAGGAGGACGCAACGCGCACACTCTTCACCGGGTCCACGCACGAACATGTGATGTTTTTCACCAGCAAGGGACGTACTTTCCGCCTCAAGGGCTACGAGATCCCGGAGGGCAGCCGCAGCGCCAAGGGCATGAACGCGGTGAATCTGCTCCAGCTGGAAGCGGACGAAACCCTATCCGCCATGATTCCGCTGCCCAAAGAGCAAGACGGCTTGTTTGTGTGCATGGCGACGCGGCGCGGCGTAATCAAGCGTACGGCGCTGGATGAATACAAAAACGTGCGCAAGAGCGGTCTGCGCGCAATCAACCTGGACGAGGGCGACGAGCTTGCGTGGGTGCAGCTGACAACGGGCGCAGATCAATTGATCCTCGCCACCAAAAAGGGCATGGTCATTCGCTTTGCGGAGAGTGACGCGCGGGTACTTGGGCGCACAGCGCGCGGCGTGAGGGCGATCCGTCTGCGCGAGGGCGACAGTGTTGTGGGCTTTGGCACGATCGCTGCAGATAAGGAAATCCTGACCGTGAGCGAAACCGGATTCGGGCGGCGCAGTCTGCCGGAGGATTACCGCTTGCAGTCACGCGGCGGCTTGGGCACGAAGAACTATCGCGTTGACAGATACGGCGATGTTGCGGCGATTGCTGTGATTGACCCGACGGATGAGCTGATCATGATTTCCGACAGCGGTGTGCTGATTCGCATTGCCGCGGCGCAGATTCGTCTTTCCGCTCGACCGGGCAAGGGCGTGAAGGTCATGCGCTTGAGCGAGGGCGGGCGCGTGGTGAGTTTGAGCGCGTTGCCGGCGGCCGATGATGAAGAAGCCGAGCCGCTTGAGCTGCTGCCGGAGGAGCCGGACGACGAAGCCGACGACGTTTTGGACGAGGATATCGCGGACGAAACCGATGAGGATTCCGCTGAAGACATCGCCGATGATGCGGACGAAACCGCTGAGGATTCCGTTGCTGATGAGCCAGCCGCGCCGGACGAAACTGAGTAGCGCCCAGCCGAAGACAAAGCTAAAGCCACTGATTGAACGGAATCAGTGGCTTTTGGGGTTGTGCGGTGGGGAGTATTTATTTTTTGTATTTCGCAATGAGATGTTGACAATGGTCAATATAACTAAACAAAGCATCGGCGGTAGCGGACATTGCCGATCTAAAGATGTTATTTTCCCCATCTAACCCAAATGCCCCTGCGTCTATTGAATCCGCGCACAAAAAACCAAGGAATACATAATTGCCATCGCGACAACCGTTTTCAATGTGGAAAGATTCGATTTTATGTAGGTATGTTCTTTGTATGCGAATTGGTATAATTAAAGTTGAAGTATATTGTTCTCTCCAATTTTGATTGAAGTTTACATAGCCATACAACTTATTTAAATCAGCACAACTCCATTCTGAACACTGTTTTTGATAAACATCATTTAAACCTGTATTACCGGTCAACGCATATAGGCTAACATCAAGGTTTCTTCTGTTATTATTCTCAGTCTTTCGACAGAGAGTTGTAACACAAAGTTCATTTTGCGAATTTTTTTTGAGCAGTTTCACGCATACGCTGATGTTCTTTTTTCCAACTTTGTTGTTGTTCAACAAGTTGCATAATTCTCCAATCGCGTTTTTAACACCAGTCTTCAAGTATTTTTCAGCAAGTAGCGACGTTCGCCCTTCTTTATCTCTGTCACTATATACCTTAAGAAGTTCGAAACGGTAATTTCTTAATTCATGCATAATTTTATGAAAAAAAGAATAATTGTCAACTTCTGTTTTTCTGTTTAAACACCAAAAATATAAGATTGCGGATAAAATTAAAAGCATAATAACAAGAATCGTGAAAGCAATGGCCCACGGCAAATTAGACTTAACCGTACCAATCGCACCGACTAGCGCGGTAATCAGTGAAATCACCGCCGCAGTTAACGTTATAATCTCTTTCTTCACAAAAAATCACTCCCTTTAGTTATTCCTCCGAACTAAGCGTAATTTTAGCATATTTGGACAAAAATTGCAAGATGCATAGCGCGATTTTCCGAGAAATCATGCCCTCACCCCTCGCCCTTCAGCTTTTCCGCCGTGTCCGCCGTAATCAGCGCATCAATAACCTCGTCAAGCAGCTCGCCGTTGAGGATGGCGTCCAGGCGGTAGAGCGTCAAGCCAATGCGGTGGTCGCTCAAGCGGTTTTGCGGGTAGTTATAGGTCCGCACGCGCTCACTGCGGTCGCCTGTGCCCACCTGCGCGCGGCGTTCACCGGCAATCGCCGCCTCCTGCTTTTCGCGCTCGTCCTGCAATAGCCGCGTGCGCAGCAGCTTCATGGCTTTGTCGCGGTTTTTGTGCTGACTGCGCTCGTCGTCACACTCAACCACAGTGCCCGTCGGGACGTGCGTTATGCGGATTGCGCTATCCGTTTTGTTGATGTGCTGACCGCCCGCCCCGCTGGCACGGAATGTGTCCACCTCCAGGTCGGCGGGGTTGATTTCCACGTCAACCTCTTCCGCCTCCGGCAGTACCGCCACAGTGACCGTTGATGTGTGTATCCGCCCTTGGCTCTCGGTCTCCGGTACGCGCTGGACGCGGTGCACCCCCGACTCAAACTTAAAACGCGAATAAGCCCCGTCGCCGCTGAGCGAAAAGCTGATCTCCTTGTATCCGCCAAGCTCCGTCTCGCTTGCGGAGAGTATTTCGGTTTTAAAACCTTTCATCTCGCCATACATAGAGTACATCCTAAAGAGTGCCGCCGCAAACAGCGCCGCTTCTTCGCCGCCCGCCCCGCCGCGGATTTCCACAATAACGCTGCGCTCGTCGTTGGGATCGCGCGGGAGCAGCAGGATTTTCAGCTCGTTCAGGGCGCGTTCGCTCTGCGTGCGGCAGTCGTCGTGTTCCGCGCGGGCAAGCTCACGCATTTCGGTGTCGCCCGCCGCCTCGTCCTCCAGCGCG
>JAITOD010000060.1 GCA_031290105.1 Oscillospiraceae bacterium
CAATGTCGCTGTACCTTAAATTCAGCGCGGCTGAAACCTATTCCTGGGGGCTGCTTGTTTCCTCGCTCACCGTTTGCCTGATGATAATCGCCATACGCCTGCTGCAAGAAACTAAGCCCTTGCACGAGCTGAGCGTGTTGGTCTGGCTGGGCACGCGCAGCTTTGGGATATATCTTTACCACTGGCCGCTGTTCATAATCTTCTCTCAGCTGTTCCAAACCGCACCCGTTTGGGTTGCGCCGCTGCTGACACTGGCGTTCACTCTGCCGCTTGCGGAAATTTCCTTCCGCCTCGTGGAAACCCGCTTCCGTTCCGGCAAAAGCAAGGCGCAGCGCTCCTACGCAGAAGAGCTGAACGAGCCGGAGCCGATTAAAAAGCGTATGCTCACGGCGGCATTGAGCGTGTTGGTTCTGCTTGCGTTTTCCGGCACGGCACTGGGCAGCGCACCGTCCGCCACAAGCCTGGATTTGGAGCTGACTCAGGAACGGCGTTCACTTGAAGCGGAATACTTCAATCAAATCAACGACCAATTTTCACAACTCAAGGGCTCTCCGGTTGATATCGCCGAAAACCCGCAAAAGCCTGATGAGCCCTCGCCGAACACGCCGTCCGCACCTGACAAAAAGAAATACGCCGGCGGCGTAACGATGATTGGCGACTCCGTTATGCTGGGTGCGGCGACGACACTGCGCGACACAATCTCCGGCGTGACGGTGGACGCGGTGGTGTCGCGGAATATGCGCAAAGGAATCGCCGTGGTGGATAATTACCTCTCCGAGGGCAAGCTGGGCAAAAACTTTGTGCTTGGGCTATCCACAAACATTGTGCCGGCAAGCCCAAGCGACCTGCGCGATATTCTTGACAAGCTTAAGGGCAAGGGCTATCACGTTGTTTTGGTTACGGGCTACGGCGGAACGGGCGCCACGCTGGAGGGCATCAAAAAGTTTGCGGAATACCTGCGCACAGTGCCGGGCGATTATCAATTCTGCGTACTTGCCGATTGGGGCGCATACGCCGAGGCTCACAAGGACTTGCTGACAAACGACCGCATTCACCTGAAGGACGGCGATTCGCGCCGGGCGTATGTGAAGATTATCACCGACGCTCTGGATAAGGCGCAAAACAAGCCGGTTTCTTAACATATCACATTATTATCGGAGAAAAATATGGCTAAGCCAACACAAAAAATAATCACGCCGATAGTTGCGGCGGTTTGTCTGCTGACCCTTGCGCTATATGCCTTGGGTGTGTTCACCGATTACCCCCGCGAAGTGAAAAGTCTGTCCGACCCTGCCGGAGGGAGCTACAGCGGTTGGATGCTTAACGGAAAATATGACGGCGAGGGCACGCTTGTGCTGCCGGGCGGCGACCGCTACACAGGCACTTTTCATGCGGGACTGATGGACATGCACGGGCAGTATTCATCTGTGAACAACTGGATTTATGAGGGCGGCTTTGCCGACGGTAAACCCAGCGGCAGCGGCACCTTTACCACCGCAAAGGGCGGCGTCTACAAGGGTGCTTTCAGGCTGGGGGATATCACAGGCGAGGGCACCTTCAGCTCCGTCGAGGGCTGGAGCTTCACAGGGACGTTCAAGAACGGCGTGTTCGTCAAGGGCAAGCTGACGCTCAAGGACGGCTCCGGCTACGACGGTCCGTTCAAGGACGGTCTTGCGGACGGGCAAGGCGTCTATATCCAAAAGCAAGACGGCAAGAATATTTGGAGCTATGAGGGCGCTTTTCAGGCGGGTCTGCGCCACGGCAAGGGCACAATGACTACCTTTGGACCCGGCGGCAGCGCCGTTATGGAAGAGAGCGGCAATTGGGTGCAGGGTGTGTTGAAATAGGGAGGGCGCGTCATGGCGGAAAAGCCCGAAGAGCGCGCGTTGGATAAAATCCTGCGGATAATGTTCTGGTGCCACCGCAAACCCGAACGTTCGTTCTTCTTTCGCGGCAAACAGTTCCCGCTCTGTGCCCGCTGCACGGGGATTCTTGTTGGCTACATAATCGGCATTGCCCTGCGGATTTTCTGGCAAAGGCTGCCGCTGTGGGCGGTCTTTGTCTTCATGCTGCCAATGATTGTTGACGGTCTTTTGCAAAATGTCAAGCACATAATGAGCAATAACCCCCGCCGCTTTGTAACGGGACTTATCTTCGGCACAGTGCTGATTCACGGCATATGCTGGCTGGAGCGCGGGTTTTTCCTGCTTGCCGCGTGGATAGTCCATGGCGCTATGGTTCTGTTCAATATAGCGCCGCATGTCTGACAACACAACAAACAGGGGCAAGACTATACAAGCCCCTGTTGTTTAATATTTTGTTTGGGTTCAGCTCAGGAACAGCGACGTTACGCAGGCGTTTAGGATGTCGCTAATGTCGTTGTCGAACGCGCCGCCCATGAATCCCGCAAACGCCCCGGCTGCAATCAGAATCGAGTAAAGTATCCCAAGCAACACGTTGATGCCAAGGCCAATGAGCGTCCACTTGCCGATTGCCTTCGCCTTGTTTGGGGTTTGATCCTTCATCACAAGGTACATAATCAGCCCGGCCATGGGAATACAGCAGCCGAGGAAGTTGAGTCCGCCGTTGGGGGTGTCCTCAACCGGCGGCGCACCATACGCAGGCTGACCGTACGGCTGTTGGTACGGCTGCTGCGGCGGATATGGCGGCGGAGCGGCGGCTTGCGGCGCGTCCGCTTGAGCGGGAATGTAAATTCCGCAGTTGGGGCAGGTGCTGCCTGCTTCGGCTTGAACGCCGCAATTTGGGCAAAACATATTTTCTCCTCTAAACATGAAATACAACGTTGCCGTCGCACAGAGTATAACAGACTTTACCCGCCATTGTCAAGCCCTTGAACGCGCTGTTGCGGGACTTGCTGCGCAGTTTTTTCGGCTCAACGAGCCAGTCGCGCTCCGCGTCAAAGAGGACCACATCCGCCGCGGCGCCGATTTTCAGTGTGCCAAGCCCTGCTCCGAGAATTTTTGCCGGCTTGGTGCTCATCTTCTCAATCAGCTGCGGGAGGGTCAAAACGCCCGTTCTTACAAGATATGTAATACCCGCCGCAAGCGAGGTCTCAAGCCCAATCACGCCGTTTGGCGCGGTGAGAAAGTCCGCTTTTTCACCCGGTGAGTGCGGTGCGTGGTCAGTGGCAATGCAGTCGAGAGTGCCGTCGGAAAGGGCTTCGCGGATTGCGCGGCGGTCGTCGTCTGTGCGCAGAGGCGGATTCATGCGATAGTCCGCGTCCCGCGTGAGCAACAGCTCCTGCGTGAGTGCAAAATAGTGCGGTGCGGTTTCAGCCGTCACGGGTATTCCCGCTGCCTTTGCCTTGCGTATCAGCTCCGCCGCGCCGCGCGTACTCACGTGGCAAATGTGCACCGGCGCGTTTAGCTTGGCGGCACAGCGTATTTCACGCTCCACGCCGCGTATTTCCGACTCTGCTGAGATACCCGCGACCCCCAATTTGCGCGAAATTTCGCCCTCATTGATTATGCCGTTGCCGGCTAACTTTTTATTTTCACAGTGGGCGAGCAGAGGCAACCCCAGCCGCTTTGCCGCAAGCAACGCCGCTTCGGTGATGTTTTCGTCCGCAAAAGGCACACCGTCGTCGCTGAATCCGCAAGCGCCCGCTTCCGCCAACGCGTCAAAATCAACAAGCCGCGTGCTGCCCAAACCGTGCGAAACCGCCGCCGTCTGCAAAACGTGCACAGGCGCGGCGGCACGTGCCTTGGCAGTCAGTGCAAGGGCTTCGGGGCAATCGATAACAGGCTTTGTGTTTGGCATTGCAACTATGGTCGTCACGCCGCCCGCCGCCGCCGCCGCCGCTCCAAAGGCAATATCCTCCTTGTGAGTCTGGCCGGGGTCGCGCAGATGGACGTGCAAATCCACCAAGCCCGGTGCGCAAACCAGACCCGTGCCGTCTATAATAAGCTCCGCCGCAACACAGTTGGCGGGATTCAGCTGAGCAATCACGCCGTTGGCAATGAGCAACGAGCCCACAAACTCCCAACCCTGCGAGGGGTCGATTATGCGCGCGTTATTGATGAGGATTCGTTTTTTCATATCAGTGCGGCAGGGCATCGGCAATAGCCCCCGCAATCGCGCCGGCTGCGTCAATCGCCGCGCCCGCAATCGAATCGGCGGCATCCGCAATCGAATCAGCCGCATTGCCGGCGGCGCTGTGAGCCGTGCAGGTGCCGGGCAGCGCGCTCTTGATATACCAGCCGGTCCCCTTGCTTGGGCATGCGGACGTGGCGAGCAGACCGGTTTGTGTGCAATATGACTTTTGCACAAGGTTGCCGGTGTTGGCAAATTTTGTGCCGTCCTTGGGGAAAGCGGAGCTGATTGCCTTGAACGTGCTGAAGCCCAGCCAGCCGGCGGGATTGTAGCTTGCCAGCGTGGTTTGCTTCGGCGTATCAAAACCGTACCACATGACGGCGACATACTTCGGAAAGCCCAACGCAAACCAGCGGTCCTTGTAGCCGGTTGTGGTGCCGGTTTTCATGAAGGACTCGTATTTGTTGGTTGTTGCGTCAAGCTTATAAGGGCTGCGGTTGATGGTTTGCAAAATGCGCCGCGTGAGCTCCGCCGTTTCCGGTTTCATGGCCTGTTCCGCCTCGGATTTGCTCTGCAGGAGCACGATTTCCTCGTCCTCCTTGGTTTGCACAACCTTGTAGTAAGAATACGGCTTATAATACTTGCCAAGGTTGCCGATTGTTGCGTAAGCCGCACACATTTCCAGCGTGCTCACGCCGTTCTCGCCGCCGCCGATTGACAGGGCGGAGAGTGAATAGCGGTCAACGTCCGCGCTGAGCGTTGTGAAGTGGAGGTTTTTGGTGAGCCAGTTGTAGGATTTTTCAAGCCCCAAATCGTACATAATAATCCGCGCAGGGACGGTGTTTAGGGATTCGCGCAGGGCATACTGCACGGTCACATATTTGTTTGAGCCCAAACGGCCGTCGTAGTTATGGGGGAACATACCGGTTGCGCTGCCCATGTTGAAGGCGTAGTCAAGGTAGAGCTTGGACCAATAAATCAGGTTGTTATCAATGGCGGGTGAATACGCCCCCAGCGGCTTGAAGGTTGAGCCGGGCTGGCGGAGCGTTGTTGCGCGGTTCAGCGAGCGTGAGCCGGTCTTTTTGCCCAGCTGACCCACCATTGCCACAATGCGCCCCTCGTAGTCCATCATCGTCATGGAGCCCTGCACGCCCTGTTTTGCGTCGTTTGAGGGCACGCCGGCTTTTTCCAGATAGACCTTCTCCGCCGCCTTCTGCGCCGCGGCGTCCATGGTGGTGTATATCTTCAAGCCCTTGTAATATATGGCGTCCATTGCCTGAGTGGCGGTGTAGTTTTGCTGCTCCATCAGTCCTTTCTTAACGTCTTCAATCACGTAGTCAACAAAGGTGCTTGTGATTTGGTCGCTGCCTGCAGGGGCGGAGGTTTCTGTTTTGGGCTTGTAGCCCTTGGTGTTGGTATAGACCAGCTTCTCGTCCTTCGCCTTGTCGTATTCCTCCTGGCCGATCAGTCCCTGCGCCAGCATTTCGTTAAGGCAAACCAGCTGGCGTTTTTTGACGTTGTCCGGGTTGACCAGCGGGTCGTAAGTTGTTGGTGCGTTGGTGATTGTGCTGAGCGCGGCGCACTCGGCAAGGGTCAGCTCGGCCACGTCCTTGCCGAAATAAGTTTCGCTTGCGGTCTGGATTCCGTAGCAGCCGTTGCCCATATAAACGGTGTTGAGGTATGTTTCCAGCACGTCTGCTTTGCTGTAGTTGCGCTCCAGATTAAGCGCGGTAAGGATTTCGGTGACCTTGCGGACGACGGTAACGTCCTTTTCGTTGGTCAGGTTTTTGATCAGCTGCTGCGTGAGCGTGGAGCCGCCTTGGCTCATTTTATACGCGGTCGCCGAACTGAGTGTGCGAAACCAATCCACTCCGTTGTGCGACCAAAAGCGCTTATCTTCCAGCGCAACAAAGGCGTTTTTCATGTCGTCCGGAATGTTGGTCAGCGGGACCCAAATGCGGTTTTCTTCGCCGTGGAGGCGGGCAATTTCCACCGCCTTTGTTTTTTTTGCGTCCGTGTAGGCATAAACAATCGTGGTTTTATCCTGCTGGAACTTGTAGTCCTCAAGAACAATAGCCCTCTCTCCGCCAACAAAATTTATGCCGTAGAGCACAACGTATGTGGCAAGAAACAGCGACGCCATTGCGCCCACAGCAAACAGATAAAACAGCGCACGCAGCAATGGGTGCCGCTTGCGGACTTTTTTTGCTTTGCGCGGCGGCTTCGCGGGCTTTTTGCCGCCGGACGACGCGGGCTTTGCGCCGCCGGGCTGAGGGCTTTCAAAACGGTATTGCATGGTTTCACTCCCAATTTACAATAGGCGCGGTGTGGACTGCTGCATGGTTTGCGGTTATTACAAACAACCCTGCGGGATATTATACGCCGATGGGCGCAAAAAATCAATCTGCAGTGTGCGTGCGCAAAAGCTCATAAAATTCCGGGGGAAAGCTTGTAAAACACAACAAGAAATTGAAAAGCGCCGGATCTGAGCGGCTTAACGCCGGTTAGCCGCCTTAACCCGCTGCTCCTTCGTCAGGTATTTTTTGCGCAGACGCAGATTTTGCGGCGTAACCTCAAGCAGCTCGTCGTCGCCGAGGAATTCCATGCTCTGCTCCAGGCTGAGGTTGCTTGGCGGGGTCAGGCGCAGCGCGTCGTCGGAGCCGGAAGCGCGGGTATTGGTCAGGTGCTTTAGCTTGCACACGTTGCAGACCAGGTCCTCGTCCTTGGCGTTTTCGCCCACAATCATGCCCTCGTAGACCTCAACGCCCGCGCCGATGAACAGCCGGCCGCGCGTCTGCGTATTGAACAGCCCGTACGCCGTTGACATTCCCGTTTCATGCACAACAATGCCGCCGTGCTCCCGTGAGCGGATTTCGCCCTTATACGGCTCGTAGCCATGGAAAATCTGGTTCATTATGCCGTTGCCGTTGGTGTCCGTCAAAAACTCGCCGCGGTAACCGATTAGCCCGCGCGAGGGTATGCGGAACTCCAGGTGGGTGCTGCCGCCGTCACGCGGCGACATGTTTTCCAGCTCCGCCTTGCGCCCGCTGAGCTTTTCAATCACCA
>JAITOD010000017.1 GCA_031290105.1 Oscillospiraceae bacterium
TTTGCGCCGACGACGAATCCGTGCAGCCGGGCTTTCTCTCCGACTGCCGGGCGCGTCTGGCAGCCGGGGCAAGCTTCCCCGCAGCGTGGCGTGAGGCGGCGTTGTATGCAGCACCTTCGCTGAGCAAGGGCGACAGAGCAAAGCTGACCGCCTTCGGGGAGGGACTCGGTACCACTGACCTTGCCGGGCAGAGCCGAGCTTGCAAGCTATACACCGCGCTATTCGCCCGAGCGCAGGATTCCGCCCGCAACGATCGCGAAAAATACGGTGCGTATGTGCCCAAACTCTCTTTGCTGCTAGGGCTTTGCGCAGCGGTACTATTAATATAATTAACAGCCTTACAGCATGAATTGTTCATCATCAATTGGAAGGAGCCGGTAAAAATGGAACTGGATTTCATTTTAAAAATTGCGGCAATTGGGCTGATTGTTGGCGTGCTCCATCAAATCCTCTCCAAAAATGGACGGGAGGAATACGCCCAGCTGACCGCGCTGGCAGGGTTGGTTGTGGTTGTTCTGTTGCTGTTGCCGCAGCTGCTCGCGTTGCTTGAGCAAGTACGCGGCGCGTTTAAGTTTTAGGCGCTATGGATGGGTCAGTATTCAAAATCTGTGCCGCTGCGCTGGTAACCGCGCTGTTGGTGCTGCTTCTGCGGCAGTACAAGCCGGAGTACGCGCCGATTGCCGCGATTGCCGGTGTTGCGGTGATTGGTATGCTCCTGATGCGCGATTTGCCGAGCGTTATTGGCTTAGCGGAGTCCTTTTTGGAGTTCGGCGGCGTGGACGGCGGCTGGCTGAAACTGCTGCTGAAGGCGCTGGGCATAGCGGTGCTGATTCAAACCAGCGCGGACCTTTGCCGTGACAACAGCAACGCCGCCCTTGCCGGTGCGGTGGAGCTTGCGGGCAAGGTGCTGATACTCATGCTGGCGGTGCCTCTTTTGCGTGCTGCGGCAGAGATTGCGGTGGGGCTGATTAAAAGCTAAGCATTATCAATATTTCCTTTCGTTGGCGTCATTTTAGGATTTCCGCGATTTCAAGGAGCGTGTTTAAGGAGTCCTCAATTTCTTCCTTGCTTTCACTTTGGCGCTCATCTCTTGCAATGAGCAACAGCATTGCCGCCATTTGTTTATGGGTCTATCCCATGATTTTCTCCTTTTCAGTATATACACAAACTGTTGTATCAAACCGCCGGGAGAAAGTCAAGCCCTAAATTTGAAAGAGGAAGTGAAAAAATATGCGCAAAAAAGCGATTGGCGTTATCCTCGCCGCCATGGCGCTGCTGATTATGCTCTCGTTCCCTGCGTTTGGGCTCTCCGAGACGGACGGGCAATATGCCGTCGACGCGGACGGCTATTTTGCTCAGCAGGCGCAGGAGAGCGGCGCGGATTCTCTTTATGACGCGTTGCCCACGGAAACGCAGCAAATGCTTGAGGAGTTGGGCATACAGAGCGTGGATTTTTACGCTATATTGGATACTTCCCCCCGCGCCGTGCTGGATTTGCTGATGGGAATGCTGGGCGGACAGATGACCACGCCGCTCAAAACAATGCTGCAGCTGGCGGGGATATTGCTGTTGCTGGCGGCGGCGCAGTCAATCGTCCCGCCGGGGGAGAGTCTGCACGAAACCCTGCGTATGGTGGGTGCGGCGCTAATGCTGGTGTCGCTTATCGGTCCACTGTCGGCAATTTTTTCCGCGTCCGCCGCAGCGATTGGTATCGGCGCGGATTTTATGTTGCTGCTCATGCCTGTCTATACCGGCATAATCGCGGCGTCGGGGCAGCCGACTTTGGCTCTCAGCAGCGGAACGTTGGCATTTGCTGCAGCGGAGGGCTTGGCACAGCTCTCTAAGACCTTTGTTGCGCCGTTTTGCGGAATGTTCGCCGCGCTCGGCTCGGTCAGCTCGTTTGTGCCGGAGCTGGAGATGAACTCGCTTACAAAAATGGTGCGCAAGCTGGCAATCGGCGCAACAACTGCGGCGGCGTCACTTTACGCGGCGCTGCTGTCACTCAAGGGCGTGCTGGCAAACGCGGCGGACAGCGTAGGCGCGCGCGGCATTCAGCTTATCCTCAAGGCGGCGGTGCCGGTTGTCGGCGCGGCGCTCAGCGAGGCATATACGTCAATTGCGGGGAGCCTTACGCTGCTCAAATCAGCTGTGGGCGTATTTGCAATCATGGCGGTGCTGCTGATTAACGCGCCCGTGCTGCTGCAGTCGCTGCTGTGGGTTGCCGGGCTGAAGCTGCTGGCGGCGGCGGCGGGAATGCTGGGCATGGAGAGCATCACGGCGCTGCTGGACGCGATTGTGTCCGCCGTGACGCTGCTGGCGGTGCTGGTACTCTTCGGCGTGGTGCTGCTCCTGCTGAGCGCGGGCGTTGCGCTTAGCGTAAGGCAAATGCCGGTGTGAACACAATGAACAATTGGGCGGCGCGCGGTTAATTGCTAACAAAGGGAGGAAACCCATGGATTTTTTGCGCAGTTGGATGCTCTCCGTCACGGCGGCGGCGCTGGCGGGCATGCTGGTGTATATCCTTGCGCCGAAGGGCGGAACAAAAAAGGCAGTGCGCATGGTGGCGGCAGTGTTCTTTTTGACGGCGTTCTTCTTGCCGTTCGGTCAAATCACGGCGGATAACTTCACCTTGCCCGAGATTGCCAAGGAGGACGTTTCCCATGCAATACCGCCCGCGCTGGAGGAAACGCTGCAAGCCCAAGTTCTGCAAGCGCAGCAGGCTGTTGTCGCGCGGGCGGTGAACGCAGAGCTTGCGCGGCAAAACGCGCCGCCGCCGGAGCGGATAGAATTCGGCATGGATATTTTGCCGGATGGAAGCATAGGAATTATCCAAGCGCGCATACAATGTGCCGGCGGGGCAATCACGGCGGACGCGCTGCGCATAGCCCTGGAAAGCAAAATCCGGGAAGACGCAGGACTTGACATACAGGTGGTATTATCATGAAGGACCGGAAGGAAACCCTGCGGGGACTTTGCGAAAAGCTGCCCGAAAAACTGCGCGGGGACAAAAAGCTTATGCTGATTGCCGGGCTGTGCATACTTGGCGTGCTGTTCATTGCGCTCTCAGCAATACCCGGCAAATCGTCCAACGCTTCAAGCGAGCCGGCGGCGCCGCCGCAAGTTAATCAGGCGGATGTTTCCGCATACGTCACGCAGCTTGAGGAGCGGCTTGCGCAGCTGATTGCCGAGATTGACGGCGCGGGCAATACGCGGGTTATGCTGACTCTGGAAAACGGGACGGAGGAGGTATATGCCGGAGATGAGCAGCGCAAAACCGGCGGCAATCAACAGGGCACAAACGATGAGGCGCGGTTCGAGTACATTACGCTAAGGGCAAAGGACGGCAGCGAGCAGGGCCTGCTGTTAACCGTAGTTCAGCCGCGGGTGCGGGGCGTTGCGGTGGTTTGTGAGGGCGGCGGCAGCGCGTTGGTGCAAACGGCAATCCTCCGGACGGTGACCGCGGTGCTGGATGTCAGCTCGGCGCGGGTTGCAATAAGCAAGATGCAGTAGCAGGTGTCAGGTTCCGGATTTTCAGGCTTTAGCTATGCTTTATGCAGCGGCAATAACACAATAACCCAACCAAAAAGGAGCAAACAATCATGGCAAACTCAAAAAAACGCAACCTGCTTTTGGCAACGCTGGTTGTCGCGCTGGCGTGCGCGGTCTTTGTGAACTGGTATTACACACGCCCGCCGGCAGACGAGCCCGCAAACGGAAAAGCCCAAACAACAACCGTGCGCGATAATCAACAGGTTAACCTTGGCGACGCGCAATACGTCGGCAATGTGAATGATGAAGAAGCTGCGGTTGCAGCAAATGCCAGCGCGGAATATTTTGCTGCGGCTAAGCTCCGCCGCCAGAGCGCGCAGGATAAGGCTAAGGAAACCCTCAGCAAGGTGATTGCGGACAACAAATCCAACGAAAAAGCAATTGAGAGCGCAAACAAGGCGTTGACCGAGCTGGCGGAAGCAATCAAAAAAGAGGCGGACATTGAGAACTTGATTACCGCCAAGCTTGCGGGCGACTGCGTGGTTATTCTAAACGGCGAGAGCGTGGAGGTTATTGTTCAGGGCGGCAAGCTGAACGACCAAAGCGTGCTTCAGGTTAAGGACATTTGCGTTAATCAGACCAAGCTGCCCCCCGGCGCGGTGACAGTTGTTGAGCAGAAATAGCGTTGGCGGCACGCATTTGCCGGGCAGAGCTGTGCGGCGGGCATATATTTTGCCGCGCAAAAACAAAGCGGGGCGCGTTGCTTTGCGCCCCGTTATTGTTATTGCTTGGTCCGTCAGCACCGGCAGAACGGCGGATTGGGCGGGCAGCGGCAAACCGGCGGGTTTGGAGGGCAGCCGCCTATAGAGCACGTGCCCGGCGGCGAGTAGCTGTTTGCAAAGGTTGGTGTTCCGTTTGGATAGCAGATTTGTGCGGTCAGCCGCCCGCAGCCGTTATACGTCACCGTGACTGTTACCGTGTAGGAGCGTTTATCCGTCACCCAACCGCAGGCAGAAGGGTTGAGCTCCCGGATGGTGTAGCTGTAGACGCCGGGTTTGTTTATTGCAAACGCCGGGAAAGTAACGTTGCCGTCAGCGTCATTTTCCGCCCTGACAAGCTCGTGTCCGCTTGCGTCAAACACGCCCAGGGTGAAGAGCTTTGCTGTTAAGCGTGCGCCGGAGAGAGTCTTTTTTGCTTGCAGGATAACTTCGGCCGGTGAGGGCGGGGGCGGCGGAGGAGGGGGTACGCTGCCGTAGGTGTTCACGAACGCAGGCGCGCCGCCGGGATAGCTTACATGCGCGGCCAATTGCCCGGAGCCGTTATCCGCAACTGTAATCACTGCCGTGTAGCTTGTGCGGTCGGTCGTCCAGCCGCCGCCGCTCGGGGTAGTTTCGCGGATGGTGTAGGTGTAGGTTCCCGCTGCGTTAAAGCTAATTGACGGAAAAACAATGTTGCCGTTTGCGTCGTTGAACGCGCTTGAAACCTGCTGACCGTTTGAGTTAAAGACGGCAAACCGGAATTGCCCGTCGGGCAAGACTGCGCCAACTGCGGTTTTGGCGGCCGTCAAATAAGCATAGGCGGTTTCGGGAGCATAGGTGTTGACGAACGTTGGGGTACCGTTTGGGTAAGTCACAAGGGCGCTGAGCTGACCTTGCCCGTTTTCCGTGACGGTGACGACTGCGGGGTAAATCGTGGTGTCCGTCGTCCAGCCGTTGCCGCCGGGGGAGCTTTCCGCTATGGTGTAGTTGTAGGTGCCCGGTGCGCTGTAGGACAGCGGAGGGAATTCAACCGCGCCGTTTTGGTTTGTCGCCGCAGAAACCGGGTTGCCGTTTTGGTCGCTGAGCACAAAGTTGAAGGGGATTTCGGCGCCGCTCCAGCCGAGCAGCTGCTTATAAGCCGAGATTACGGCGGAAGCGGGTGCGGCGGAATAGGTGTTCACAAAATCGGGCGCACCGTTCGGATAGCTAATCTGAGCGCTTAAGGTGCCGCTGCCGTCGTCCGTAACGGTTATTTCGGCGAGGTAAACGGTAGCGTCCGTCGTCCAGCCGCCGCCGCTTGGCGTCAGCTCCCCTATGGTGTAATTGTAAATGCCCACTGAGTCAAAAGCGCTTGCCGGGAAGGTGATATTCCCCGCCGCATCGTTGGCTGCGGCAACGACCTGACCGCCGTTTTCATCAAACACGCCAAACTCAAACTGTCCTGCCTGAATCGCCGCTCCAACGGCGCTTTTTGTGCCGGAGAACATCGCCTCGGCCGGCGCGGCGGCATAGGTGTTC
>JAITOD010000076.1 GCA_031290105.1 Oscillospiraceae bacterium
GAAGGCATCATCGCGCTGACAAAAGACGCTGATGAACAGGGTAATATCCTGGTATAATTTCCCTGACGGCACGACACAGCGCAAGGGCGCCTGCTTTCACCGCGGGCGCTTTTGGGTTACTGAACAAACAGCGCACCGAAAACCAAATCAAACAGGGCTTAATCTGCATAAGCTGCGGTAAAACCTGCATGATTGTTCCCAAACGCCGTGCGTGTGACGGGAAAAGATCTGCTTATTTTATACGCATTTGCTCACAAATATTTTTTCATATTTTCAAGCACAATTTCATACCCTGCGGGATACATATGCGCCCCATCGAATGTCAGCTCTTTCCGCAAATTACCGTCGTCATCGGTCAGACCGGCATTGACATTGATGAATTCATAGTGATACTTTTGCGCCAGCTGTGCCGCTTTCCTGCTTGCTGATTCAAGCATTTTATTTGTTCGCGTTACAAATAACGACTCATGTTCAGCCGCTGACTCGTCAGAAGCCATCACCGTGTTGACCGGATAATAAGCCATCACATATACCTGTGTCTTGGGTAAATTTTCCTTGATTCGCCGCAAAATCTCGTCATAATTTGCAAGAAAAGTGAATTCAGGAACGTTGAAGCCTATGTCATTTGAACCAATATTGATAAAAATCTTGCTCGGTGCCAAATCAAAAATACAGACATCCATCGCCGTCAGCAGCTCCGCCGTCGTCGTTGCGCGAATCCCTCGATTATAAATCACCTTATCCAAGCCAAGGCTTTTCTGCATTTTTTCAATCGGGAAAATTTCCATGAGGGAAGACCCGACAAAAACGATTTGTCCCTTTTTGACCGTCTTATTTTCCTGCGCAAAGCGCGCTCGCAGGTCATGCTTAAATTGCTCAATGAGGGGGTTCGCGTTTGTCAGCGATGTTGATTGTTCTGACATGATAATTTTTCCCTTCATAATTATTGTGGCATTAGGTCGTGTTGGCACTAAGCAAAACGCGCGTTTTTGTTAACAGGTCTATTCCGGACTTGTTATTTTGTGCCAAACAGCCGCCTGAACAAGCCCTTGCCGCGCAAATCCGCCTTGTCTGTCAGCTCGAGATGGGCGGCGCTCGACAACTTTTCAAGCTCCAGCACGGTGATGATGTTTTCCTCCCTCAGCAGCGGCGCGGGAAGATACAGCGTCTGCTGCGGTCCGATCGCCCAATATCTGCCAAGGTGGAAGCCGTTGACCCACACATAACCCTTCGTGAATCCGCCGAGCTTCACGAAAGTGTCGGCTTTATCCTCCGCACGGAAGCTGCCTTGATAAAAAGCCGGAGCATTGGCAGCGGACTTGTCTGTAAACGTCAGCGCGTCTAAGCTTTCCAGTGGCAGCGGGAAAATCTCCCAATGATAAAGCAGCTGGTTGCCAATCCGTATTTGCGCCGCGCCCTTGCGGTCAGTCGTCATTTTCGGACCGTAATTCACGCGCCCCATTCCCTCAACCAGCACGTCGATCACCGCGCCGTCACGGAGACTACCCAGGCTTGCGCCGCCCCAATTATTGCGCCAAAGCAGTCCCTTGTATTCGCCGTCAACAAACACCCACGCCCTGTCGTGCAGCCCGTCGATGAAAAGCTTGCCGGAATAGTCGCCGTGCAGAATATGACGGTAGAGAATCAGCCCGTAATTCTGCCCAAATTTCTCCATATATTCCGGTGTGATGCCGGTGTGCGGTGCGCTGAGTGCTGTCAGGTTTGCGAACAAGCCCGCCGTTTTTGTCAGCGCAACGGAGCCATAGGCGTGGGGTTCGCCCTCCGGTGGCAGCGATTCGGTGGTGATGCCGCGGTGGGCGCAGAGCAATTTGCGCGTCACATGGTATTTTTTGGTATAGCCGCCCCATTCGGTCAGCAGGGCGTCGTAATCGTAGCTGGTGACGGTGGGCTGATAGGCTTTTCCGCTGTGATTTGCGCCGCCCATATAGCCAAAATTCGTCCCGCCGTGGAACATATAAACGTTGAGATTTGCGCCCGTGGACAGCACTTCCTTAAACGATAGCGCAAAATGACGCGTGGGGCGGACGTGATGAATTTCGCCGTAGTGGTCGAACCAACCGTTCCAGAATTCCGCGCACATCAGCGGACCTGTGGGCTGCAGTTTGCGCAGAGCCGCAAAATTGTGTTTGGCGCCGGAGCCGAAATTGGCGGTTTTGAGCAGGTGCGGCAGGGTCCCGCCGGAGAGCATGTTGGAGTCGCCGCCGTCGGAGGTGAAGAGCAGGGTTTCAATGCCGTTTTCGCGCAAAAAGCCCTCCACGGCGCTTAGGTAGTCGTGGTCGTTGCCGTAGCTGCCGTATTCATTCTCAACCTGCACGGCGATGATGTTGCCGCCCTTGTGGTGCTGAAGCGGCGCCAGAAGCGGAATCAGCGCGGCGAAAAAATCGCGCACGTGGGCAAGATATCGCGGCTCACTGCAGCGCAAACGCAAGCCGTCCTCAGCCAAAAGCCATGCGGGCAGACCGCCGAACTCCCACTCGCTGCAAATATACGGTCCCGGACGGACTATGGCATACAGCCCTATTTCCTGCGCGGTTTTTAGGAAGCGCGCAATGTCCAGCATACCCGAAAAATCGAACTTGCCCTTGTATTGCTCGTGCAGATTCCAGCAGACATATGTTTCCACGCAGTTGAAGCCGCACGCCTTGAGTTTGCGCAGACGGTCCTCCCACTGCTTAGGCAGAGTGCGGAAATAGTGCATTGCGCCGCTGTAAATTTTGAATGGTCTGCCGTCCAGATAAAAGTCATCGCCTTGAACGCTGAGCATTGCGGTTTCCCCCGATTTGTGTATTGTGCAACCGTTGATATTATACATTATGCGGCAGCGAAACGCAAGCAGTGCAGATGTTTTCAGCGCCCGTTCCGCCTACTTTGATTTTTCTTGCGAAAGTGAAGTGGCGGCGGCAGCGGCGCAAAGAACCTCGGCGGCACCCGCCGCAATCAAAACGCCGGCGCATTCCCGCAGCGTTGCGCCGGTGGTGGTGATATCGTCAATCAGCAACAGCCGCAAGGCATCCGCAGCCGCACCGTCCGCAAGTGCGAACGCGCCGCGTACATTATCCTGCCGCCCCGCGCGGTCAAATTCGCGCTGGCTTGGCGTATCGCGCAGACGGACGAGCAACTCGCTGCGGAGCGGCAGCCCAAGCTCCCGCGCCAAGAGGCGTGCCAAAACCTCGCTCTGATTATACCCGCGTGACTTCTGCCGCGCGCCGTGCAGCGGGATAAAGCATACCGCGTCAAAGCCATCCGCCGCGCATTGCAGTGACTGCGCCATGCGTTCCGCAAAAAACGGCGCTGAACTCAGCTCGCCGTTAAACTTCAGCCGGCGCAAGGCATTGCGGACAGCGCCCGCATATGCAAACGGAGCAAGGGGCAAGACGCGCGCAACATCATTGACGGCGGACGCTTTGCAAGCCATCTCGCCGGCGGAAGTGTTTAACGCCGCAGATTGTATATACTCCGCGCACGGCTCGCACAGCTCCTCATCAGGCAAAACAACTTCCCCGCAGAGCACGCACCTGCGGGGAAAGAAAATATATGACAGATTTTTGAGGAAGCCGCCCGTCATCGGACGTCAGCCCGCGCCATAGTAGAACGCATCCTTCGGCAGCGCGCCGCCAATAGATTTCGCGTCCGCGTCAAACAGCACCTTCAGGTTTTCCGCAGCGATTGTTTTCATATCGTTGCCCGTAATGCTAACCAGTTGGCAGTTGGGGATTGCCTTCTGCGCCAGGGCGGCGTCGGGCAGGATCTCATATTTTGCCGCCAGCGTGCCTGCCTGAACAGGGTTGCCGTTAACAAAATGCACGCTGGAGGTGTAATCCTCAACAAACTTACTCACAGCGTCCGGGTTGTCCTTAAGGAATTCCTTGCGCACAACAACACAGCCCATGGCAAGCTTGCCGCCGTCCGTTGCGTCAGCCCATGCCTTGTTGAGGTCAAGCGCAACGCGCACAGTGCTGTCCTTGGCTGTTGCCGTAGTAACGTTCGGCTCCGGCAGGACAGCGATATTTGCGCCGCCTGCAAGGAGCTTTGCGCTAAGCGCGGCATGGTCCGCAACCCACTCAATGGTCACGTCCTTTTTGGGGTCAAGACCATTTTTCTCAAGCAGAAAATTCAGCACATATTCCGGTGTTGCGCCTTGACCGGACGCATACACAGTCTTGCCCTTCAGGTCAGCAATGGAGCTCACCGTTTCGCCGCCGCGCTCAAGCAAATAAAGCACGCCAAGCGTATTGACGTTGAGCAGCACAATGTTGCCGCTCGTCTTATTATATAAAGTTGCGGCAAGGTTAAGCGGCAGCGCGGCAATATCCACCGTGCCCGCCGTGAGTAATCCGGGGATTTCCGTCGGCGCGGAAGCAACGGTTACGTCGTATTCCGCCGGGGTGTCAAGAATCTGAAGCGCGCCCAGACCGGTCGGTCCCTTGAGTACGGCAACCTTTATCTTGACGGCGGGGTTTGAGGGGTCGTCCGTTTCCCCATTCGGATTGTTTTCGCACGCGGCAAAGACAGCCAGAACTAAGGCGCAAATCAACAAAATAGCGGCTAAGGGCTTGAGTTTTTTCATTATGAACCTCCAAGTTTTGTTGTGGGTAGCTTTGGCAAACCGCACCGTATTATTATACTATAAAACGGCGTGAAAAGCAAGTGCTTTTTGTCGCTTGCAGGGAACGCTTCACTCTTGCTTTTTCCATCCATACACCTTTGCGCCCCATGAGGACGCCTGGCGTTCGACGGGCATTTTTTCATACGCCGCCCAACGCTCGCCGTCGCTCCAGCTGCCGGAGGAAATCTCCTTGGCGTATTTGCGATTGAAGTGCCCGTACCAAAGCTCCGAGGGCACACCGACGACCAAAAAAAACAGCGGACCATAAAGTATGTTCTGCAAGCCATGCCCCGCTTCGTGGTAGGGTGTGAACTCAATGGCGTTGTCGCCCAAAAAGAAGAACGGACCCAGGTTGTTGCTGCCGCGCGGACGCACGTGCTCAAAATAGATGTTGCCGCGGAAGAGCTTGGGCTTTAGTCCTTTGGCAAGGCAAAGCGCTGCCAGCACCGCTCCCGCCAAAGCTGCGGGCAAGCCCCAGGTCAGCGAGAGCAGCCAAAACGCAATCAGCGCCGGCTTTTTCATGTGAGTACCTCCTCGTGCACAGCAAGCGGCTTTCCGCTGCAATTATTGCTATTCGTTTCTTGTAAGCGCCGCTTCGTGTGCGGCAAGCGAATCCCCAAGCTGCGGCTGTATTTCTTGCCGCGCAATCCAAAGCTCCTCATATGGCAGACCGGCGATATCGGCAAAAAGCTCCTGCTCTTGGGAGGAGAGCTGCACGCTGCCCTCTTCGCGCTTTTGGGCAATGCGCTTCTTAACAATCGCGTGGCTTTCCGCGTTGAGTTTATAGTTGCGTGAGAGCAGGAGCATGCCCGCAGCGCACGCAATCGGCAGCACGCAGAGCATAAGCTTGACCGCCAACATGGATGTGAAGTCCGCTTGTTCGGGTGTGGTGTTGCTCTCGTCCAGACCAAAACCCGCCAGCAGCAAACTGAAAATCAGGAAAGCCAGCCCCTGCACCACCTGCTTGCCCATCTTTACCAATCCCGCGCTTACACCCTCGCGGCGTTTGCCGTATATCAGCTCGTCCACGTCCGGCAAATCCGGCATAAGCGCGCTTGGCACAAAGCCCAGGCACGACGTCCCCGCCCCCGCCAGCGACACTCCCAGAAGGAACAGCCACACCGGCGTTTGCGGCGTAATCAGCAGGAGGATAATCAGCCCCGCCGCCAGAATCGGCAGATCAATCAGCAAGGGGAAGTGCTTGCTGCGCTTCTTCATGGCGATGATGTTGGGGACGAAAAACGCAATCTCAAACCCGCCCTTCAGATTAACGGTGATGAACGTGAGCGTTATTGTTCCCAACAGCGGCACGGTGTAGTTGAGGTTGCTGTAAACCAACAGCACAAAAATCACCAGTGTGCTGACAATCGCGTATTGGTTGAACGCGCCCAGCATAGTCATTGCGTAGCATTTGCGGTACAGCCGTGATTTCAGCAGCTCGCCGTATCCGCGCAGGGTTTCCTTAAATGTGTAGTGTTCCTGCGCGTCGTCTTGCAAGCCCTTGTGTTCCTTGGAGCCCAAGAAGGTGATGCCCAACGGCACGGCGAACATTGCGCCGAGTATCATTCCCATTACGGCAAAATTGTGAGTATAGTTCGCATAATCGGCAGTGGTTTTAACCGGAATGAGCGCCTCGTATATGTAGGTTGACGCGACGCTTGCAATACCGGAAAAAATCATGCGGTAGGAGGAGTAGTCCGTACGCTCATTGTAGTCGTCAATCATGCGGGGCAGCAAGGCGTCATACGGCACAATGCCGATGGAGGACGCCGTGCTGAACAACATGTAAACGAAGATAAAGTAGAAAAACTTGCCCCACGTGCCCTCAATGCCAAGGTTTGTCCACAACAGGCTGTAGGTGATGAACACCGGCACTACGCTTGCCAGCAGCCACGGACGGCATTTGCCCCACTTGGTGTTGGTTTTATCTACCAACAGACCAATTACAGGGTCGATTATGCCGTCCCAGATTTTTGTCAGGCTGGCCACCAGACCCGCCAGCACTGGGCTTAGCCCCATGGCGTACATCAAAAAATACAGGTAGTAAAGAGACAGCACCTGCCCCACGCCGCCATCGAGCGCAAAACCCACTGCGTACGCCGTGACGTGCCAGACCTTTTTCAGCCCGCGCTCTTTTGTTTGTGTCGGATTCATCTTAAAGCTCCTGAATGCATATGTACATGATATGCATTATATGATAGCATAAGGAAGCGCGTTTGTCAACTTATGCGGGCGCTGCAAATGCAATTTATTCTTGACAAGCATTCAACCCAATGGTACAATAACGACGGAGCTTTTGCGTTGGGGTGAGATTATGGATATTGAAACTATCGGCAGTATCGCCGGGACTGTGCAGAGCGTTGCGGCAAACCGGCCGAGGAGCGCAAAATGAACGGCATAATCCTTCTCAACAAGCCCGAGGGCATAACGTCGTTCCGCGCCGGCAACCGTGTGCGGGGCTTCCTCACGCGCGTAACAGGCGCAAAGCACAAGGTTGGTCACACAGGCACGCTCGACCCAATGGCGACCGGCGTTTTGCCATTGCTGATTGACGGCGCGGCGCGTTTTGCGCAGTATCTGCCCGAACACGGCAAGGCATACCGTGCCGTGCTGCGCCTTGGCGTAACTACGGACACACTCGACCGTACCGGGCGCCCCCTGCTGTTCCGCCAGGTAACCTGCGGACGCTCAGATGTTGAGCGCGCCCTGCAAGGCTTCGTCGGCGAGATTGAGCAGCTGCCGCCAATGTTTTCGGCGGTATCGGTGGGCGGCGTGCGGCTTTATGAGCTGGCGCGGCGCGGCGAGGAAATTGAGCGCAAAACCCGCCGCATAACAATACACACAGCACAGCTTGTTGACGCGGACGAGGCTGCGGGCGACTGCACAATTGACGTTACTTGCTCCGCCGGGACGTATATTCGCACGCTTGCAGCAGATTTGGGCGAGGTGCTCGGCTGCGGCGCACACCTGATTGCCCTCACGCGCACAATGGCGAACGGCTTTGCACTTGCCGGCTGCGTGACGCAGGAGGAGTTGGAAGTACTTTGGGACAGTGGAACTAAAGCGGCAGACGAATTTTTTGTGCCCATAACGGACGCGCTTGCGGCATATCCCGCAGTAACGGTCACGGCGGCGCAGGCGGTGCGCTTCGGCAACGGCGGTGCTCTGGACCGCGACCGCGCCGCTCCTGTGCCGGACGGGCTGTGCAGAGTTTTTTCGCCGGACGCAGTATTCCTTGGGCTGGCATTGGCGGACGGCGGAGAGCTAAAGGCGGAGCGGATTCTGCCCAAAACGACTGACTGAGAGGTACTTATGAAGCAATCAACAAAACCGGAGACAGGGCTAATCGTTAAGCTGCTTTTTGTGTTGGCAGATCTTGTCGGTCTTAGTGTCGGCGGCGCTTTACGGCGTTGCAGAAATGAAGCGGCTGTGCAGGATGAAATCGCTTGCCTATGAATAATGGATAGTGAAAAATTATCCACTATCCATTATAAATTGTTTATTGTCTGTAAGCGGACAGGAAGCTCCCCAGCTTGTCACTCAGGGTCGCCAACTCCTCAACCGGCGGCAGGTATACAATGCGGAAGTGGTCGGGCTCGGCCCAGTTGAAGCCGCGCCCGTTAACCAAAAGGACGTGCTTTGCTTTCAGAAAATCCATCACAAATTGCCTGTCGTCGGTGATGTTGAACCGCTTTGCGTCAAGCTTTGGGAATATGTAGAACGCTGCGTCAGGCATGGTTGTGTGCAGTCCGGGGATTGTGTTGACAGCCTCCACGATGGTCTTTCGCTGCTCATAAACACGCCCGCCGGGGCGCAGCATGGCGTCCGTTTCGCTAAAATTCGCCAGCGCCGCCGGAACAATCCGCTGGGCGGGCACATTGGCGCAAAGCCGCATGGAGGAGAGCACGTTAATCCCCGCGATGAACTCGTCCGTGCCGGATTTATCGCCCGCAAGCGCCATCCAACCCACGCGGAAACCGCAGACGACATGACTTTTGCTGAGTCCGTTGAATGTTACGGTAAACAGGTCGGGCGCAAGAGACGCAATACTCACGTGCTGCTTGCCGTCCATCACAAGGTGGTCGTATATTTCGTCCGCAAAGAGCACCAAGCCGTTCTCGCGGGCAAGCTGCGCAATCTCCAACAGAACGTCCTTGCCGTAAAGAGCGCCGGTGGGATTGTTTGGGTTAATGACAAGTATTCCCTTTGTGCGCGGCGTGATTTTCTTGCATATATCGGCGATATCGGGGTTCCAGTTTGCCGATTCATCGCAGATATAGTGCACAGCCTTGCCGCCGGCAAGGTTGGTCGCCGCCGTCCAGAGCGGGTAATCCGGCGCGGGGATAAGCATTTCGTCGCCGGGATTAAGCAGCGCCTGCATACACACAGTGATCATCTCGGACGCGCCGTTGCCAATATATACGTCCTCCTCTGTCACACCGGCAATGCCCTTTTTTGCGCACTGTGCGGCAATTGCCCGGCGAGCCTCCGGCAGTCCTTTTGATGGGCAATACGCCTGTGATTTGCGGGACTCCTCGGCAAAAAGCTCAAGGACTTCCCGTGGGGCTGAGAAGCCGAACGCTGCGGGGTTGCCGGTGTTCAGCTGGAGGATTTTGTGTCCGGCGGCGGCAATTTTCTCGGCTTCATCCAACACGGGACCGCGCACCTCGTAGCTCACCCGGGCGAGCTTTTCGGCTTTGGCTAGTGGTTTCATGGGCTTTATCTCCTTGTGTTTTGATAAGCTTTTTGGGGGCGGATTGTTTTACTCAGCTCCGCCGTAAGGACGATTATTAAACGCTTTTTGCGTGCGGCAGAAGCAAACCGGGAACACAACATGCACACACAAACTCTGCATGATTGCCGCTGATGCTGAAGCGGAAGGTCGTCAGCAGCAGACCGGCGAAGATGCTTTCATGGGGTACGGTCCTGTCGGCAACGATTTTGTCAGATATCGGATTGCGGTTGCAGCGGTGCGCAATTATTCATTATTAATTATCAATTCCACCTTATAAGCTCCAATAACCCAGCAATCGTCGTAGCCCTTAACAAACACCCGCGCCGGCACGGTGACCTCGCCGCTCTGAGCCTTAACCGCCGTCAAATCCGCCTCTGCGTATATGTCGCCGCCCTCCAGCTTATCAATGCTTGCGGGGGAGCCCGCTACAGTCACGGTGTCCAGCGTACCGGGTGCTGCCCGGACGGTAATGCCCTGCGCTGCGTTTTGCAGCTGAATGTTGCTGTGCGGCACGGCAAAGCGTTCGCTGGTTGTTCCGGTGGTGTCAACTGTTACGCGGAAGGTTTCCTCGCCGCTCAGCAGCTTAAACTGCCTAACCTCCGCCGCAGGAAAAGTGAACACGGTCTTCTTGCCCGCCGGGAGCTTAGCAAAATCCAATGTGCCCACCGCAACAGATGTCGTTTCGGCAACCAGGCTCTCGCTTATGCCGAATCGCGCGGTTTTTGGGCTGCAAGTAACGGCAAGCGGTTTCTCCGCATACGCAGCCGGGGCGTTCAGCCACTCCACAGTTACCGGCAAGGTTACG
>JAITOD010000008.1 GCA_031290105.1 Oscillospiraceae bacterium
GTGCTCTTATGGGGCGAAAAATTGATCCTCTTCCCATGTTTGCGGATTAGTGCGGATTTTTTCAGCTATATACATATAGTCTTGCTTATCACGGATGATGTGCTCATGGTAATTTCGCTGCCAGAAACGCTCACCGGGTGTATTGCGCGTTTCGTTGACCGCTTTTGTTACACCGCTTTTGAACAGGCGCACTATCGTTGGAATTGTACCGGGGGTTGATTGCCCGAAAGACTCTGAGCTTGCGGGTAGGGGCACGTCATGACGTGCCCCTACGTCGTAAGCACTGCCAAGCTCAATGATTCCGTGCAAATGATTTGGCATAAGAACAAATTCGCGCAGCCTAACGCGAGGAAAGTGTAAGGGGATTGAAGACCATGCCTGTAAAACGCAAGTGCCAAAAGGGGAAATATGCATTTGTCCGTCCAGAGATTGCCCTAAGGTTTCTTGCCAGTCAAAAGTGCAAATGGTGATACAGTAAAGCCCGTCTTGGCTATAATCAAAGCCCTTTAGGCGAATGCTGCGTCGGTTGTGTGATTCGGACATGGCAATTACCTAAACCTCCATAATCACCGGCAAGATCATGGGACTGCGCTTAGTGCGCTCAAACAGCAGCTGACCCACAGTGTCGCGGATTTTGCTTTTGATTGCCTGCATCTCAATCATGTTGTTGCTCACGCAAAGGTTGAATACCTGTGCGGCAGTCCGCCGTGCGGCCTCAATCAGCTCTTCGGCCTCTTTGACGTAAACGAAGCCGCGCGTAAAGACCTCCGGACCCGCAACCAGCTCATATGTGGCGCTGCTGACCGTCATTGAGAGCACCATAATGCCGTCCTGAGCCAACAGCTTGCGGTCACGCAGAACAATGCTGCCCACGTCGCCTACGCCAAAGCCGTCTACAAATACGCGCCCGGCAGGGACCGGATTGCCCAAACCAAAGCCCTTCTGGCTAACGATAGCCACAGAACCGTTTTCGGCAATCAGTACGCGTTCCTTGGGCATACCCATAGAGAGAGCCAAGCCCGCGTGCTTGCGCAGGTGCTTGAGTTCGCCGTGCACGGGGATAAAGTATTTCGGATTTGTCAGACCCAGAATAAGCTTCAGCTCCTCCTGGCAGGCGTGTCCGGAAACGTGCACATCGTACATCTTCTCGTATACGACCTCCGCGCCCTTCTTCAATAACTCGTTGATTACGCGTCCCACCGTCTTTTCGTTGCCGGGGATTGGCGTTGCGGATATAATTACGCAGTCCGTCGCGCGGATTTCAATCTTGCGGTGCTCGCTGAACGCCATGCGCGTGAGTGCGCTCATCGGCTCGCCCTGGCTGCCCGTGGTGATTATGACCAGCTTGTCGTCCGGATAATTGCGCGCAACGTCCAGCGGAATCAGTGTGTTTTCAGGTATTTTGAGGTAGCCGAGCTCCGCGCCGATTTGCGTCACATTTTCAAGGCTGCGTCCGCTGAGGGCGACCTTGCGCCCAAGACCTGAGGCAACGTCAATAATCTGCTGAATGCGGTGGATATTGGAGGCAAAGCTTGCCACAATCAGGCGCCGGCCCTCCGCCTTGCGGAACAGCGTCCCAAAGCTTTCGCCAACTATGCGCTCGCTCTGCGTGTAGCCCGGTCTTTCTGCGTTAGTGGAATCGGAAAGCAGGCACAGCACGCCCTTTTTGCCAAGCTCGGCAAAGCGTGCCAAATCAATCATACCGCCGTCGATTGGCGTGCTGTCAATCTTGAAGTCGCCGGTCTGGATAATCACGCCCTCGGCAGTGTGTATCGCCAACGCCAGCGCGTCCGGGATTGAGTGGTTCACGTGAATGGTCTCCACCTGAAACGCGCCCAGGTAGATAGTCTGCCCCGGTTCAACCTCGTTGAGCTCCGTGGAGTGGAGCAGTCCGTGCTCGCGGAGCTTGCCGGTTATCAGCCCAATGGTCAGGCGCGTTGCAAACACAGGGATTTTGAACTCCTTGAGCAGATAAGGCAGTGCGCCGATGTGGTCCTCGTGCCCGTGGGTGATGACGATGCCGCGGATTTTATCGGCGTTGCGCGCAACGTAGCTGAAGTCCGGGATAACCAAATCCACGCCGGGCATGTCTGCGTCCGGAAAAGCCAGCCCGCAGTCCACCAGCAGCATATCGTCGCCGTATTCATAAAGCGTAATGTTCTTGCCGACCTCGCCCAAACCGCCGAGAAACGCAATCTTTACGCCGCCTAAGCCATTAGCTGCATTAGCGCGATTTGCACCGGCGTCCCGCGCGGCGGGTTCCGGCTGTGTCCTTGTGCTTCGCGCAGACGACTCCGCCCCGTCGCTGTATCCGGACTTGGGCGGTCTGCCCCGGCGCGGAGGATTGCTTTGCGGCGCGGTTGTGTTGATTTGCAAAGTAGGCTGATTGCTTTGCGGCACGGGTGTGTTGATTTGCGCCGCAGACGCCGCGGCTGATTTTGGCGGCCTGCCCCGGCGGCGCGGCGCGTCAGACGGCGGCGGTGCCGTAATAGGCGACGGCTGGTCCAGCAGCGCGTCCAGCGGATTCTTACCGCGAGTGATTGCATCGATGATTGGTGTGCCTTTTGTGGGGATTCTGTCCAGAGGTCTTCTGCCCATAAAATTGCTCCTTTACGCGGCACGCACGGACAAACGCCTTAACGGCGAACGGCAACCCGCCGTTAAGGCAGGTTATGCCCGCAGGAGGACATTACAATTCTTTCGGACGCAAATACCGTCCGCTTGCAACACCACCCCGCTACAACACCGGAGAGTACATGCTCCCTGTGTCCGAGAGTGCCTATGTTTTTGTATCGTAACCGCCTCCGCGCAACGGAGTGCGGGTAACGCCATGATTAGATGTCAGACTTTAGGCAACAGATTACCTGGTTGACCAACCGTTACCAACTGATTTATCTGTCACTTGTAATAGTATACCACAATGCGCAGGTATATGTCAAGTCTATCGTCAGTTAAGGAGAGCTTTGGTGGCATAAAGTATACCTAACAGGTTAACCTCTAGCTAAACCTCTAGCTAAAGCTTTAGCTGGAACAATTGCCGTAAGTTTAGGATAATCCATATCAAAGCACTGCCGAAAATGGCTTTGCGCAATGTTAGTTTGCGTCCGTAACCGATAATAAAAGCGCCGCCCCCGTCCGGAAACGGGGGCGGCTACTACAGCTGTATTATACAATGCATGGCAAGCTCCTTATATTAACTTGTAGCTTCATTTAGTGTAAGTGTAAAGCTCAGATCCTTGCTATCGCGTGAAACGGTGATTTTGAGCTTGTCGCCCGGTTTCTTGCCGGCAAGTGCCGCGCTGAAGTCCGCGGCAAGCGCAATTTCTTTGCCGTCAACGGCGGAAATCCTGTCCCCGCGCAGGAACTGTGAGTCCGTGCTCTGCGAAATATAGACTCCCAACTCGCTTACACGGTATTGCATTGCGGCGCGGTAATCCCCCACCTCAACCAGCGTGAACGGATCCGCCACGCGCCCGGTAACATAGCCGTGCTCAGTCAGGTCGGTGATTACAGGCTTAGCGGCATCAATGGGAATCGCAAAGCCCAGACCCTCAATGCCGGTGCCGGATGATTTTGCGTTCACAACGCCGATTAACTCGCCCTGCGCGTTAAACAAGCCGCCGCCGCTGTTGCCCGGATTGATTGCCGCGCTCGTTTGAAGCAGCGTCATGGTTTCGCCGTCAATGGTTACCCCGCGGTCCAGTGCGGAGATAATGCCCTCGGTGACTGTGCCGCCCAGCTCGCCCAGCGGGTTGCCGATTGCCACCGCCGGCTCGCCCACCGCCAAATCAGCGGAGTTGCCGATAATTGCCGCTGTCAGCTCCGACGCGTTGATTTTCAGCACAGCAAGGTCGGATTTTTCGTCTGTGCCGATTAGCTCCGCGCTGTATTCCTTGTTGTTTTGCAGACGTACAGCGATTTTTTGTGCCCCCGCGATGACGTGATTGTTAGTCACGATATAGCCGTCTGCGCTCAGTATAACCCCGCTGCCTGCGCCCGTGGTGACCATCTGCGTGAAGCGCCCGTTGCCCGCCAGCGCCTCCGTGCTGATTGCAACAACGGAGTCCAGCACTTTCGCCGCTACAGCCGCAACGTCAAGCCCGGTGGAGCCGGATGAGGTTTTGGTCGTCTTGGCGTCGCCCTGAGGTACGCTTTGATAAAAAACCGCGCCGTCGTAGCTCCCGGTTACTGATTCCGGCGCAAAATACCGATTGCCCACATATGCGCCGCCAAACCCAAACACAGCTGAGAGCATAACAGCCGCAACAAGTACCGTTGCCGCAAATGCGGCTCTCGGAGATTTTTTGCGTTTTGCCGGGCGATTATCTGCCGGGTGCGTCTGCGGCGCAGCTTGCCGGGTATATTGACCATACTGCGGGACGAAAAGCGCGGTCTGCGGCGTTGCAGGAACATCGCGGTAAACCATGGGGTATGCTTGCGGCATTGGTGTGGCGGGCAGGGCTTCCTGCGGTTGCTGCATTGGTATGCTCGGCGTGGCTTCCCGCGGTTGCGGTTGCGGCATTGGTATGCTTGGCGGGGCTCCTATCGGCTGCGGATTGATTGCGTCGGCTTGCGGGAGATTTTCGCCGCCGCCGTAAATGTTATCGTTCATGTTCAACGCTCCTTAACTTAAGTATGCGTTTAGTTTAACCCTCGCCGGTGTGGGGGGATTGCGGGCTTTGTGAAAGCTTTGGGAAAAATTTGTGCTGTCATGGACAAGAAAAACGGCACAGCATGTGATGTGCTGCATATGAATCCCAAAGCTCCTGTTTAGCTTATCACCTCAACTTGATTTTAACGAAAACCGCGCAGGAACACAAATTCAGCCGAAAAAGCACTTGCGTCCCTGACCGTATTTATATATCATGCCGGCAAATGATTGCTATCCGGCTTGGCACGTCCCGCTTGACAACTTTGCGATACCGTGATATAATACACAGGCTTTTGCCGATTCGCATTCGCGCCGTTAGTGCCGTGAGTTTGGCAAATAAGGAAATAGATGGGCCTGTAGCTCAGTTGGTAGAGCGTTCGGTTCGCATCCGAGAGGTCGTGGGTTCGACTCCCTTCAGGTCCACCAAGCCAAACGCCCGAACCATCGCCGTATCTTTGTGTGCAGCGACGTGTTTGGGTTTATCGTTTATTTGTCGGGTAGTTTTGTGCTGTATTAGCGGCGGCTTGGTCAAATTGCGCCAAGTCAGCCAGTGATTTTTTCAAATCAAAGTTTATTGTATTCATGGATTTTCCCTTTCCTACCTTTCAATAAGGAGTTTAATGCTATGGGCAAGAAGCCATTTAATTGGGTTGGATTCTGTTGGGTTACAGGATATTTTGTTGGCTTGCTCTTTTTTGCCGGAGGAGTTGTTTGGGTAAAAATAAACCCAGATAGTAAATTTGCAATTGATTATGGAGACCGGGGGGCGGCAAGTACGTTGTTATTTCTTGGTGTCACATGGTTTATTATTGGGGCTATACTTGTACCAGTATTCTACAAAAAATCCGTATTAACGCTTGCAATAAAAGTGGCTTCTGAAACAGCCCCCACTTTTTCAACGTCGGCAAAAATGATTTCTCGCAATTCGTCCATTCTGACCGGGAGCATACCTGTTCGTGGTGTTCATAGGAGCCCTCATTCAGTTGGATTGCAAACCCTTACGTTCGAGTTTAGAGATGGTACAAGAAAAACTTTTTCTGTTCCGCTGCAGGTATTCGTTTCGATTGTTGAGAACGATGTCGAAATGCTCACATATAAAGAACAAGGAACCTACTTGTTTTTCGTCAGCTTCCAACGCCAAACCTAACCCCTCCGCTTCCCCTTCATCTGCTGAATTTTCTTGTGATAATTTGCGGACGATCGCTTATCGTTTGATGTGATAATTTTTCTCGTGAATGTCGGCTGCGGGGAGCATGTCGGATTTTGGGCGGATACAATCCTTGCCGAGAACGGTGACTTGCCCTCGATGAAAAGCCAGTAGATGAGCCGAACGATAGCTGCCTCTTCTTCCACAATTATGGGCTTGCCGTCTTCGCCCTTTGCGTAGCCGAGAAATTGGCCGTATGCCATGCTGACCGTGTTCGGGGCGGTTGCGGAGCTTTTATGCCCACAAAAATAAAATGCGCAGGAAAAGCCGAGAGCCTTGTGGCGCAAGGTGTTTGGATTGAAATCCTGCGCATTTTATGGTATAATCCTCTTACCCCAAAATGATCAGATGAGAGGAGAATACCAATGCAAATCAACTTCGAGATCGCTTCCGAGGCTGTTCTTACTTGCTTAAAACGGCAAGGGTACAGCGCCAGACACAGGACGAGCATCGGCGATGCTGCAATGAACTGCGACGCTACTTCGCGGAAATCAGAGCCCCTTTTTCTATGACATCCGCTACTGCATGGATGGCAAACCGCAAGGACGGATGGTCATTCGACACCTACAAACGATACCGGCGTGCGCTGTATCGGCTGGACATGTATAGAAGAGAAACGATTGCGGGTGAACTCCATTGTCACAACAACTTTTTCTTCTATTACGACGCTGACGTCAGCTACATCAAATTGCGGGCGACTACAAAGCGTTATTCCATGAATTTCACGCAGAAATCAGTAGCGAACGCAGCAAGGGTACGATTGATCATTACATCGCGGGCTGCACGGACTTCTTGCTGTTTATCGCAAAAAATGGCTGCGCCATTACAAACGATCTCACAATGGATCATGTGCTTGCCTACGCAAAGAGAATCCGAGAAAATCAGTGGAGGGAAGACACAAAGAAAAAGTACGCCAACGGGGTATCGAAACTGTTGGCGTTTTTTCATGCTCGGGGCATGTGCCGCGCTGCTATGTATCGGTGCTGGGCGGTTTGGGTCGGGAGAAACGGCTGCTGTCACTGGCGCTGCCGACTGGACAAGGTCAAGCCATCCAGCCCAGCAGTCATTTGGAGGCGATGGCCAACGCATTTTTGGAAGAGATCGCACGGCGGTGTTACAGCGTGCCGCCGCAAACGATGTACAATTTTGTGTTCCAGCAGTTTTTTCTGTTCCTTGAGGTAAATCGCCTAGAATACACGCCCAACGCGCCGCGACTGTGGCTGGTGCACATCCCAAAAACGCCCTCGTGGCCGTTGCGCAGGCAGATCATTACCTGGTTTGCTACGTTTCTGCGCACCGGCAGTGCCGAAAAGCGCGGGGTTACGGTGTGGAGGCCGCTATTGCTCGACACATTGCCGGAGTGGAGCCGCAGCGTCACGGAGGACTTTTTGGCTCTGCGCAGACGTGAGGACTGGGCGAAATCAACGTTGGCGATGTGCCGCTCATCCTGTGTGCGCTTTTTTCGCTTTCTTGATGGCAAGGGCGTTACAACTCCGGGCGACATCACGCCCGCGCTGGTAATGGCGTTTCATGACACGGATCCGCACGCTACACCGGAGAGCTGCAACGCCTATGGTTCTCGGGTTCGCAAGCTGCTGAAATACATGGAAGAGCAAAAGCTCGTATCGTCGAACTTGCACCTACCCATATCGACCAGATGCACTGAGCGACGCCATATCGTCAACGTGCTGACGCCGGAAATGGAAAACGCCATCTACTGTTTCCGCGCAAGCGCGGTGAACCCATTGGAGCTACGCGATGCGGCGATGGTGATCATCGGTCTTCGGATGGGGCTGAGAGCTTCCGATGTGGTCAACCTCAAAACA
>JAITOD010000036.1 GCA_031290105.1 Oscillospiraceae bacterium
CTACAAACCGGGATGAAACGCCAACGTACCTCTGATTTTTTATACACCTTTGTAGGGACACGGCGTGCCGTGTCCAGGTGCCTGCGATAATGCATTGCTTTTTAAAGCGGAACAGTATTAGTACCGTTTAACCGATTGAGCAAGCCATAATTCTTGTTGTTCGGATTGGTTATGCTGTTAAAATAGTCCAGCTCTCCGTTGAGAACAAGCAGGCTCGCGATAATTGCTGTTTTGTCCGGGTCGTCTGATACCAACTTGTCGATGTCGTCATCGGAAATCAGCGGGTCGCCGCCCACGGCTTGCGCGGTTTTTGCCATGACGCCTTTCCATATGGGCGCAATCATTTCATTGGCCGCGCGGTAGCCGATCAAATAGGTGTGCGCGACAACGCTCAGCCAGCGCGGGCTGTAAAACGGCTTGATCATATTCGCCAGCGCCGCGCCCTCTGCGCCAAGCTGTTCCATCGGCTGCACCACCTGCTCTTCCGCCATTTTGCCCACATCGTCAAAGCGATACAGCGAGATATATCTTGCACCGTTGCTATCGTTGTAGGCATTTTCGATTTTCTGCAACAACTGGTAGACGGTGCTTGAAGCGTTGTTATCACTGCGGCCAAGTTGTTCAATGGTCAGCGCATAGCTGGCGTTCGCTTCCCCTTCCGCCCAGCGCTCAAACGAATCGTCTGCGGCGCTTGCCGTTATCATACCGGGCAAAACCGGTGCAAATGAAGATTTTGCTGTTGACTGAAATCTGCTGCCGCCTTGGACGGTGAAAATATACTGTTCTGCTTGCCCCGTGGGATAAATCTCAAAGATTTCTTCGTCGAACACAGGCAGCGTGAGCAAGGGTTCGCCGTTTGCTTTTGTCACAGTCAATGTGATAGGAACGGCAGTTTTGATGGTATATTGCCGCCCATCGCTTTGAGCTACCATGATGTCATCCGAATCATAAGCGAAGTTGATCGTTCCTTTGATGGCTGTACGGCTATTTTTCATTGCAACGCTGACAACGCCCTCGTCTGCGTTGCTGCCTTTTGCCCCGGCGCTTTCAAAGGCCTTCACAAAGGCGCGCGCATTGCTCTTACCAAGTTTTTCATCGCCTTTGTGTGTGTAATAAGCAAGGCACTCCTGCTCCAGCACGTCGCGATACCGCCAGGCGTTGATTTGTGTGCCGAGCAGAATCGCAGCCGTTGATTTCGTGATTGATTCAAAGTCTGCATCTTCAAACTTTCCGCTTAGTTTTGCGTTTTGCAAAACAGCGTCAAGTTCATTATCTGTATAAGAAATGTCCATGATTTCGCCCGAAATGGCGTCCAGCAGCACAGAAAAATTTTCTTCTTCCATTTGAACCGCCGCCGCATATGTGAAACGATACGCCGTTTCCCCGTCCAGTTCGGCGTAGTGCCATACTTTTTGCAGATCGCCGACGGTCGCGCCGGTATCGTCAAAATAGCTTTGTATCGTCTTTTTGGCTTGCGCCGCCCCGATCTCTTTTTTGGGGACAGTCAAGTTTTTTGAAATAATTTTTGTTTGCCCGACGGCATAAAGAGGCGTTCCGTCTGCGTCAACGACCAGATTCTTTGCGCCGTTTTCGATTGCTATCCCATCATTCATCTGCGCGAATTGATATAAACTGTTGCCGCTGGGCAATTCCTGGCGCTCAATAAAAGCGTATTCCCCGCCCAGTTCTTTGTCGTATTGCGACAAAAGCTCCAATGCGGCGGCTTCGCTTGTCACAGGATTATCTTGCGAAACTTGCAATAAAGCTGTGCCATTGGTGTCCGAAATGACGGAAACAACGCTCTTCTCTTCGCCGAACCCTGCAAGCAAATCATAGACATTGTTTTTGATGTTATCAAAAACGAGAACGCTGAACGGATTGAACCAAATCAAAACAAGAGAAATCACGGCAAATATTTTGCCGAAATCGCGCAGCCCGGTGTGCTTTGTGATAACTTTTTCGCGGCCAACTTGTGTTGCCTTTTTGAGATGCAGGGATTCAGTGATTAGGAACGCAACCAGAAAAACGAGCGCCTCCGCATAGCGGAACATTGGATTGCCGCCAAAGACGCCGGGGATGCCGCTGACAGCACCGCCCACTCGCTCAAACAGGCAGAAGAACAACGCCACAGGCACAACCTCCAACAGCCATGACTGAAAACCGGGCTTTTGCTTGTAAAGCCGGGTCAGTCCAAACCCTATGGCCAAGAATACCAACGCGCCAAAATATGCGCCGTAAAGTGGGCCGGTGGCAACGATATATACGGCAATCCCTGCGATTGCTGCGCCAGTGAGGGCGAGTTTCTCTCTTGCTTTGCCGTTTTGGTTTTGCCGCAAAAGCGAACACGCGCCAAGCACCCCGAACAGAAGCGCCGCAACATAACCGGGTACGCCGAGATAATTGAGGAGAACAACGGCGACGACCGCCAACGCGACGCCAAAAATTTTCGACGCCAAACCCTTGGACTTTTTGGGCGCTTTTGGGGCCACGCGCGGTACAACAGGCGCTGGCTGCGCCACGCTTGGCACGGCTACAACCTGTCCGCATTTTTCGCAGAATTTCGTTGCCCCATCCAGTTGTGCACCGCATTTTGTACAAAATGTCATCGTTGTTCTCCTCTGCTCACGCAATTGTTTCCGCATTTCAGTATGGCAGATAATATCTTTATTGCTTGGTATAGACTTGACCATCTATATAGGTTAGTTTGTTGCCGTCAAAGGTTCCCACTTCAGCACCAAGTCTAAGGAGCTTATTATCCTCTATGGTGTATGACCCAATATCAGTTTCAGTCGGTGGGATTTGACCGGCAAGTACACCCGTTCCTTCTACTTTGGACTTCAGTACACCGTTTCTCACGATAAGCGTTGTCCTCATATTAGGTACTGCCGTTGACACATAATTGCCTTCATATGATGCGGCGCTCGCGGCTTTTGTTGTAGTAACCGTCGTTGCAGCAGTAGTTTCGCCTTCTGCCGTAGTTTCCCCCTCAGGAGCAGTTTCGCCTTCGGCAACATTGAGCGTGACCGTCAACGTCCCAAAATCGGGCGCCCAATAGGCCGTTTCCGTCCCGGTGATTTTGATGGTGTTGTTACCGAAGTTCACCGGAATGCCGGGAACGATTGAGAAGGTTTCGCCGCTCGCTACAGCAACTTCTTGGAACAATACGTCATTAACATAGATGCTGTACGACCTGCCCTCGTAGGGCTTCACCGATACTTGCAACTGCGCAGTGCCCTGCTGCGTCGCAGTGTACGCAAACGTAAACCCATTGTCGAGTCCGCCAACCTGGGTAATATAGCCGTCAGCAACCGCACTGCTGCCGAGCAGCGTCACGTCTGCGGTCGTGAACGCCAGCGTTGGCGTTGCGGCGTCAAGGTTCTTCGCGGGCGTTGGCGCAGTTGTTGTGGGCGCTTCTGTTATCGGCGGTTCCGTATAAGCGCGCATCTGTGCTTCGGCGTCTTCCTGGGCTTTCCTTGCTTTTTCCTCTGCTTGGGCTACGATAGCCGCTGCCTCTCTTTTGGCAGAAGATAGCTTTGCGGCGCTCGCAATGCCTATGCCGATGTTCGCAAGAATCAAAACGCCCACAATGGCGGCCAAAACGATGTACAAAAGTTTCGGCAATTTTTTCAGGCTTTGTAGCAAGTTCGAGCCGGTGGCCTTGAAATGGGTTGTTCGGGAATCGGTGCGGAGGATTGCGTCTCCGGGTTGCAGACGGGGCATACCCCATCCTCGGGGATTTCTGTGCCACATAATTTGCAGAATGCCATGGTGAACACTTCTTTCTATGACTGGTTTAGTTAAGGTATATATATCCCTGCAACCACCCATACGTTGTTTTCGTAGGCATAGGTGATTGTGATGGTGGACTGATTCTCGCCGGAGTATTCTGGCCCTCCTAGAATACGAACGTAATCCGCTTCATAGCCAATTCCGCAAGCATGGAATAGGCTGCTTTCGAGTCTTGTCGAAGAGGAAGCGTCCGTAAAGTTTTTTGGCACGTAAGAAATGTAATCCTCTTTGCTGGGAATCGACTCGTATTCGTGTCTCGCATAAGCGACACTTTCTGCATCGGAAGTCAAGTTCAGACCAATACTAATCCTTCATAAATCGCATTGCAAAATCCAATCACGCCCCGCGATGCTTTTTACCGTTTTGTGCGACAGGGAATGAATGGTTTCGCCTAGGCGGCTCATGACTGCAGCAAGCG
>JAITOD010000048.1 GCA_031290105.1 Oscillospiraceae bacterium
TCCAGCTCCGTCTGCAAGCGTGATACCATCACAACCAGCGCACCCAAAGCGTCTTCACGCGCCAGCAGCCGCCCGACCCAGTACCGCCCCAAAAGCGCTGCGCTCGCCGCAATAAATACCGCACCGATTATGTTCATGCCGCACCCTCCGTGTTCCCGCTGTAGTGTGCCTTTTCCGTATCGCCTATAAGCGCCGTGCACGGGAACACCTGATAAGCCCCGCCGGGCTGATTGCCCAACAATACTGCGTAATCAAACGCGCCGCCCGAAATGAACCTGCGCAGCTGCGGACGGCGGCGGAAGTCGTCCCGCCCTGCGGCGTGTGCCGTTGCAATGAAGTTAACGCCCGCGTTCAGTCCCTCCTCAACCGCGCGCAGTTCCTCCAGAGCGCCGATCTCATCGCACAGCACCAGCTGCGGGTTCATGCAGCGCAAGGCTATCTGCAAGCCTTCGCCCTTGGGACAGCCTGTCAGAACGTCAGCTGAGCCAACATCGTTCTGCGGGATTCCGCGGTATGCCGCCGCGATTTCTCCGCGCTCGTCAAGCACGCAGACCCTGTCCCCCCGCCCTGAAAGTTGACGCGCCAAATCGCGCAGCAGCGTCGTTTTACCGCTGGCGGGAGGTCCGGCAATCAGCAGTGAGCACAGTCCCTGCACAAAAAAACGTCCGATAATCCCCGATGCCGCGCCGGGGTGCTCCCCCGCAACGCGCAGATTGATTGACGATAGCTCACGCAGCCCGGTGATGCGCCCGTTTTCTATGACCGCCGTACCGCAAAGCCCTGCGCGGTGCCCTCCCTGCGCCGCCACAAAGCCTTGTGCTATGCTCATTTGGTGGCTATGGACTGAATACGCGCATAGGCGGCTGAATGAGTCCTGCAGCTCGGCGGAAGAAGCGGTTAGCGCACCGGCGGCGGGTTTGCGGTTGGGTCGCCCCGCTGTGACGAAAAAAGCTCCGCCGCCGGTCACCACCTGTGCCGGACGTTCGGCACGCAAGCGGATTTCCCGCACCGCGCACTGCGTCCCAATTTCCAGACGGCGTAGCTCTTCAGCCAAGCGCGGGTGCAAAAATCCCGCCGCTTGCCGGAAGCGCGCCGCGTTTTTGTCGTCCATGGCGTAAACTCCTTACCGGATTTCAGACGTTATCGTTTACAGGTTTAGCGTCTAAAATCTAATATGCGGACAGGCAGAGGGGTAGAACGCTTGGACGGCAAAAAGCCCGGTGCTATTTTTATATTTGCTGTAAGCAGGGGGCAATTTTAGCCGGAAATTGCGGTGATTAAGGGGGGCGACAGCTTGTGTTGCCATTATATTATGTATAAATCTCCCTAAACCTCTCCCTAAACCTTTCACTAAAGGTTTAGGGAAAGGTCTGGTGAGAGGTTAACGCTAAGTTTAATCACATTAAAGAATTACTGCTGTGTTAAAGAAGTCTTGCTATGCCGCCGATGAAAGCAACAAGAATATCCGCCGCACTTTACTTGTGAAAAAGTTGCGCTTGACAAACCGCCGGTTTTTTGGTAAAATAGTGTCTATAAACATTCAGCGCGTATAATGGTTCAGCGCAGCCCCGGATTCGGGGCGTGCGCTGTTTTTATGCGTTGGAAGCAAAAAGGAGAAACTCAATGGATTTCCACATGAAGCTGCCGCGCCGCAAAAGGGAATTTGCCTTGTTTATGGCGGTTATCTCAATCATATCCGTGAACATTATCGCACCGTTAATCACCTGCTTCGAGGTCGGCTTTCACCTGAGCGTATGGGCGGATGTTTTAACGATTATCCCGTTTGTATGGCTGTCTGTAATTGCGCTTGTGCTTTTAACGTATAAACCGGCCGAGTGGCTCACAAGGCGAGTCGTCAAACATGGCGACAGCTTCCGCTCAACTGTCACAGTCAATATTCTGTGCAGCGTTTTCCTGCTGTCAATATTCCTCACAGTTGTTGGAACTTGGATTGGCACTAAGCAGATAAGTCTTGAACCGATTACCGGCTTCTTTTACAAATGGCCGCGCAACTTTGCGGTTTCCCTGGGTGTGGAGCTGCTTATTGCCCAGCCAATCGCACGGCTTGTTATGCATAAATACCATCAGCACATTGACGCAAAGGCGCAGGCAGAAGACCAAATTGATTAAGCTGAAAAGCAAGCGCGGTCGCTGCCGAAAGGCTAGTTCCGTTTGACTTTCATTGTTGCCGTCTTTGGGAATTCGCTCCCGCGCAGCTTGGTGCGGGCAATTTGACTGTAAAGCGGCAGCTTGCGGTTCAGTTCGTCAACAGCTGCGGGGATTTGTGCCGCCGCGTCCGGGTTTTCCGGGTCGGGGTATATCTCGGCAATAATTTCGTTGCCCTCTTGATAGACCAAAACTTCCTTTACTCCGGGAATTTGTATAATTTTTTCCTCCAAGCCCTCAGGAGAAACGTTTTCGCCGTTTGCGGTTATGATAAGGTTTTTTATACGCCCGGTAAGGAAGAGAAAACCATCCTCGTCAAAATAGCCTAAGTCGCCGGTCTTGAACCAGCCTTCTTCCGTAAATGAGACAGCCGTTGCCTCCGGGTCGCCGTAATAGCCCAAAAAGACGTTCTTGCCATATATCAAAATTTCGCCGCCGTCAGCGATTTTTACCGAAATATTGCGTAAAGGTACACCAACACTGCCGTCGCGCCAATAGTGTTGACGTCCCACAGAAACAGCTCCGCCGCCCTCCGTAATGCCGTACCCATTAAACAGCGCAATCCCCAAGCCGCGGAACAGGCTGTGCAAATCCGCGCTGAGCTGACCTCCGCCGCTGACCAAGATTTTCAGCCTGCCGCCAAAATTCTTACGGACACTGCGCAGCAGAACGCGCCGTACATCTAAGCCCAAGCGATAGAGTGTGTTGCTCAGCAGCAGCAGTGCTTTGAGTATTGCTGTACGCTTTTGCCGTTTTGCCTCACGCCAAATTTCCGCAGCCAGAGTTTCAGCCATCAGCGGAACTATGAACATGCCGCTGATTGGGTAGTTATCCAAGAAATATTTGATGCGCCGCGGACCGGAACAGAGTACGTTGCAGCAACCGCCAATCAGCGGCACAAGCAATCCCAGTGTGATTGCAAAGATGTGGTGCATCGGCAAAATCAGCAACGGCGTTATT
>JAITOD010000029.1 GCA_031290105.1 Oscillospiraceae bacterium
TCGCTTTTTAACCTTATTATATCCGCTCTTTTTTCTTCTGAAATCGGTCTCATATCTCTCATCCCCTTTGAGTATATTATATCACTTATCAATCCTAATGTCAAGTTAAGTTGCTATAAAACAACCAAAACAAATTGAGTCGGTAAAAGTTTTGGCGAAAAGAATTTATACCACAGACGGGGGCGACGATTTTGGAAGTAGCAATCTGTACTATGTTACTTTCAGTTTTGCTGATGGAATGAACGAAGAGTTTCAAGTAGGAGTAGGAAGTGACGGCTTTTTCCCCGGAGGAGCAAGAAAGCTCTATGACTCTTTACATGAGGGCGAAACAGGAATACTCACCGACAAAGAGCGAAATGGCGTTGAAGAAACGAAGAGGGGTATAACAGAGCTGGTAAAAGACAGAATTTTTATAAGCTTTGAAAAAGACCGTGAGTACGGCGAAATAAAACTTACAACGTTAAGAATAAACGAGGTGACGGAGCTGGTCTTGTTAGTTTTAGGCGGTCTGATTGGCGGCATTCTTTTTGTTGTAATTATGATTGCAATAGACAAGCGGCAGAACCCACACAACTGGAAACGCAACCGCCGTTAGGGGACCAAGCTGTACGCTCACCCCCGCTGAATCCGCAGCGCTTTTATCTCTAACGTACAGCAATATGCCTTTGCTTAAAAATCGCGAAAAAATTTTTTGACATAGCCGCAATAAAATGATATTATGTTATTTGCCTATCGGTCACTTGGTTTGACGCTCTTATAGATTGCATTTGGTTTTGCCACTCATCAATAGCTTTGTTATTCTTTAGCGCGTTTCTTTCTCGTCAGCCACACCGTCAGCCCCGCGCAATAGAGCAGCAGCGCACCCGCCACAGCCCACACAATCGCAGTTTGTGCGTCCGCAACAAAAACTGCCGCAATCACGGGCAGCGCGAACACTCCGGCGAGAATGCTGCCCGACAGCAGATCGTTTGACGCGGGGGTTCGGAACTTGGGGTCCGATTCACGCAGGAGCAGAATGCCGGAACTCACCGTGCCCGTGAGCGTGCCGAACATCGCCAAAAAGCCTTCGGTTGGGTACCCGGGATAGACCTGCGGACAGACCCGGTGCAAATAGAAAAACGTCGCCGCCGCGCCCAACAAGTTCATGAGGACAAACGGCAGCAGCCCCTTGAGTTGCGCAATATCAATGGACGCAATCGCCGCCACAATCATGAAATCGAACGCAAGGTTGGAGATTCGCCCCAGCAGCCGGTTGTTCTGAGGAATTTTTTTCAGCAGCCCCGCTTTCTTGAATCCCCGCAGCGCAAGCCCCAGCAGCTTTGCCGCCATTGACGCCAAAATAAAATGGAATCCCCACAGCATGTTTGTTGCGAATTGCGCCGTCTCAGGTTTCAAGAGCTTGACCAGAAAATCCAGCCCGCACAGCAGCAAAAATCCCAGAAAATAACTCGCCACAACCAACGCGATTTGCACTGTGAGCGGCTCCTCGGCGGATGTTGCCGACGGCGCGGAATCGGTATCTGCATGATTTGTCGTTGCCGCGGTAGTATTAGCGTCAACGCTCTGTTTGAGTTTGCCATTGCGCTTCAAAATGTTCAGATATATCACGCCGACTATGCACGCGCTCAAGTATCCCGCCGCCGCAATTGACAGCCCGAATGATCGCCCGCCCTCAAAGCCAAGCCGCTCAAAAGCCGCGCCGATGTTGCCCGCTTGCCCGGGACCCTGCGCATAGCCCATTGGCAGCAGCAGCCCCGCCGCCGGAAAAAACGCCGGCAGCAGCGTCCGCGAGACCACAAGGCTCACAAGCAGCCCCAATGCGCCTTGCAGTGCAAACGCCGCGCCAATCAGCCCGCCGCTCTTGAGCGCCGTGCCGCTTTGACTTTTTTTGGGTATTCGCAAAGCCAGCGCCGCAAAGCCCGCCGCCATGCCGTGGAACGTGACGACTTCCATGGTTTCGCGGTCAAGAATGCCGGGCGCGGCGTATCGGAACGCAAGCAGCAAAAATCCACCCAACACGGCGGCGGGCATCAGACTTTTTTTCAGCACAGGCAGTTTTAGCAGCAACAGCGCCATCAAAAACGCTCCCGCAATGAGCGCCAATTGCATCAAGCCCCGCCAAAGCCCCGTGTTTGCGGAAGTAATATCCATGCGTTTCTCCTTATTAAAGCACCCGCAAAGTGATTTCAACCTGCTTTGTAACGCCGCCAAAATCCACAGGAATAACCAGCCTTTGCAGCGCGGCGTCGCTCACAAACTCCTGCGCGCCGCTCTCCAGGACGGACTCAATCACACCGCAGGCGGACGTTGCGTGGCTCACGCGGTCAATCAATATCAGCTCGCCCAGCGCCTTGTGTTTGCGAAATTCGTCCAAAACAGTCGGCTGATTTAGCGCAATAACACACTGCGCAATTTCGTTTTTGGCAAGAGAGTGCGCCTTTTTTTGCTCCCCCGTGTTCACGTCTACGCTGTAGTTCATTGTGCGAACAGTGCCCGGCACTTGCTTTGTGCCGATTTTGACCCAGTATTCCCGCCCGATTGTCAGCGCCTCGTCGTCCATCCAAAGCAGCGTTGCCGAAAACTGCGCCGCCGCCTGCAAATCAGCTTTTCGGGCAAGCACGCTCCCGCGCGAAACGTCAACCTCGCGGTCAAGCTGCACCGTCACAGGCTGCCCGGCGTGCGCACAATCAACCGCCCTGTCGCCAAGCAGCAGCGCCTTCACGCGGGCGATTTGTCCGCTTGGCAGCACGGTGATTTCGTCGTCAACGGATACGGAACCGCTCTCAACCTGCCCCTGAAAGCCCCGAAAGCTGTGGTTCGGGCGGCTGACACGCTGCACGGGCAGTGTGAAACCACCGCCGCCGCCGTCTTCGGAAATCTCCACGGTCTCCAGGTGCTCCAGCAGGGTTTTTCCGGTGTACCACGGGATCTTTGCGGAGCGCACTGTCACGTTGTCTCCCTCGGTTGCGGAAACGGGTATTACCGGCGGGTTCTTCAGCCCAAGCGATGCCGATAGCGCGGCGATTTCTGCTGATATTGCACGGTAAACGCCCTTGTCATATCCCACCAAATCGAACTTGTTGATGGCAAAAACAAACTGCCGGATCCCCATCATTGCGCAGATTCGCGTGTGCCGTTTGGTCTGCGTGAGCACGCCCTGAGTCGCGTCCACAAGGATAACCGCCAAATCCGCAAAGCTTGCGCCCACCGCCATGTTGCGTGTGTATTCCTCGTGCCCGGGCGTATCGGCGACGATGAAGCTGCGCCGCTCGGTGGTGAAATAGCGGTACGCCACATCGATTGTTATGCCCTGCTCGCGCTCCGCCATCAGCCCGTCCAGCAGCAGTGAATAGTCGATCGCGCCGCCGCGTGAGCCTACCCGGCTGTCCAATAGCAGAGCCTGTTCCTGGTCGGCGTAAAGCAGCTTCGCGTCGTATAGAATATGCCCAATGAGCGTGGATTTTCCGTCGTCCACGCTGCCGCAGGTTATGAATTTGAGCAAATCAGTCACAAAAACCCCTTAATAATTGATAATGGAGAGTAAATAATTGATAATTGAGAGTTGATAGTGGATAATGATGCATGGCTAAAAAAGCTTATCGGCACTAAAATGGAACGGAAAATTTTAGTTGCCTATAATTATCCACTATCCACTGTCCATTAAAAATATCCTTCGCGTTTGCGGCGCTCCATGCTGCCCGCGGCCTCGTTGTCGATTGCGCGGGAGCTGCGCTCGCTGGTTGCGGCAGCAAGGGTTTCGGCAATGACCTCGTCCAGCGTTGCGGCGCTTGATTCCACGCCGCCCGTGAGCGGATAGCAACCCAGCGTTCGGAAGCGCACTGACTTGATTTGCGGAGCCTCGCCGGGCTTCATGCGCATGCGCTCGTCATCAACCATGATGAGGCTGCCCTCTCGCTCAACAACGGGGCGCGGCAGAGCAAAATACAGCGGCACAATGGGGATGTTTTCACGCTGAATATACTGCCAAATGTCCTTCTCCGTCCAGTTAGAGATTGGAAAAACGCGCATGCTCTCACCCTTGTTTATCTGCGTGTTGAACAGCTTCCAGAGTTCCGGACGCTGATTTTTGGGGTCCCAGGCGTGCTGAGCGTTGCGGAACGAGAATATGCGCTCCTTCGCGCGGGACTGCTCCTCATCGCGCCGTCCGCCGCCAAACGCCGCCGTGAAGCCATATTTATCCAGCGCCGTCTTGAGCGCCTGAGTTTTCATAATGTCGGTGTATGCCGCGCCGTGGTCAAAAGGATTTATGCCTTGGGCGATTGCTTCCTCGTTGCGGTAGACCAGCATTTGGATGCCGAGCTCTGCCGCTCGCCTGTCACGGAAGGCGGTCATTTCCTTGAACTTCCAGCCGGTATCGATGTGCAAAAACGGGAACGGCGGCTTCTCCGGGTAAAACGCCTTAAGCGCCAGGTGCAGCATTACGGAGCTGTCCTTGCCGATGGAATAGAGCATCACGGGCTTTTCGCACTCGGCGGCAACCTCGCGGAAAATATATATTGCCTCAGCTTCAAGGCGGTCCAGGTGCGTCATATCTCGGGCCGTGCCCGTGAAAGCTCGCGCACCGGCGGCTGATGAAAGCTCAGGGTTGCCCTCCCGCGTCTTGGCTTGTGTGTTTTTCAAACGTTCCTCCTAATATTTGTTTGCGTCACGCGAATCAACGGTTATTATTTTTTCCGTGCCATCGGCAAGTGCGGCGATCCAGCGGAGCCGATGCCCATCTTTCTTCACGGTCATTCTGCCGCCAATGTCGTCGCCAATATATAGCGCGATTGCCTGCACCGGGCAGTCTTTCAGGCAGGAGCAGCAGCCCCAGCAGCGTTCCGGGCGCGGGAGCAGCGCCTTTCCGTTCCGCAAAATCGGCAACGATCCGGGGCAGATCTCCACGCAGGCGCCGCAGCCAATGCACAGCTTTTTGTTGATTGCAATGCTCATGCGGCAAGCTCCTTCAATGCGCGAATCACTTCGGCGCAAACAGTCAGCCGTTCCTGCAGCTCTAAAATATACACAAGCTCCTGCATATCCCGTGCGCCCGGCGACTTTGCGCGTTCCGCAAGCTGCGCGATTTTTTCGGAGGCTCTATCAAGGCTTTCGCGTGTGTATTGATAGTGCTGCGAAATGCCGCCCGCTTGTTCGTCCATCACCGCTTGCATTTCTTCCTCCAGCGCGTCAACGGCGTAGTCGCTGCGGAAAAAATATCCTTCCAGCTCAGCCTTGCGCAACTCGCTCTCGTCCCCGTAATTGTTCATTGTTAATTGTTCATTGTTAATTGTATTTGCTATTGCAGTTGCGGCGATTTCCGCTTCAGCAAACGCGCCTGTGACGTATTTTTGCGGACAGCCGCCCGCCACATCTCCCGCCGCAAAAAGCCCCGGCAACGTCGTCGCGCGGTTCAAGTCAACAACGTAGCCGCTTGCCGTGTGTCCGCCCGTGATGTATGGCTCCGTGCCATCAATCTGCACGTTGTGTTCGTTTGGCGGGGAGCTTTCCAGCCAGCGCAGAGTTTGACTCGGCGACATGTTGAGGTAGGCTTTTTGCAGATCGTCAGCCTGCTCCGGCGTTATCCCCATTGTGCGCAGATAGCACGGACCGCGCCCCTCCAGATTTTCCCGCACTGTGCCCAAAACGCGCTCCATTGTGCGAATGCCGTATTTTTGCTCATACACCTCGCCCAGTGCGTTGATTTGCGCCGCGCCGACTCCCTGAGCCAGTGTGCCCGTCGGCGCGATTGTGTCATGGCAGCGCAGAGCAATGAATCGCTGCTCAAACGAGGT
>JAITOD010000032.1 GCA_031290105.1 Oscillospiraceae bacterium
TCGCTTTTTAACCTTATTATATCCGCTCTTTTTTCTTCTGAAATCGGTCTCATATCTCTCATCCCCTTTGAGTATATTATATCACTTATCAATCCTAATGTCAAGTTAAGCTGCTATATGTGTTATAATACACCGTGAAATGGCAATTCAATTGAAGCTTCGGTCTGCAGCTGCAAAAAAATGCGGAGGAAAAGAGCCATGACCAAGCAAGAGCTAATCGACAGCTGCGCGGTTCTGCCGGATGTTGACGAGATATACACCTCAGGGCAATGGACAGTCGCGCGGCACAGTGAGAACAAAAAAGGCTTTGCGTTCATTTTCGAGCGTGAGGGCAAGCTGTGTGTCAACTTGAAATGCGACCCGTCGGAGGCAGACCTGCTGCGGCAGTCATTTGACGGCGTGCTGCCCGGATACTCTATGAGCAAAACTCACTGGAACACGGTTATGGTTGACTCTGATGTGCCGGAGGACGAGCTGTGCCGACGGATTCAGGCGAGTTACGATTTGATAAAGCCGAAAGTGAGGAGAGTAAAAATATGACCATATTCTATTTCACCGCCACGGGCAACAGCCTTAATGTGGCAAAGCATATTGGAAACGAGGGAGCGATACTGCTCTAAGCGTTCAACCGCGCGCACAGGTCGTACGCTTGCTTTTTTTTGCGGAGTATGGTATAATCCATGCGGCTGTAAAGAAAACAGCTTTCCTTGCCGCTCAAAACGGGCGGCCAAAGTCCAAAAGGAGGTGCAATAATGTCCAGCAAGAACTACGAAGCTCTCGTGGTCTACTCCACCGCAAAAGGCGACGAGAGGGCTCAGGAGCTGCAAGCGCGTTTTCAGGCTCTTATTGAACAAAACGGCACGGCAGAATCGACGGACACGTGGGGCGCGCGCCGCTTGGCGTATGCCATCAACGATGAGCCGCAGGGCTACTACGTCCTGTATCGTTTCGCCGCAGGTCCGGATTTCCCCGCAGAGCTAGACCGCGTGCTTAAAATTACAGACGGTGTGCTGCGCTCGCTGATTACCGTTCGTCCGCCGGAAAAAATCATCCCGGCAGCAAAAACGGCTAACGATGCCGAGACTGCCGAAGAAGCGGAGGATTAAACTATGAACAACTGCGTAATGATGGGACGCTTATGCGGCGAACCCGAGTTGCGTACCACGCAAGCAGGCGTAAGCGTGGTAGGTTTCACCATTGCGGTTGACAGACGCGTAAAAGACCAAGACGGCAATCGTCAATCGGATTTCTTCCGAGTTTCCGCATGGCGTCAAAGCGCCGAATTTGTTCAGCGTTATTTCCATAAGGGCGACCCAATTATCGTTACCGGTTCTGTGCAGATTCGCGAATACACAGACCGTGAGGGAGCAAAACGCACATCTGTGGAAATACAAGCTGAAAACATCAGCTTCGTTCTCAGCCAACCACGCCGCGACGGACAAGGCGCTCCGCCCTCCGGTGGCTACAGCGGCAATGCCGGCGGCTCGTTCAACGACCGCACACCGCCGCCCGCAGCAGCTGCACCAAGCTACGCCAACGCCGGTGCGTCCGATTTCAGCGAGATCGAGACCGACGACGACGATCTGGAAGGGCTGCCCTTCTAAACACAAAAACAGGGCGGGAGTTGCTCTTCCGCAACTATAAGGAGTGAAAATCCATGGCATATGAACCGGGCGACCGCAAGTTCAAAAAGCGTCGCAAAGTATGTGCGTTCTGTGTGGACCGCATTGACACCATCGATTACAAAGACGTTCCGCGCTTGCGCAAATTCATCAGCGACCGCGCGAAAATCCTCCCCCGCCGCGTAACAGGCACCTGCGCCGGACATCAGCGTGAGCTGACCGTTGCGATCAAGCGTGCGCGTCAGGTTGCGTTGCTGCCTTACGTGGCCGAATAGCGGTAAATTAAACACAGCTTAGGGCGCGATGATTTTTCGCGCCCTTGCGTTTAGCTTGGAGGCGGCGGGATGGAAAACAATGCGTTCGGGAATCCTGCGCTGGCGTTTGTCGGTGACGCAGTGTACAGTCTGCTTGTTCGCGAGGCACTGGCAAAGGCGGGCAGCCGACCATCCAAGGCATTGCATTCACTGGCGGTCCGGGATGTGTGCGCGGCGGCTCAGTCGCGCGTCTACAACACCTTGCTCCCGCTGTTGAGCGCTGAAGAGACGGCGGTCATGCGGCGCGGCAGGAACTCACATTGCGGAGCACCGCCGAAGAGCGCAAGCCGCGTGGAATATCAAGAATCAACAGGCGTTGAGTGCCTGTTCGGCTGGCTTTGGCTCACGGGGCGCGAAGCACGGGCACAGGAATTATTCAAGGAGATATCACAATTATGAGCAAGGTCATCACAATAGTAGGACTGATTATAGTTTTAGGAACAGTAACCGTTGCACTGGCGCTTCAGACGCTGTCCGGCGGTCTCGTTGCAGGTCTTTTGTTTGTTGGATTAATTCTTGTGGGGGCCGGCATTGCTTTATATTATGCAGAAAACGGATGAGCAAAGCGATCAAGCAATAACGCAACCTGAAAGGAAAAATAAACCATGACAGAAGCCCAAAAGCAATCAGCTCTTGCGCATTTTTCCGTGCTGATTGATGAACAGGACGCACGCGCACAGGCAATCGCCGCGCAGAGCGATTTTGTTGATTACACCAAGCTTGATAAACTAATCATTGGCGTATGCGGCGGCGACGGCATTGGTCCCACAATTACCGCCGAATCCGCGCGGGTACTTGAATATTTGTTGGCGGAGGACGTGAGTGCGGGTAAGGTTGAGTTCCGCGTGATTGACGGCTTGACCATCGAGAACCGCGCAGCGTGCGGCAAAGCAATCCCTGACGACGTGCTCGCCGCGCTGAAAGAGTGCCACGTTATCCTCAAGGGACCCACCACCACTCCGCAGGCGGGTGACGGCTGGCCCAATATTGAGTCCGCAAACGTTGCCATGCGCAAGGCGTTGGATCTGTTTGCCAACATGCGCCCCGTGCGCGTGCCGGAAGCCGGCATTGACTGGACCTTCTTCCGAGAAAACACCGAGGGAGCTTATGCCGTCGGCTCACGCGGAGTTAACGTAACGGACGAGCTTGCGCTGGATTTTGTCGTCACAACAAGCGAGGGCACACGGCGCATTGCGCGGCTGGCGTATGAGTTCGCGCGGGCAAACGGCAAAGAGCGCGTGTCGGTGGTCAGCAAGGCGAACGTTATCAAGACCACGGACGGAAAGTTCCTTAATCTTGCCAAGGAAATTGGCGGCGAGTACCCGGAAATCACAACGGACGAGTGGTATATCGACATCCTTACGGCAAAGCTGATTGACGAAAAACGCCGCCGCGACTTCCGCGTGTTTGTTCTGCCGAATCTTTACGGCGACATCATCACGGACGAGGCTGCAGAGTTCCAGGGCGGTGTTGGAACTGCCGGTTCGGCGAATATCGGCAAACGTTACGCTATGTTTGAGGCGATTCACGGCTCCGCGCCGCGCATGGTTCGCGAGGGGCGCGCGCAATATGCGGATCCATGCTCCATGCTCCGTGCGGCGGCGATGCTGCTGGCGCACATTGGGCGGACTGCCGGGGCGGCGCAGCTAAACGAAGCGTTGGATATCTGCATGACGCATGAGCGCAAGCTGGTGATTACAGGGCGTGACAGCGGGTGTACCTGCCGGGAGTTTGGGGCATATGTTTGCGGGACTCTTGAGAAGCTGCGCGCGTAAGTGCTTTTTAATATAGGTCTTTTCGCGCACTTCAACCCATGTTAATTGTTCATCGTGTGGGAGGTTTGAGCTGCATGACTATATTGGCACTTGAATGTGCGGCAAAAGCCGCAAGCGCGGCTGTGCTGCGCGACGGTGTGTGCGTCAGCGAGTGCTTCTCTGCCGGCGGACGCACTCACAGCGAAACGCTCCTCCCGTTGACCGAGGCCGCTCTCCGCGCCGCCGCCGCAGACTGCCATGACATTGATGTGTTCGCCGTCACAGCGGGACCGGGCAGCTTCACCGGCGTGCGGATTGGGCTTGCCGCAGTCAAGGGCATGGCCCTGCCCCTAAATAAGCCTTGCGCCGCAGTTTCAAGTCTGGAGGCCGCCGCATATAACCTGCTTGGGCAGGACTGCCTTGTGCTGCCGGTTATGGACGCGCGCTGCCGCCAGGTCTACACCGCGCTGTTCCGTGTATGCGGCAATCATATTGAGCGTCTGTTGCCGGACAGTGCCGTGACGATAGACGATCTTACGGAGACACTGCGTCAATACGCAAACGAGACGATAGTCTGTGTGGGCGACGGCGCGGGACTTATGAGCGGCTTGCTGCCGAATATCACCGCAGCGCCTGAGCACCTGCGTCTGCCTCGTGCGTTTGGGGCGGCGCTGTGCGCTTATCGTGCAGAACGTTTCATTTCGGCAGCGGAGCTATTACCCGTCTATCTGCGTGTGCCGCAAGCAGAACGGGCGCTGGCAATTAACAATGCACAATTAACAATGAATAATTAAAGTCTCTCAAGAGCGAGAGGATTTTTTGATGCTACCATTAATTGTTAATCGCTCAATCCCTGCCGAACAAATCACGGGTATAAATTTTCTCCCGCACATCCTTCAGCAGCGGGTCAATGCGGTTTAGCAAAATCACTTCCGATACACGCTTGAATTCCTCCAAATCGCGCACAACGCGGGAATGGAAAAACTCCTCCGTCCGCAGCGACGGTTCATACACAATAACCTCAACGCCTTTGCCCTTAAGCCGCTTCATAACGCCCTGAATTGCGGAATGGCGGAAATTGTCGCTGTCAGTTTTCATGGTCAAACGATATATGCCGACTACCCGGGGGTTCCGCGCAAGAATGCGCTCCGCAATGTGGTCCTTGCGCGTGCGATTAGCGTCCACAATCGCTTGTATCAAGTTATTCGGAACCGCATTAAAATTGGCACGCAGCTGCTTTGTATCCTTGGGCAGACAGTACCCGCCGTAACCGAACGACGGGTTATTATAGTGCGCACCGATACGAAAATCCGAACAAACGCCGTCAATAATTTGGCGCGTATTCAATCCGCGCAGCTCCGCGTAGGTGTCCAGCTCATTGAAATACGCAACGCGCAGCGCAAGATAGGTGTTCGCAAACAGCTTTATTGCCTCCGCTTCGGCGGCTCCGGTCAGCAAAACGGGGACATCCCCGCGCAATGCCGCTTCCCGTAGGAGCTCCGCAAACTCCGCCGCACGCGGTGAACACTCCCCCACAATTATGCGCGATGGGTATAGGTTATCGTAAAGCGCCTTGCCTTCACGCAGAAATTCCGGGCTGAAAATCAGGTTTTCTGTGCTGTATCTTTGGCGCATTTTGGCAGTAAACCCAACCGGCACGGTGGATTTAACCACCATCAGCGCATCCGGCGAAATGCGTATTACTTTTTCGATAACGCGCTCAACGGACGAAGTATCGAACGAGTTAATATCAGGAACATAGTTCGTCGGCGTTGCTATAATCACATAACGCGCGCCGGAAAGCGCCTCCCGCTCATCAAGCGTAGCTTTAAGGTTCAGCTTTTTCGCCGCCAGATAGCGTTCCAGTTCGCCATCCGCAATCGGCGACTGCCTGCGGTTGACCATATCAACCTTTTCGGTGACGACATCCAGTGCCCGCACCTCATTCCGCTGCGCCAAAAGCACAGACAGCGACAAACCCACATATCCCATTCCCACTACCGCGATTTTCATGCGCCACCCCCCACTCTGCTATCCTTCCCATTTGCAGCAGCGCACATACGCGGCAACACAAAAAGCCGCACGGACAAAACCGCACGTTTGGGTTACAGCGGACATTGATTTATTTACAGCAGATGTTATTTATTACAGCGGACGAACAATATTCGCTTCTGCAATCATGTTTTCAGCACTTCATTCACAAGCGCTTCCAGCTCCGCAAAATCAGCGACGCGCACAGCGCGTGAGCGGAGCTCTGCCGCGCCGCGCAAGCCCTTGAAGTAATGCGCCGCGATTTTCCGCGCTTGCCGCATACCCAAATAGTCGCCCTTGTTTTGGCAGAGCAGACGCACATGGCGCAGCAGCAGCGCCGCGCGTTCGTCAGGCAATGGGTCAGGGATTTTATCGCCGCTCTTCAGGTATGCGTTTATCTGCGCAAATACCCACGGACGCCCCAGTGCGCCGCGTCCGACCATAATGCCGTCGCAGCCGGTTTCCTCCAAGGTGCGTTTTGCGGAGAAGCCGTCAACAATATCTCCGTTGGCTATCACGGGGATTTGCACCGCGCGTTTGACCTCCGCAATCCCTGCCGGATCAACGGGCGGGGCGTACATTTGCGCCCTTGTTCTGCCATGCACCGTGAGCAGTGACGCGCCCGCCGCTTCCATGCGTTTGGCGAACTCCGCGGCGTTGCGGGAGTCGTCGTCCCAGCCAAGGCGAAACTTAACGGATACAGGCACGTTAGGCGTTGTATGCAACGCCGCCGCACGGCAAATCGCCGCCGCAAGCTCAGGATTTTTCATGAGTGCTGCGCCGCCGCCGTGCCCTGCGACTTTTCTGGCGGGGCAGCCGCAGTTTATGTCTATCATGAACGGGCGAAGCGCACCTTCACCCACAACAAATTCCACCGCGCGTGCCATGCTCTCCGGCTCGTCCGAGAACAACTGCACGGCGCAGGGCATTTCCTCCGATGTGATTGCCAGTAGCTCCCGCGCGGCGTGGTTGCGCTGCACAAGCCCTTTCGCGCTCACCATCTCCGTGACGCAATAAGCCGCGCCGTACTCCATGCACAGCGTGCGGAAAGCAGAATCCGTATAGCCCGCCATTGGCGCGAGAGCGGCTTTATATTTTAGGTTTTCGATGATGTTATTTATCACTTCTTGATTTTCCACTTGCCATGACATGAATCCGGCAAGCGGTTATTTTCTAGCCAGAATGGTTCGCGTTTCATTTTGCCTTAATGCGGAAAACCCTCACGCCATGCCCGGGCACATCCGCCGTCAGCACGTCGGTGACGGTTGTAAGCTCGCCCGTCCAGAGGTCTTTTGCCTCGTATTCGGCGGCAAAGAGAGTTTCTACGTCAGGCTGGGCAGCCAGCTCTGCAATGTCCTGAGCGAACGTTTTGGTGTCGCCCGCTTTGTTGAAGAAGCAGACTGCAAGCTCCCCGCCGCTCAACGGCTTGAGCAGCACGTCCTGCAAAACGTTTGTGGATATGCGGCGGCACTGCTTGCCAAGCGGGTCTTGGTCAAGCGCGATTACGTCCGCATTAGTGATTATTTGCAGCGTTTTGCTCATCAAATCGGGCGTGCCGTCCCGCAGCAGGAGCTTGCGCACGTCGTTGCCCAAAATCAGCGGAGCCGCCATCATGCACCAGAGCGTAAAGTGACTGCGGTTTTCCTCATCGCTCAGCGAGCCGTTGCCCACCTCCAGCATGTCGGGGTCATTCCACGCGCCCGGTGCTGCATACTTGGCAAGGTTGACGTTGACCTCATAAATACCCACAATGGACGCCCAAAACGCCTTGATATCCGGCGTTGTGCGCCAAAGGTTACCCGCGTGGCTGCCCCAGCGCCAAGGAAAGTTAAAGCCCCACTCACAGATTGAGAAAGTGATTGCTTTTTCCGGCTGTCCCGTTTTTTCAGCATATTCACGCGAGGCACGCACAAGCTCGCGCCCCATGTTTGTGTATTGCATTGCCGCGCTGTCCTGCCGTGAGGCAACGGGGTTATAGAACTTGATGGTGTTGGCTCCTGCATTCAGCTGAAGCTTGACCTGGTGACGTCCGTGGGGAGAAAACGCCAGAGTTTTTGGCAGTCGCGTGGAATATTTATCCTGCCCGTTGACCAAAACTTCCAGATATTTCACGGTATTGCTCCTCTTGCGTATGCACAGCGTCAGGACGTACTCGCCGTCCTCCGGCACAACAATTTCGCCGAATTCCGCCGCGCCCGCGTTCCCAGATAGTCCGCCGATATACTCGCCGCTCTCCAGCTTGATTTCCTCCACCAGGTGCGCCTCGCCCGTAAGAACCGCCTCGCTGGCGTATTTCACTGTTTCCGTGCCGCCATTTGCGGGGGTGACGGTTATTTTTTCAATGCACGGCGCGCGGCTGGGGATTGGCACGTTGTGGCAAAAATCATACTTAAAGTATTCGATCCCCCACTCGGCAAAGGTGTCCGCGTCAAGCGCCTCATAGCCAAGGCTGGAGGGCAGATCCTCACAGGTCAGCGTGCCGTTGGAGGTGTAGATGCCAAGCTTCATGCCAAGCGCGTTGACTCTCTCACGCAGGGCGGTAATGCCATGCGGGAAGTGCACGAAATCCGCTTGAAGCCGCCCGTCCTCGCCGCGTGAGGAGGACATCCAGCAGTCGTCAATATTAAGGTATGTGTAGCCCGCGTCAACAAGCCCCGTTTTCTTCATTGTGCAAGCGATTTCATAAAGCGACTTCTCATCAATGCGGGTGCGCAGCGTGTTCCAGCTGGACCAACCCATTGGCGGCGTGAGCGCCTGCCCATTGCCGTATGGTTCACTCACGTCCAGCGTCAGCTTTAGGGCGTTGGTTGCCTGCTTAACGTACGCCGCCGGGGAAATGCGCTTCTTTTGGATTGCAATGCCGGCAGCTGCGGCTCCCGCTGCAATTCCTGCGCCCAAAAGACCTTTCCAGAGTTTCATGATTTTTCTCCTTCTGTCTGTATATTTATGCTTTCCCGGATTATATATGCCGGGCGGTGTTTAGTCTGCGTGAAGACCCGCGCCAGATATTCGCCCACAATGCCGATGAAGAACAACTGCGCCCCGCCGAAAAACAGGATTAGTGTGACAATAGTTGCGTAGCCGGGTACGTCGATTGAAAAGAAAAGCTTTTGCACCACCACCACCAGCAGGTAAATGATCGAAAGCAGCGACGTTATCAGCCCCGCAACAACCGCCGCACGCAGCGGCACTGTTGTGAACGACAAAATGCCGTCTAACGCATAGCGCATGAGCTTAATCAGCGACCATTTGCTTTCTCCGCTGCGGCGCGGCGCGGCGCGGTACGGGTAATACTCCGTTTCAAAGCCGACCCAGGAAAACAGCCCTTTGCTAAAGCGGTAGTACTCCGTAACACTCAGCAGCGCATTGGCGACGGGGCGGCGGAATACCCGAAAATCGCTTGCCCCCGAAACAAAGCGTACGTCCGACAGCTTGTTGATTATCTTATAAAAGCTGTTTTTAAGCAGGCGAGTCAGCCGGCGTTCGCTGCGCTCCTCCTGAACGGCGCACACGCAGTCCAGGTTCGGCGCCGCGCGGAGCTTGCCCAGCATATCCAGCGCAATATCGGGCGGGTGCTGCAAATCCGCGTCCATAAAGCAGAGGATATCGCCCTTAGCCTGTTGCAGTCCCGCCAGAAGTGCGGCTTCCTTGCCAAAGTTGCGTGAGAACGAGATTACGCGCACAATATCGGGCTGCTCTGCCGCAAGTTTTCGGAGCCCACGCAGTGTGCCGTCAGCGCTGCCGTCATTAACAAAAACAACCTCATAGCTGAAATCCGCTCCGCCGAAAACGGAACGCACTGCCTCAAAAAACGGCGCAACGCCGTTCTCCTCGTTAAAGCATGGGACAATCAAACTGAAAAGCACTTCAACACACCCAATTTTAGATTTTAGACAATAGATGTCAGACGCAGCTATTGATAAACGCAATCTAATTATCCAACATCTAAAATTTCCGGAATCTAGCGTCCCCGCCGACCGCCGCGACCGCCGCGTTTGGCATCGGTGGAACGGCGCAATTCGCCGCACTTTTCCTCGCTGACCTGCTTGAAGCGGGACAGCATACCGTCAACGTCTCCGGGCGCAATAACCTTGCGCTTTGGTCCCTGCCAAACAATGCGCGGCGGTTCGCGCCTCGGCGGCTTCTCCACAGGCGCGTCCTTGGGGATGAGCCGCTTGATGGAGAGGCTTATCTTGCCGTTTTCCGCAACGGAGAGGACCTGAACGGTCACCTCCTGCCCCTCTACCAAATAGTCCTGAATGTTTTGGACGTAGGTGTTTGCCACTTCGGAAATATGCACCATGCCGCGTTTGCCATCGCCCAAGTCCACAAACGCTCCAAAGCCGGTCAAGCCCGAAACTGTACCGGTGATGATTGCCCCTTCTTCAATTGCCATGAAAGAAAACTGCCCCCTGTTATTTTTGGTGATTTATTGTAAGCGGACGACAGATTGCCGCCCTTACAAGCCTTTATTGCCCTGCGGATTTGAACACGCGCTCGCCCGGATAGACCAGACCAAGCTCGTGCGCAATTCGCTCGATTATCGGACGGATATCCAGTCCCTCCTTGAGCTGACGCAGCTCGTCCTCATACCTTGCGTTCTCCTTTTGGATTTCGGCTGTTGCGTTTTGCTTTTCGGTGATTTGCTTTTTCTGCGCGCCCGCCCCGGTTGTGAGCGTTATCATCCGAAATCCGAACAGGCAAACGAATAGCACCGCCGCCAGCACCAGCAGACGACTGTGCAGTTTTTTGACTTGTTTTTGCGCGCCGCGATTTTTTGATTTTTGCACAGGAAGCCCTACCCTTTGCCTTTCCTCCCGACGTTCGGGATTCTGCTTCCGATTCCACACTATTATTATAGCGCAAGTTGTGCTCGGAATGCAAGCGAATTTTAAGAGAATCCCACGTTTTTTTTAAAAAGTTTCTAATTGCGGCGATAATTTTTCCAAAAAGCTCTTTTATTTTTCCATAAAGGAATTTTGCCGGGCGCGCGGCGGTATTAATGGTTTTGCGTTTGACCTTAAAAAGGGCTTCCCTTAGCTCTGCCGCCGCCGCACCAAGGCTCAGGATATACACCAGTGCGCCCAGACCTTCACCCAACAGCAAAAAAACCTGCACCTGACCATGGTTAAGCGCAAGCAGGCAGACGAAGGTCACGAAGGCGGCTATTGAGCCGAAGACCGCATCCAGCATAAACACGTTTTTGCGCGGCTGAACGAACATCACCCGCAGCAGCAATATGGCATCATAGAGTGTGCCAAGCAGGAACCCGAACGCAAAAAAATAGGCAAACAGGCGCGTCTGATAGGATAGTCCTTGTATGTATTCCAAACGCACTGCACCTCTTCCGCCGTGGTTTTGTTCACGGTAGGGGCACGTCATGACGTGCCCCTACCGTCCTGTTCGCTTACCTAAACATTTTCGCAAAGAAACCGCCTGATTGACGCTGCGCCGCGTTTGAATACGTAAGCGAATCCACGCGCCCCTCCAACGAAAGTTCTCCGGTATCCAACGAAAGCTTGTTGATGTGCAGTCCGCTGCCGTGTATGGCCAGTTCACCAAAATCGGTGAATACGGTTACGGTTTGCTCGTCAAAGCTGTCAACGTCCGAAACTCCGCTGAGCCGCAGACCCTCGCGGTTTTCCAGAGAGAGAGTGTGAGGCATACTTTTTTGCTCGGCAGCAGAGACAGCGCCGAATCTGCCGCCGCCCACCGCAGTGCTCCTGATATCCTCCATGATGTGTACCTCCATTTATGAGCCGATGCTTTGTAAATATATGAGCGCGCGGCGTGGATTATGTTGCATTTCTTGACGTAATCTTGTATAATAAGTTTTTAGAAAGCGCTTGTCTTTCAAGTTTGCTGAGGGAAAGGTGTCAATGTATGAATGTTGCCGTGATGGGATATGGAATCGTTGGTTCAGGCGTGGCGGAGGTATTAGCAAAGGAACACGACTCAATCGCCAAGCGCAGCCTGCAGGAGGAACTGAGCCTAAAATATATTCTCGACATCCGCGATTTTCCGGACGACCCGAACGCCGGGAAGTTTGTGCGTGATTTTGACGTGATATTACAGGACGAATCGGTGCAGATTGTTGTGGAGACAATGGGCGGTCTGCATCCGGCGTATGAATATGTGCTGGCGTGCTTGCAGGCGGGAAAAAGCGTGGTCACGTCCAACAAGGAGCTGGTTGCGGAGAAAGGCGACGAGTTGCTGGCGGCGGCGAAAGCTCATGGTGTCAACTTCATGTTTGAGGCCAGCGTCGGCGGCGGAATCCCCATTATCCGCCCAATATCGCAATGCCTAGCGGCAAATGAGCTGGACGAGATAGCCGGCATACTCAACGGGACGACAAACTATATACTAACACAGATGATACAAGAAGGGCTGGATTTTGATACCGCCCTTGCGCAAGCCCAGGAGCTTGGATACGCCGAAAAAGACCCGACTGCAGATGTTGACGGTCACGATGCGTGCCGCAAAATCTGCATACTCGCCGCGCTGTGCTTTGGTACGCATGTGTACCCAAAGGAGGTGCACACGGAGGGCATTCGCGCTATCACGCTGGCAGATGTGGACTATGCGCGCGCATGGGGCGGCGTGATAAAGCTGCTTGCCCGTGCCGCCCGCTCTGACGACGGGCAAATCACTGCAATTGTCAGCCCTGCGCTTGTGAAAAACTCCAGTCAGCTTGCCGGGGTCAATGACGTGTTCAATGCGATTTTGGTGCGCGGCGATGCGTTGGGCGACGTGGTATTCTACGGGCGCGGCGCGGGCAAGCTGCCCACTGCAAGCGCTGTTGTGGCGGATGTTGTGGACTGCGCACGCAACCAGGGCAAGAACCGTATGCTGCTGTGGGACGGCGCAAAGTCTGCCTATGTGCGCGATTATCTGGACTGCGAAACGGCGTTTTTGGTGCGTGCAGAGAGTGCGGATGTGCCAGCCGCGCTTGCCGATGCGGAACGGGTTTTCGGTTCTGTGCAGGTGTTGACGCGTGAGGGCGCGGCGGCGGGCGAGTTCGCGTTTGTCACGCCGACGGATACCGAGCGTGCGCTGCGGGCAAAGCTTGGCACGTTGCTGGGGGTAAGGGTGCTCTCGGCGATACGGGCGGTGGGGTATTAGATGGAGTGGTTGCAAGAGAATTGGGCTGAGCTTCTTGCTTCCCTATCGGGTTTAGGTGGTGTAGCTGCTGTTTTTATGCTTTTTATTAATGGAAATGCAAATCGCAAAGCGGAAAAACGGCAAGTGAATATGTCGAACGGCGAGCGCTTGCGGCAAGCTATCGAACACCTGGGACACGCTGACGACACTATCAAGCAAGGCGCATGTTATGAGTTCAAACGCTTAGCGGAAGATTCGCAGCGGGACCGAAAAAGCATTGCGCAGCTTTTGACCACTTATGTGCGGAACACCTTGGAACAATCGGCGGTTGAACCTAAGTATAACAATGACGGGAAGTTGATAGATGAAAAAGACTGTGTACGTCCCGCAGATTCGCTTTTTGTTGCTTGTGCAATTCTTTCGTTTCTCTTTCAGAAATATGAAATCAGAGCAGACCTGCATAGTGTAACAGCCACCTTACTTAACCTATCAGAAATAGAGTTGCGCGGCGCAAATCTTTATGGAGCAAACTTTAAGCGGACATTCTTGCAGCTCGCACACCTTGAGGGGGCACACTTGGCGTCCGCAAACCTTTTAGAGGCAAACTTGAGCTACGCATGCCTGGAGGGGGCAGTCTTGTGGCTCGCACACCTTGATGGGGCAGACTTGGCGTCCGCAAACCTTTTAGAGGCAAACTTGAGCAACGCATACCTTGATGGGGCAGGCTTGGTCTTCGCACGCCTGCAGGGGGCAGACTTGTCGCACGCATACCTTGAGGGGGCAAACTTGTGGCTCGTTTCCTTAGACAATAAAACTAA
>JAITOD010000034.1 GCA_031290105.1 Oscillospiraceae bacterium
TCGCTTTTTAACCTTATTATATCCGCTCTTTTTTCTTCTGAAATCGGTCTCATATCTCTCATCCCCTTTGAGTATATTATACCACTTATCAATCCTAATGTCAAGTTAAGTTGCTATATGTGGTCAAACTTGCCGAGATTAATGATAGACTAAAGGCGAACGGCAATCTACTTACTTTTTCAGTATCCATAGCGTGTACAGACTCAAAAGATAAGTGGGAACCACATGTACCGAGCGTAGCCGCTCGTGCCGAAACACTACGCAAAGCGGCGGCGGTTGGTATTGATACGATGGTCGCTATTCGTCCGCTAATTCCTGATGTCGCGGAAAGCGAACTGGATGCAATTGTTGACATGACCAAGGATTATGCCGTTGTTTATTACTCTGGTCCGCTTTATCTTAAAGAACTTGGAGAGGACACTCTATCGGCCGAGGAAGTTAATGCGCTTGGAGCGATCGGGACGTGTATGGATCACGTGGAGGGTCTCGGCGAGTTCCTAGAGCTAGAAACAGTTATCACGGATATTTCTCTTGAAGAGGGGGAACAAGAGTTCTATCGCGTTGTTAGTGGACTGGGGATTGACATCGCTGATTCTATTGCGGCCTCGTACTCTGATCTTGTTCCGGCTTTAGATTGATTAATGCAGGTATCGAGTGCGGGCAAGAAAATAATAAATCAACCGTTGGGGCAAAAGCAAATTCCAACCAGAAGTTCGTTCTACAGCTGGGTGCAAGACTATGCTTTGCTGCGGGTTAATTCAGCCATTGGGTGCAAGTGATTAGGCAGATAGCATCAGACAGCGTATGTGACATGTATTGCCAGCCGGGCAACGCCCGGAAGAAGACGTTCATTAACTTGTGCAAAGCGTTAAGTTTGACGCTCGGTAGCTGAAATGGCGTCTTTCGGGAGTACCGCTCCGGCAGTAAGACCCATAAAACTCGCCGGGCTATACACAATTTACGCAAACAAAGAAATCAAAAAAGGCCGCCAACCCGTGTCGGACCTTGAATATCTGCCGATTTTGCAGAATAAATCTCGCAAAGGGCTTTTGTTTTTCGGCGTCACATTTCTGTTTTTAGAAACAGCGCTTATTTGGCTGGCGTACAGCCAATATTTCCCGGCATAATAACCAAATTTTGTCTGCGCCAACTTTGTGCGCACGCGCTTGTGAATGCGCGTCTTGTCTGTGCAGTCCCTGAAGCAGCTGCCGATTTTATTCGGTATGGGGTTGGAAAGCGGGCTTGTGGTTTTAAGGCGGAGAGAGCTGAGGAGGACAGGGTTTAGGGGGGGCGGAGCAAGTGTCCTATAGGTGTCCTAGTGCAAGAAAAAGCTAAGCAAAAATCACGGTTATAAAAAGTGAAAACGCCTTGAAATCGCAGTGATTTCAAGGCGTTTGGCTTGGTGGACACGCACGGACTCGAACCGTGGACCTCTCGCGTGTGAAGCGAGCGCTCTAACCAGCTGAGCTACGCGTCCTTCCGGATTATAGATATCAGATTGCAGCTGTCAGCTTCGGGCGCTGTGTGCTCGGTGTTCGGATTGCCGACGGGCGCAGATAATAATACCACAATCGCGCGGGAATGTCAAGGGCTCGCGGGGGTGCTTGCAAATCGGCGCAATTAGAGGTATAATATCACACAAATGCGCGCGGACGTCCGTTTCGTCGTTTCCGCGCAAAAAGTTTGGAGGAAAACAGTGAAGATTCTGGTCATCAACGCGGGAAGCTCGTCACTCAAGTATCAGCTGATTGATATGGCGACGGAAACCCTGCTCGCCAAAGGAATCTGCGAAAGAATCGGCATTGACGGCAAGCTTTCGGTGTCCGCCTCTGACGGACGCAGCCTGAGCCGCAACGTCAAAATGTCCAGCCACACCGAGGCGTTTCTGCAGGTCAAGCTGGCGCTGACGGAGGGCAAGTGCAAGGTTCTTGACAGTCTGGACGAAATCGGCGCTATCGGTCACCGCGTGGTGCAGGGCGGCTCGCTGTTTCAAGAGAGCGTACGCATTGACGAGAACGTAATCGCCGGCATTGAGAGCCTGCACGATTTGGCTCCGCTGCACAATCCCGCGCACATTCAGGGTATCCGCGCGTGCATTGGCGTGTTCGGCAGCCTTGTGCCCGAGGTCGCCGTGTTCGATAACGCATTCCACGCAGCCATGCCCCCTGAAAGCTACATGTTTGCCCTGCCTTATGAGTACTATGAGAAGTACGGAGTGCGCCGCTACGGCTTCCACGGCACAAGCCACCGCTATGTTTCGGCACGCTGCGCGGAGTTGCTGAACAAGCCCCTTGCGGATTTCAAGCTCATCACCTGCCACCTTGGCAACGGCTCCAGCATCACCGCAATCAAGGACGGCAAGGTGCTTGACACCTCCATGGGACTGACCCCGCTTGACGGCTTCATGATGGGCACTCGCTGCGGCGCCGTTGACCCCTCCGCCGTGCTTTACCTGATGGAAAAAGAGGGCTGGACGGTCAAGCAGGCGGCGGACGTGATGAACAAAGAGTCAGGCTATTTGGGCGTTTCCGGCGTTTCCAGCGACGACCGCGACCTGCTTGCGGCAATCAATCAGGGCAACGAGCGTGCGGCGTTGGCGCGCAGTATGCTGCGCTATCAGGTCCGCAAGGTTATCGGCTCCTATGTTGCGGCCATGGACGGCGTTGACGCGCTGGTCTTCACCGGCGGCATTGGCGAGAACACTCAAGACCTGCGGCAGAATATCTGCGAGAACCTAACGTGCCTTGGGGTCAAGATTGATTTGGCGCAAAACGAGCTGCTCCGCCTGGGCGCGGAAGGCGAGCTCTCCACGCCGGAGAGCCGCGTGCGCGTGTTCGTCATTCCCACCAACGAAGAGCTGCTGATTGCGCGGGACACACTGCGCATTGCAAAGGACGCATGAAGCAATACGAAATGCCGCTTTATGGTGCCGGCGCGGTGATTAATCCGCCGATTGAAGCTCTGGAGAGCTGGCACTGGGAAACGGGCGCGGTTTACCGTCCGCAAAGCAAGTTTTCCTGCTATGCAATCAAGGACGACGGCATATACGCCGAACTGTGGTCTGCGGAGGAAAACCCGCGCAGCAGACACATAAAGCGCGACCGTCCCGTGTATGAGGACTCCTGCCTGGAAATCTTTCTGCAGCCGCAGCTTGCCGACGCTCGCTACATCAACCTGGAGGCGAACGAGCTTGGCACTCTCTGGAGCGCAATCGGCGAGCAGCGCGGCGGGCGCAGCTTCCTCAAGGCTCTGACGGCGTCGGCGGTGATCACCGGCCGCACGGATGAACTCAGTTGGCAACACTTTGGCCGGGGCGGTTGGGGCGTGCAGTTCATCATTCCGCTGGAGCTGCTGCAGGCGCTTTATGGTTCGGGCTTCAACTTTTATGACGGTCAAGTTATGCGCGGCAACTTCTATAAATGCGGCGACAAAACCAAAATCCCGCACTGGGGCGCGTGGAGTCCCGTCACAACCAACCCGCCGGGCTTTCACAATCCCGATTGCTTCGGCGAAATCATACTCAAGGAGGTAAACGCGTGAACCAATCGTTCCCGTTTGACCCGGCGCAAATCTTCGGAATTGCCGGGGAATTCCTCGGCGCAAAACTGCTGACAGCGGGGCACATTAACCGCACGTACAAGCTGACCTACCGCGGGGCGAATGAGCACAGCGTGGTGCTCCAAAGGGTCAACACCGCCGTATTCCGCAACATAGACGGTCTGATGGGCAACATCTTCGCGGTGACAGAATATCTGCGCAAAAAAATATCCACCCTTGGCGGGGACGTTGACCGCGAATGTCTGCGCTTTATCCGCACAGCCGACGGCGCTCTCTATCACAGGGACACGGACGGCGGCTGCTGGCGCGCATATGGCTTTGTGGCAAATTCATACACGCTGCAAAAAATAGATTCGTCCGAAACCTTCACCCGCGCGGGACGGGCGTTCGGACGCTTCGGCAAGCTGCTTGCGGATTTTGACGGCGCGTCGCTGACCGAAACCCTGCCGGATTTCCACAACACGCCCGTACGCTTTGCGCAGCTGCAGGAGAGCGCCCGATGCAACGCTGCAGGACGCACTGACGGCGCCGCTCAGGAAATCGCGTTTGCCGCCGAACGCGATGGGCAATACGGGCGTCTGCTTACGCTTCAGGCGGAGGGTAAGCTGCCGGTCCGCGTGACGCACAACGACACGAAGCTCAATAATGTTGTGTTTGACGGGACTACGGGCGACGCGCTCTGCGTGATTGACCTGGACACGGTTATGCCGGGGCTGAGCGCATACGATTTCGGAGACGCAATCCGCTATGGGGCTTCCACCGCCGCGGAGGATGAGCGTGATATATCGAAGGTTTCGCTGGATTTGGATCTGTTTGCGGCATATGCTGAAGGCTATTTAGAGGAAGCGGGACCCAGTCTCACCGCAACCGAAAAGGAAACTTTGCCGTTTGGGGCGTGGCTGATGACAATTGAGTGCGGTATGCGCTTTTTGGCGGACTACCTGAACGGCGACGTATATTTCCACACCGACTGCCCTGAGCACAACCTCGTCCGCGCGCGAACGCAATTTGCCCTTGCGGCAAACATGGAACGCAAAATGCGGGATATGGAAGCCATAATAAACGCGTATAACTGAACAATATAAACTTTACAAAACAAACAGGAGGACAACAAAATGAAGAAGTTCGCAATCGCAGCCTTGGCAGTCCTTTGCGCCGCGCTCATGATTTTCATGACAGCATGCAACGGGGGCGGAGGCAAAACCTATGTCGGCGAAAAGTTCAACACGCCCAAGAAGGTGCCAAGCGTTCACCCCGAGGTTACAATCACCATGAAGGACGGCAACGTAATCAAGCTGGAGCTTTACCCCGAATACGCGCCAAACACGGTGTGCAACTTTGTGTCGCTGGTCAAGTCCGGTTATTATGACGGGCTGCTGTTCCACCGCATTGTCAAGGGCTTCATGATTCAGGCCGGCGACGCGGCAGGCACCGGCGAGGGCGACCCCGGTTTCACCATTCAGGGAGAGTTCAGCAGTAACGGCTACGAGAAAAACACCCTTGGGCACGAAGAGGGCGTAATCTCCATGGCCCGCATAGGCGAAAACACCACAACGGGAGAGAAAAATTACGACACCGCTGCAACACAGTTTTTCATTATGGACGCAAGCAGCCGCAGCAACAGCAAAAGTCTGGACGGCAACTACGCGGCGTTCGGCAAGGTGACCGAGGGCATAGACTTTGTGCACACCTATGCCGCGCGCAACGCAGACAGCGAAACCGCCCGCCCATATGACATTCCCACAATCAAAGCAGCCACCGTGGACACCAAGGGCGCGGACTTCCCCGAACCCATCCGCGATGGCGAAGCGCTTACGCCCGAATATGTGAAGAACCCCACAACCGCTCCGGTTACTACACCCGCGCCCACCGATGCAGCGGCGGTCACAAGCACTGCCGCGCCCACCAGCTCCGCCGCGCCTTCCGCGACCTCTGCGCCGGCGGCAACTTCTGTTGAGGATGTGAGTAAACGTATGACAGCAACAATCACCATGGAGGACGGCGGCAAAATCGTTCTGGCTCTTTACCCCGAAAAAGCGCCCAATACCGTGCAAAACTTTGTTGAGCTGGTGAAAGCTAAATTCTATGACGGCGTGATTTTCCACCGCGTTGTACAGGGCTTTATGGTCCAGACCGGCGACAAAACAGGCACAGGAAGCGGCGATGTTGGCTGGACAATCAAAGGTGAATTCAGCGCAAACGGCGACACGGTTAACGACATGACCTACGACGCCGGCGTTGTCGGCATGGCGCGCCTGGGCGAAAACGCCTCAACAGGAGAAAAGAACTACGACAGCGCGTCCACGCAGTTTTTCATCACCGATAGCGCCGGCAACAAGGCCTCTCTGGACGGTCAATACGCCGCGTTTGCCAAGGTGATTGAGGGCATGGACATTGTGCGCCAAATCTCCGCGCTGGTTACCGACGCGAACGATCGCCCGCTTGAACCGCCGAAAATCAAAACGATCACCGTGGACACCAAAAACTTTGAGGTGCCGTCGGCTGTGAGGATTACTACCGCTCAGTAGAATACGCATACGTGCAGCGGTGACCGCCCCCCCCGGCCGCCGCTGCGCGCAATAAAACGAAATAAAGGTGAAAACCATGCCCCTATGGCAAGGCAGATTCAGCAAGGCGACGGACAAGGCGACGAATGACTTCAACTCCTCAATCGCCACAGACAGCCGCATGTTCCGGCAGGACATTGCGGGCAGCGTCGCTCACGCCGCAATGCTGGCAAAGCAGGGAATTGTCACGCCTGAGGACGGCAAAGCAATCGTGGCGGAGCTTGGTAAAATCTGCGCGGATATTGAATCCGGCGCGCTGATTATTGACCCGAATGCCGAGGATATCCATAGCTTTGTTGAGTACGAGCTTACCCGTCGTTTGGGCGATGCGGGCAAGCGATTGCACACGGGCCGGAGCCGCAACGACCAAGTCGCAACGGATTTGCGGCTCTATTTGCGTACCCCCTGCGCGGAAATCACCGAGCTGCTGTGTGGTTTGCGGCAGACGCTGGAAAACAAAGCCGCCCAATACCCGAACGCAATCATGCCGGGCTATACCCACCTGCAGCGCGCCCAGCCAATCACATTGGGGCAGCATTTGGGGGCGTATGTCGCCATGCTTATGCGCGACATTGACCGCATAAGCGATGCCGCGCGGCGCATGAACGTCAGCCCGCTTGGCAGCGGCGCGCTGGCGGGGACAACCTACCCCATCGACCGCAAGAATACCGCCGCCGCACTGGGCTTTGATGATGTTGCATTCAACACCCTCGACGGCGTTGCAGATAGGGACTACTGCGTGGAGCTGGCCGCCGCGCTCTCGCTGATTATGGTGCACCTGTCGCGGCTCTCGGAGGAGATGATACTCTGGTGCAGCTGGGAGTTCAAGTTTGCAGAGCTGGACGACGCTTTCAGCACCGGCTCATCGATAATGCCGCAAAAGAAAAATCCCGATATTCCCGAGCTTGTGCGCGGCAAATCCGGGCGCGTTTTCGGTGATTTGATGGGCTTGCTGACCATGCTCAAGGGGCTTCCGCTGGCTTATAATAAGGACATGCAGGAGGATAAGGACGCGATTTTTGATGCGTTCGACACTGTCAAACTGTGCCTTACAACCTACATACCCATGGTGAAAACAATGCGCTTTTTGCCGGAGAATATGCGGGCGGCGGCGGCAGGCGGCTTCATCAATGCCACCGACTGCGCGGATTTTTTGGTTGGCAAGGGCTTGCCTTTCCGCGACGCCTACAAAGCCGTGGGCGAGATAGTCGCGCTGTGTATCCGTAGCGGGCATACGCTGGAAACCTTGCCGCTTGATGAATACCAAGCCGCCTGTCCGCTGTTTGACGACGGCGTGTTTGAGGCAATCCGGCTGGAGAACTGTGTGGCGCGGCGGGGAATGAAAATTTGAACAATGGTCAATTTTCAGCAAATCAAACAATCACAAACAAATATTATAAGGGGCAAATCACAATGAAAGAGCTGCAAATAAACGGGCGCGCGGTAACACAAATTCTGGCGGAACTGACGCTTGAGGAGAAAGCTGCGTTCCTGGACGGGCGCGACTTTTGGCATTTGAAAGATCTTGAGCGGCTTGGAATCCCCGCGATTATGGTCTGCGACGGACCGCACGGCTTGCGCAAGCAAACCGGTCAAAACGACCAGCTGGGTTTTGGCGCCTCCGTCCCCGCAACCAGCTTCCCCACAGCGTCGCTTACGGCGTGCAGCTGGGACATCGCATTGCTTGAGGAGTTGGGCGCCGCGTTGGGTGAGGAAGCCCGCGCCAACGCCGTTTCTGTCCTGCTGGGTCCGGGCGTGAACATAAAGCGGTCCCCTCTGTGCGGGCGCAACTTCGAGTATTTCAGCGAGGACCCGCACCTTGCCGGCGAGCTTGCGGCGGCTTGGGTTCGCGGCGTACAGCAACAGGGAGTGGGCACTTCGCTCAAGCATTATGCCGTGAATAACCAAGAGACGCGCCGCCTGCACGTTGATGCAGTTGTGGACGAACGTGCTCTGCGTGAGCTTTATCTCCCTGCGTTCGAGCGTACGGTAACAGGGCGGCCGCTTGGTGACGTTGCCGAGCGCCAAGTTGACGAGAGAGACGGCGCAGGGAACGTTTTTCGGCAGACATTGTCTGCGCAGCCGTGGACAGTGATGAATTCATACAACAAAATCAACGGCACGCACGGCTCAGAAAATCAGACGCTGCAATGGGATATTTTGCGCGGCGATTGGGGATTTGACGGGCTTGTTGTGAGCGATTGGGGCGCGGTTTCCGACAGGGTCAGCGGTGTGAAGGCGGGGAACGACGTGGAAATGCCGTCCTCGTTCGGTCTGCGCACTAAGCAGATTCTGGACGCGGTTGCCGCAGGCGACTTGGACGAGAAAATCATTGATGAGCGCGTCATAAAGGTGCTGGAGCTTATCGCCAAGAGCATCCCGAATCTGCAGCAGCAGTGGGATTATGACCGCGCGGCGCACCACTCTCTGGCGCGCAAAATCGCGGGAGAGAGCATGGTGTTGCTCAAGAATGACGGGATTTTGCCGCTGAAAGAGGGCGCAAAAATCGCGGTTATTGGAGAGATGGCTAAATCGCCGCGCTACCAAGGCTCCGGCAGCAGCCAGATTAACCCCGACAAATTAGACAGCTTTTGTGGAATCCTGGACGAAGCGGGCATTGCATATACATACGCCCAAGGCTACGAGAAAAAGCCCGCGAAAAAATCCGACCCCGCCTCACTGATACCCGAAGCGGTGCAAACGGCAAGCGCTGCGGATGTTGTGCTGCTGTTCATCGGGCTGACCGAGGACGACGAGAGCGAGGGCTTTGATCGCAAAACGCTGGATTTACCCGCGCAGCACAACGCCCTTGCTCAGGCGCTTTTGGCGGCAAACCCGAACACCGTGATCGTCCTGAGCGGCGGCGCACCGGTGCTTTTGCCGTGGCTTAGCAAGGCTCCCGCAGTGCTCAACGCATACCTTTCCGGGCAGGCGGGCGCGGGCGCTGTATGGGACGTCTTGACGGGCGCAGTAAACCCAAGCGGCAAGCTTGCGGAAACCTATCCCACGTCCATTGCGGCGACCGGATCTGCGGCGAATTTCCCCGGCGATCCGCTCAGCGTGCAATACCGTGAGAGCCTGTATGTCGGCTACCGCTACCACGACAAAACCGGGCGCGAGGTGCAGTTCCCGTTCGGTTACGGGCTGAGCTACACCGCGTTTGATTACAGCGGCCTGCAAGTCAGCAAGCAAAATCTCACCGACAGCGACACCCTGCGCGTGAGCTGCTCCGTCGCCAATACCGGCGGCGTTGACGGCGCGGAGACCCTGCAGCTTTATGTCGCCAACGATGGCAAAGCGTTCCGTCCTGTACGCGAGCTGAAAGGCTTCGCGAAGGTTTTTCTCAAAGCAGGAGAGAGCCGCAAAGTGTCGTTTGATCTGAACAAACGCGCGTTCGCGATTTGGGACACTGTGAACAAGGAGTGGCGCGTGCCGTCCGGCGAATACATGCTGCAAATCGGCGGGAGCAGCGCGGAGACTCGCCTGAGCGCGGCAGTGACTCTCAACAGCGCGAGCGAACCCGCTGAGGTAAACGTGCCGGAGGTCTACAAAACGGGCGACCCTGCGACCGTGAGTGCGGAGGATTTTGCGGCGCTGCTTGGGCGTGAGCTACCGCCCGGCAATAAGCCCGCAGGCGAGCCAATTGGACCGCAAGACACCTTTGAGCTTGCCGCGCACACCAAATGGGGCGGGCGTATTTACCGCACAATCCGCCGCTTAACCGCACTCTCACCCATGGGCGACATTATGTTTGCTGAGGTGACCGGGCGGCCGTTTCACCTGTTTATCTACTACAGCGCGGGCTTGTTTACGGCAGAAGCATTGAGCGGATTGCTGCAGATACTCAACGGAAAGCGCGCCGGCAACGGGCTGTGGAAAATTGTCAAGACTTTGCCGCATTTGCTGCTCAACGTGAAGCGGGTTCTCAAAATGGCGTTCTAGCAGGGGCAATCATTGGTCCTCCGCTGTAGAGCAATGCGCGCCCGCTATCCCCAACCATGCCACCGCAGCTTAACCTAAAATCTAACAGACGGAGTGAGCTTATGCCCCGCGACGATTATTCCATGTACCTTTTCCACCAAGGCACAAACGCGCACAGCCACGATTTGCTGGGCAGCCGCCGCGCGAAGGACGGCAGCGCTGTGTTCCGCGTTTGGGCGCCGCACGCGCGGGAGGTCTTTGTTGCGGGCGATTTTTGCGGCTGGGAGACGGGTCTGCCCATGGAAAAAATCAGCGATAACGGGCTGTGGGAGATCGCGGGCGTGGACGCAAAGCAATACGACGCCTATAAATACCGCATTTTGGGCGCGGACGGCAAGTGGAGCCTTAAAGCGGACCCATACGCCGTGCACTGCGAGACACGTCCCGGCACGGCAAGCAAATTTTACGAATTCGGCGCGTTCAAGTGGACGGACGGCGCCTGGCTGCGCAAACGCGCGGGCAGCAGTCCTTACGCCGCGCCTGTTAATATCTACGAGCTGCACCTTGGCTCCTGGCGACGGCACGAGGACGGCACGCCCCTCAGCTACCGCGAATTGGCGGACGAGCTGGCGGAATATTTGAGCGAAATGGGCTACACGCACGCGGAGTTGATGCCCGTTTCGGAGTACCCGTTTGACGGCAGCTGGGGCTACCAGGTCACCGGGTATTTTGCGCCCACAAGCCGCTACGGCACGCCTGAGGACTTCATGTATTTTGTCAATCGGCTGCACAGCGCGGGCATCGGCGTGATTTTGGACTGGGTCCCCGCGCACTTCCCCAAGGACGGCTACGGGCTTGCGCTTTTTGACGGCGCGGCCTGCTATGAATACCCCGACAAGCAGCGCGGCGAGCACCTGGAATGGGGCACAAAGGTCTTTGACTACGGTTGCCCTGAGGTGCAAAGCTTCCTGATTTCATCGGCTGTGCAGTGGTTTGAGCGATACCATGCGGACGGCTTGCGCGTGGACGCCGTTGCAAGTATGCTTTACCTGGACTACGGGCGCAAGGACGGCGAGTGGAAGCCGAACATACACGGCGGGCGGGAAAATCCCGAGGCTGTCGCGTTCCTCAAACGGCTGAACACGGCGGTTTTCCGCGAGTTTGGCGGCGCGATGATGATCGCCGAGGAGAGCACCGCCTGGCCCTTGGTTTCCAAGCCTGTTGAGGCGGGCGGGCTTGGCTTTAATTTCAAGTGGAACATGGGCTGGATGAACGACTGTCTGCGCTATTTTGCGCTGGACGGCTATTTCCGCCGCTTTAACCATGACGCGCTGACGTTCTCGTTTTTCTATGCGTTCAGCGAGAATTTTGTTCTGCCGATCTCTCACGATGAGGTTGTGCACGGCAAAAGCTCATTGATACAGAAAATGCCCGGCAACTATGCGGAAAAATTCGCAGGAGTGCGGGCGTTCCTTGGCTATATGATGGCTCACCCGGGCAAAAAGCTGATGTTTATGGGGCAGGAGTTCGGGCAGTTCATCGAGTGGGACTACCAAAAGCAGCTGGATTGGCTCTTGCTGGATTTTGAGGCGCACAGGCAACTGCGCGATTACGTCAGGGAACTGAACGCGTTCTACATAAAAAACGCGCCGCTCTGGCAGATTGACTACGGCTGGGAGGGCTTTGCGTGGCTAATCAGCAACGACGAGCACAACAGCGTGCTTGCTTTCCGCCGCATGGACGAGGAGGGCGAGGAGCTGGTGTGCGTCTGCAACCTGACGCCGATTCTGCGCAGCGGTTATAAAATCGGCGTGCCGCGCGGCGGGCTTTATCGCGTGGTGTTCAGCTCCGATAAGCCGGAGTTCGGCGGGAGCGGTCAGGGCACCGCCGAGAGCGTCCGCACGGAAAAAACGCCCATGCATGGCCATGAGCAGAGCATAAAGCTGAATTTGGCGGGAAACAGCGTGGTGTTCCTTAAGCGGCGCAAGGCGCGCGGTGAGCTTATAGCGTAGCTTGCGGAAACAGCAAACGCTTGCGCAAATCAAGTGCCGCTGTTAAAATTGCTCCGCCTTGTGACGAAGCAATTTTTTTGAGACCCGGCGGCGTGTTACTTTTTCTTGCCAAACAAGCCGCTCTTGCCGTGATCGAAGAGCGAATTTGCGTCGCCGAAGCTTGCCTCAAACGCGCGCAGCAGTTCCTTCTGCTGAATGTTCAAATATTCCGGCACAGCAATGGAAATGCGTATAAACTGGTCGCCGCGCCCTCGCCCGTTGAGCACGGGAATCCCCTTGCCCTTGAGCGAAAAGACCTTGCCCGGCTGCGTCCCGGCGGGGATATCAAACGCCGCCTTGCCGTCAATTGTTGACACCTGCGCCTTACCGCCCAGTGCGGCCGTTGCGTAGCTGATTGGGTATTCGCACCAGATGTTGAAGCCGTCGCGCTCAAAAAACACGTCCTGCTGCACCGCCATAACCATGTGCAGCGAGCCCGGCGGTCCGCCGTTTGCGCCGGTGCTGCCGCCGCCGCGCACGTTCAGCACCTGACGGTCGTCAATACCGGCAGGCACGTCAACCTCGGTGCTCACGCTCTTGGCGACCTGACCGTTGCCCTTGCAGGTGTGGCACGGGCTTGTTATCACCTTGCCGCGCCCGTGACAAACGGGGCAGGGTTGCTCGGAGCGCATATTCATGCCAAGCATAGTTTTGGTGACGGTGACGGAGCCGCGCCCGCCGCACTGCGTACAGGTTTGCGCGGTGGTGCCCTTTGCCGCACCGGAGCCGGAGCACTCAGGGCAGTTTTCCACGCGTTTGTAGCTGACGGTTTTTCGGCAGCCCTTTGCCGCTTCAAGGAACGTAAGGTTCACGCGTATCTGCACGTCCTCGCCGCGGCGGGGAGCCGTTGGGTTGCGCCGAGACTGTCCGCCGCCGAAGAATGAGCCGAGAATATCGCCCAAATCGATTTCCTCACCGCCGAATCCGCTGCCAAATCCGCCGAATGGATTGCCGCCGCCAAACCCGCCCGCATTGTTGGGGTCAACGCCGGCGTGCCCATATTGGTCGTAGCGCGCTTTTTTCTTGTCGTCGGAGAGCACTTCGTACGCCTCGTTGACCTCCTGCATCTTTTGGACGGCGTTTGCGTCGTCCGGGTGCAGATCCGGGTGGCAGTCCTTTGCCTTCTGGCGGTAGGCTTTTTTGATGTCGTCGGCGGACGAACCCTTCGGTACGCCAAGGACGTCATAAAAATCACGTTTACTGGGCAAGTGCGGCTCCTTTTTTATCTGCGGGGTAATCGTCGCTGACCGCCCCGCAGAATTGTACATTGTTAATTGTTAATTGATTTACTCTTCCGTAAAGTCCGTGACCTCAACGTCCGGCGCGTCGTCCGCAGGGTCTTGCCCCGGGAATGGATTCTCGCCGCCTTCGGGTGCGCTTGCCTGATAGATTTTGGCGCTGATTTCGTAGAATTTTGTCGTCAGCTCCTCCATTTTGGACTTGATAAGGTTGAAATCCTCGCCCTTCAGAGCTTCCTTCACTCCGTCCGCAAGGGCTTCCAGCGCGGTCTTGTCCGCTTCGTCAAACTTGTCAGCGTTCTCGCCCAAAAGGCGCTCAGTCTGATAGATAAGCTGGTCGGCGTTGTTGCGCAGGTCAACCTCGTCCTTGCGCTTTTTGTCCTCGTCTGCAAAGCGCTCAGCGTCCTGCACGGCTTTTTCGATGTCGTCCTTGCTCATGTTGGTGCTGGCGGTGATGGAAATCGTCTGCTCCTTGCCCGTGCCGTTGTCCTTTGCGGAAACGTGCACAATGCCGTTCGCGTCAATATCGAACACCACCTTAATCTGCGGAACGCCGCGCCGCGCGGGCAAAATCCCATCCAGATGGAACACGCCCAAGGTCTTGTTATCCCGCGCAAACTGCCGCTCACCCTGAAGAACATGCACCTCAACGCTGGGCTGATTATCGCTTGCGGTGCTGAAGGTCATATCCTTTTTGACGGGGATTGTGGTGTTGCGGTCAATCATTTTTGTGAATACGCCGCCCTCGGTTTCAATGCCAAGTGACAGCGGCGTAACATCCAGCAGCAGCAGCCCCTGCACGTCACCCGCCAGCACGCCCGCCTGAAGCGCTGCGCCGATAGCCACGCACTCGTCCGGGTTAATGCCCTTGAACGGGTCCTTGCCCATGAACGCCTTCACCGCGTCCTGCACGGCGGGAATACGCGTGGAGCCGCCCACCAGCAGCACCTTGTTGATTTGGCTTGTGTTCAGCTTGGAATCTGCCAGCGCTTGGCGCAGGGGACCCATTGTGGCTTCCACCAGGTCGGCGGTCAGCTCGTTGAATTTTGCGCGGGTGAGGGTGAGCTCAAGGTGCTTTGGACCCGTCGCGTCCGCCGTGATAAACGGCAGACTGATATTGGAACTAGTCACGCCGGAAAGCTCAATCTTTGCCTTCTCCGCGGCTTCCTTCAGGCGCTGCATAGCCATTTTGTCGCCGCGCAGGTCAACACCCTGGTCACGCTTGAACTCTGCGGCCAGCCAGTCGATAACGCGCTGGTCAAAGTCGTCGCCGCCAAGGCGGTTGTTGCCCGCCGTGGAGAGCACCTTCTGCGTGTCGTCGCCCATTTCGATGACGGAAACGTCGAAAGTCCCGCCGCCAAGGTCATAGACCATTACAACCTGGTCTTCCTCTTTGTCGATGCCGTAAGCCAGCGCGGCTGCCGTGGGCTCATTGATAATGCGCTTGACCTCCATGCCGGCAATCTGCCCCGCGTCCTTGGTCGCCTGGCGCTGTGCGTCGGTGAAATACGCCGGCACGGTGATTACCGCCTCGGTGACGCGGTCGCCCAAATACGCCTCCGCATCCGCCTTGAGCTTGCCGAGGATTATCGCGGAGATTTCCTGCGGAGTGTGCTTTTTGCCGTCAATCGCAACGCGGTAGCCGCTGCCCATTTGGCGCTTGATGGACGCCACTGTGCGGTCCGGGTTGGTGATAGCCTGGCGTTTTGCCACCTGACCGACCATGCGCTCGCCGTCCTTGCCGAACCCCACGACGCTCGGGGTGGTCCGTGCGCCCTCCGCGTTTGCAATGACGACGGGCTCGCCGCCCTCAATAACCGCTACGCAGGAATTGGTTGTGCCAAGGTCAATACCGATAATTTTTGCCATGATGTTTTACTCCTCTGTTCTGTTAGATGTTTAGTTATTAGATTTTAGATGCCGGACGATTACGCAAAACGTATGTCTAAGCTCTAAATGTCTGCATTAGTTAGCCGCAATCACCGCTGCGTGGCGGATAATTGCATCGCCGAGCCGATACCCCTGCTGAAAGACGGCCGACACGGTGTTTTCGCCGAAATCCGCCGAATCAACGTGCTGAACGGCATTGTGTAGGTTGGGGTCAAACGGGTCGCCCGGTTCGCCGAAAGCTGTCACGCCAAGCTGTTCAAAGCTTGCGGCAAGCTGCGCCATGGTCAGCTCTAAGCCCTTGCGCAGCTCATCGCCGGACGCGCCGGAATCCAGTGCGCGCGTAAGGTTGTCCAGAGCGGGCAGCAGCTCCGCAATGGTTTCGCCCGTCACGAGTGTGCGCAGTGTCTCGCGCTCCTTTGCGTTTCGCCGGCGGAAGTTATCGTACTCAGCGGCAAGGCGCAGGAACCGCTCATTTTGGGCAGCCAAATCCGCCTGCAGCTGTTCTTCTGTGCTTAAAGCTTTCGGCTCATTGGCCGTCACTTCCGCTTCTTCGGCGCTCTCTTGCTGTTCAATTTGTTCTTCAGACAACGTGTTTTCCTCCTTATTATGCACTGTTAATTAGAAAGCAGTTCGCCCAAAAGCTGTGACAAATACCGAACCCCCGGAATGAGCCGCGCATAGTCAATCCGCGTGGAGCCGACAATGCCCAGCGTGCCCTCCTGAGCGCCTATGCGGTATTTTGCAAGGATAAGCCCGGTGTTTTCCAGCGCGGGCGTGCCGCTCTCCTTGCCGATTTTCACCGCTACGGCACCCGGCTCATTGCCTGTGAGCTCGCGCAGCTTGTGCCCCTCGCGCAGCAGCGTGACGATTTCCGTCAGGTTGCCGGAGAGCTCCTTGTGCGCCAACAGGTTCATCTGCCCTTCAACCGCCACGCGGGTCTGTGCCGCCTCGCGGGCAAGCTCCGCAAAATCCGCAAGCACAGGCAAAAGCTCCAAAGCGTTTGTGTCAAGCGAGGCGGTCAAGCCCTGTAAATATGCAGGGGAAAAATCCACCATTGGCTTGCCGCAAAGAGCCGCCGCGCTGAGTGCGCCGAAGGATTCCAGCAGCTCCGGTGTGGGCGGAAAATCCAGGCGCAGCAAGCGGTTTTTAACCACGCCGCCGTCCGTCAGCAAAACCAGGAGCGCTGTGCTCTCACCCAGCGGGACCAGCTCCACGCGTGAGAGCTTTGCCCCTGCGTCGGAGGGCAGCGTGCTCACCGCGGCGCAGCGTGTGATATCCGCCAGCACCGAAACGGCTTTTTCCAGCAGACGCGCAGGGTCGTGGGCGGAGCGTGAGAGCTGCGCGAAAAACCTGCGGAAGGCTTCGTCCGCCTCGCGCTTGCGCATTAAGCGGTCAACGTAGTAGCGGTAGCCCAGCGTGGACGGCACCCGTCCGGCGGAGGTGTGCGGCTGCTCCAAAAAGCCCTGCGCGGAGAGCTCCGCCATCTCGCTGCGGACTGTGGCAGAGGAGATGTGCATACTGAGCGCGGGCAAAAGCACGGCGGAACCTACCGGCTCTCCCGTGCGGATGTAGCGTTCCACAACCGCGCCGAGGATTGCTTTTTGGCGTTCGGTGAGCATTAGATTCTCCTCTGTTAGTTGACTGCCAGGCATTTGGCAGTCGTGCACCGCGAGTGCTAAACATTATTATACCCCAAGAGAGCGCGTTTGTCAAGTGGGGGCATCAATTTTTTTGCATAAATGCTTAGAGAACTTACTTTTTGCGTATAGATATCCTTGTGTGCAAAGGTAATCGGCCTCATAAAAACAAAGCGTCGTGCAGTGGGCGGCCCGGAGTTTTAATAAGCCGCATTGTAAGGCGCATTGTGTTGTTTATACAAAAAGTGACGTTTTTCAACAAAGCGCGCGATGATTTGCAACAATTTGTTCACAAATATATGTTATACTCTTTTGGAATTTAAGCCTAAATAATTGGAGGAAACAAATGGCAAAAAAGCATAGTGAGAAGAAGAAAAAGCCGCTCAGGGCTCTCATCGTTTTTCTCAGCATAATCTTGGCGTTGGCTATCATCTATTGCGGTGCGGTTTTTGTTGCGGTGCCCATCCTTATAAAGGACATGGAGCCCGCTATGCGCGACCAAATCCAGCCATCGCTGCTGTGGCTGCCGCCCAAACTGCTCAGCTATCCGTTCAAGGCGAAGACCAACGCAGCTGTGGTCAGCGCCAAGGATAAAGTCGGCGGGTTCATGAAAGGCATTTGCCACCCGTCGGAGAATTATGATCTCATAAAGGGCGCGGGGATTCAGTGGGACCGCGCTGATATTCCGTTCCCTTACGAGACCGATGAAAACAGCAAGCTAAGCGAGGGCTACATCAACTGGAAAGCGAAAATGCAGGGCTATGTGGATAACGGCATCAGCATTCTGGCGGTCACGCCGTACCCAAGCACTTTCCTGCAGCACGGCATTGACCCGCGTCTGCCGGAAAATGACGTGCGGATTCAGGAGGTCGCAAAATTTCTCATAACAGACCTTAAGGATCTTATCAAGGCCGTGCAAATCAGCAACGAGCTTGGTGTTGCGCGCTTTATGGATCCTCTCGATTCCGCGGGCTGCGTGCATTTTATGGCCATTCAGCTGGAGGCTGTCGCGCCGGTTAAGGGCGATATTATCGTGGGCTATAACTCTGCGGGTCCTCAGGTCGACCAGCACACCGCAATGCGTCCTTATCACAAATATTGCGATTACATCGGCGTGGATATCTACGGCGGCTGCTTCGGCGGGCTGGATATTATGAACTGGCTTCCGATTTTTGACCTAATCCCCGCATTTCTTTATAGCCTGACCGGGCTGCCGATTATCATGGCGGAGTTTGGCTATATAAGCGGCGGCGCCCCCAAAACTCAGGCAGAGCGCGACGCAATCCTCAATGACTTTGGCTTTGATTCCGAGGAAGCTGCCCGTGCGGACATTGATAACTTCATCACAAAGCTGCCGGAGCGCTTCCGGAAAGACATTGAAGTAGCCGCCAGCAACAAGGCGAATTTTGTCTTTGGGCTGGAGATGCGCAACCATCTTTACCGCGAAATGCCCGCTAATATCGTCCTCAAAGATTTTCCGCACAGCCCGGAGGGGCAGGCGGATTACTACGAATACATGATTCCGCACCTGGCTGAAAAGCCATATATCATCGGCGAGTTTATCTATTCCTGGGCGGATGACGACATCTGCTATGTCTGCGGATTCAGCGACTGCCCCATAGAAACGCGCTGGGGTATTGTGACCTTTGACGAGCAGCCCAAGCTAAGCTATGCTGCGGTCAAAAATGCGTTTGAGTCAATAAAATAGTTTGCACATAAACAAAAACGCAGGCAGTTTTTGGCGGATACGCTTTATTTGCGTATCCGCCGCATGAGTTTCGCCATAATAATCATAGCCCCAAACGTCGGACAAAATCGGGGTCGGCGGAGCGCTCCTGTATACAGCGCAAAATCACCTTGATGCGCGCCGCAATTCGCCGTGACTTGCGGCTTTTTTCCGCTAATCGCCTTTGTATTGTAACGTCAAGCTCACCTTTTTGCCATAATTCTATGCTATACTAAGCGCAGAAAATGAAACGGGAGTGAAAAACATGGCGATTGAAATTTTCAACAGATACGAAAACAAATATTTAATCAGCGAAAAAACGCTCGTACTGCTTCAGCGCGGAATGTCCGGATATATGGCGCTTGACGAATACAATAAGCACCGCGAAACCTATCCCATCTGCAACATTTATTATGACACTGAGGACAGCTATTTGATACGCACATCGCTCTCAAAGCCCGTTTATAAGGAAAAGCTGCGCCTCAGAAGCTACGGCACCCCGGAGCCGGATTCCAAAGCCTATGTGGAAATCAAGAAAAAGTTCCGCGGGCTCGTCAATAAGCGCCGCAGCGCAATGAAGCTCACGGAAGCCTATGACTTCCTTTCCGGCAGCGAAATCCCTGAGCTGCAGCCATATATGAACGCTCAAGTGCTGCGCGAGGCACAGTATATTCTGGCGCGGCACCGGCTGAAGCCGCGAGTTTATCTTTCGTATGACCGCCGCGCGTTTTTTGGGGATAAGCAAAGCGACCTGCGGGTATCCTTTGACACCGCCATCATTACCAGAAGGCACGATTTGCGACTGGAATCAGGTGTCTACGGCGAAAGCCTAATCCCGCAAGGCAAGTGGCTGATGGAGGTGAAAACCTCCCAAAGCATTCCGGTTTGGTTGGCAAGGCTCCTGTCGGAACACCGGATTTACCCCATCAGCTTTTCCAAATACGGCGCGGAGTATAAGTCCTCCCTGCCGCCGGGCAGCCGGGAAACGCGGGAAAACGCCGCGGCGCTTTCTGCGCAGTCATTTTCCGCAAGCCCCCTGCTTTTGGCGCGGGCGTAAGAATAAGAGCATCAGGAGAAAGAACATGTTTGAAGCTATTTTTGAAACAACCGAAACGGACGCGGGCTTAACGATAATCAACCTGCTCATTTCGCTGGGGACGGCCATAGCGCTGGGCTTGGTCATCAGCCTGGTATACATGAAAACCCACAAAACCAAAACGCCGTCGCAGGGTTTTTCACTCACCTTGGTGGTATTGCCCGCCGTCATCACTGTGATAATCCTGCTGATCGGAAATTCCGTTGCGCGGGCGTTCAGCTTGGCGGGCGCGTTCCAAATCATCCGCTTCCGCAGCGCCCCCGGAGACCCCAAGGATATTACCTATGTGCTGTTTGCAATGGCGGTGGGGCTGTGCTGCGGCATGGGCTACCTTGCTTATGGTGTGATAGCGGCAGTTACGCTGTGCGCGGTTATGATTGTTTTGGAGCTTGCGAAGTTTGGGCGGGTAAAAAGCAACCGCAAGCTGCTGAAAATCACAATACCCGAAAACCTGGACTATCAAACCGCTTTTGATGATTTGATGAGTAAATACACATCTTATCATCAGCGAATAAAGGTGAAAACCACCGACCTGGGCAGTCTGTACGAGCTGCAGTACTGCGTCGCCATGAAATCAGATAAGGATGAAAAGTCCTTTATTGACGACCTGCGCTGCCGTAACGGGAATTTGAACATCACGCTTGTTTTGGACTCTGCGCATAACGAGTTTTAAGGGGGCGCCCATGAAAAAGATTATATCGGCTTTAGCGTGCCTGTTGGCTGTTTTGTTTGCGCTGAGCGGATGCTCCGGGTTTGATATCGGCAAATCAATCTTAGACACGAAAGCCGCAACAGAAGCAACAACGCCTGAAGCTTCAAGCTCTGCGGCGGCCGCCCTGACTACAAGCACGGCAAGCACTGAAGAGGACGCCGACGACGACGATGATGATGCCGCCATAAGCGCGTACCTTGGCAAAACAATAGACAAGGACGGCACATATACACTCACGGGAAACATTAACGGACAGGTGCTGGTAATCGCAAAAACCGTCACGCTGATTCTGAACAGCGTGACCATTAACTGCACCGATGGTCCCGGCATTTTGGGCTATTATGAGGGCGGCAAACAAAATCTGACCGTTGAGCTTCGCGGAAAGAGCACTGTTGCCGGCAGCACGCACGGCATTCAGGGAAAAGACAACCTTATTGTTACGGGCAGCGGCTCGGTTGATGTCAGCGCGGTCAAGGACGGGCTGCACGGCGGCGATATGCTGACAATAAACGGGGGAACCGTTAACGTGCTGAAATCCTATGAAGGCATGGAAGCGCCCGGCATTATCATCAACGGCGGCAATATAACCGTCCGCGCTTCGGACGATGGAATCAACGCCGCAAGCGATTCAAAAGCTGTTACGCCGTCAATCAAAATCACCGGCGGAACGCTTATGATTTACGCAAACAGCGATGGGATTGACTCCAACGGGACGCTGGAAATTACCGGCGGAAACGTTCTGGTTTTCATCAACGCCTCCCGCGACGGCGACGCAACAGACGTGGATAACGGCGGCTCCATTTTGCCCTCAGTTTACGCCTCAGTTTCGGTCGGCGCGGGAACAAAAATCGCCGTCGGCGACGTGTGGAGCGGCACGATTGACGAGGCCGCAACCGCCATGTTTGTGTGCGTCCCGGGGCTTGTGCAGGGGCAAAGCTACACAATCACGGCAAACGGCAGCACCTTGACCACCGCAACCGCAACCAGCACCATTCAAGGCATGATGATGGGCGGCGGTATGGGCGGCGGTAATGCGTGGGGCGGCGGACGAGGCGGACGCTAAGCCGACGCATAAAAAGCAACCGCCGGGCGCCCATTGCTTAGGGTTCCAACCCGCATTTGCGCAAAAACGGGTGCAGAACCGGGCGCAGCCAACCCATAACAATACCCGCCATAACCGCGGTAATCAGCGTACCCTCGCGGATATCGGTCAAGTGCCCCGTGCCAAACCACACAATGGCAATCGCCGAGAGCACACACGCGCAATCCACCGCAACCTTAACCTTGTGGTAGGGCACATCCTTCAGCCGCGACTGAATCGCCAAACAAATCCCCTCGCTGGGCATGGGCAGAATCTTTGCGCCAAGGTAGAATGTCAGTCCGGTGGGTATGAGCAAAATCGAAAACGCCAAGAAAACCAGCTGCATTGGGTACGAGAGTCCCTGCACAGGGATTAGCCCAACCAGCACGCCGGCGGCGTCAACAAACAGGCCGAAAACCAGCGCAACCAAAATTTGCAGCAGACTGAGCGGCTTGAAGTCCCGCCGCAAAACAAGCGCCTGCAGCAAAATGAAAAACATGAACACCGCCGCGCTGCACATTC
>JAITOD010000070.1 GCA_031290105.1 Oscillospiraceae bacterium
ATGACTTTGTTTATGCTTTATGATAAGTTCACGCTTCTCTTTGGAAATTGGTGTCATGTCATAGCCCCCTTATTGCTTATAGTATACCATAAGGACTATTATTTGTCAAGTTGCTATAACACCAATGTGGACAGCGGTTGCGGGCTGATTAAGGTGGGCGCGGCACTTGTGCCTTTCAACGATAAATTCCCCCGCGATACTAAATTGTACCGCTATATGTCGACTACGGCTAATGAAAAGTTTGAGGAGTAATACAAGATTTTTAATGTGTGATGCCGCTCAACTACATGGGCGGCATCAATCATTATACTTGTACTTTTAACGAAATATAGCTACTTCAACAACGCCATCAAGCACGTTGATTTGCTTGATGCCGTTGTGTGAAGTGAGCGGTGTGTTGTCCATCGTCAAAAAGTCTAGTCTTTGCAACACGTCTGCAAAAACTTTTATTCGGAGATAAGTTTTAGCGGCAATACTTTAAGCATTGTGCCTATGAAAACACTACCCCTGCTTATCCGTTTTACCATAAGCAACCGAGCGACCGCCGCCGATTTTGACAAGATACCCAGCCTTAACAAGCGCGGTCAATGTGCGTTCCACCGTGACCTTGCTGATGTCGGGTACAGACTGCATAATTTCTTTCTTCGTGACCTTGCCGATTTTGCGGTCGATAACTGCCTTGATACGATCGGGCTTGGACAACCCTTTTTGGCTGAGATATTCGACACGCTCTTCAAATTCGTTATAGGCTTTTTGCAGAACGCCAAGATAGTAGCGGATAAATGGCAGATAATCATTTCTGTTTTCGTGCCAAGCTGCGGAGCTTGCCTGCAACACCTCATAATAGGTGTCCTTGCTGTTTTCAATCAGCTTTTCAATGCTGATGTATTTCCCGACGATATATCCGGCGCGATAGAGCAAAAGCAGTGTGAGTAAACGACTCATGCGTCCGTTTCCGTCATTGAACGGATGAATACAAAGAAAATCCAAAATAAACATCGGAATCAGCAGAAGCGGGTCATGCTCATCCTTTTCCACTGCCTTGCTGAATAAATCGCAGATGCTGTCCATTGCAGTAGGCGTTAGAAATGCCGCAACAGGCTGAAAGCGGACAGACTCGTTCCCCTCTGAATCCGTTTCGGCGATATAGTTGTCTGCGTTTTTATACGACCCGCCGATGGAGCTTTTGGAAAAAGAATAAAGCTGCTTATGTAGTTGCAGGAGGACATTCGGGCGCGGATAGATATAGTCATAGCTTTCGTGGATAGTCGCCAGCACGTCACGGTAGCCCGCGATTTCCTGCTCTGTGCGTCCCAGTGGCGCAGATTTATCCCGCACCAATTCCTCTAACCGCTTGTCGGTGGTATTGATACCCTCAATGCGGTTAGATGCGCCTGTGCTTTGAATTTTCGCAATCTCAACAAGCGTTGTCAGCGCATCGGCGTGGGCTTCTACAAAAAGCTCCTGCTTGCCCTTGTGTTCGTGAATACTGGTCAGCATTGCTACAATATCCGGCGTGAGCAGGGCTTTTGGGGTTTCGATATAGTCAAAGGCTTTCATCAGACAATCTCCTTCATGAATTTGATTTTTTCTATCATTATACCACTAAATGATGGAGAAAGCAAGAGGCTGACGGAGATTTTATTTCGTCAATTTTCAACAATATCCATCAAACAAGCTATAAATGACGGAGATTGCTCTTAAAGAAGGAGGTAAAGCACCCTATGGGCAAAGAAATCAAGACCCGCGCCGCCGTCAAGGATATCAAACTCCTTGACAAAGCCGCCAGCGGCACGGCACACGTCAAAAATGCTTTTGTCAAATCCAAGGATGCCGCCGTAGCCGCCGACAGGCAAGCGGAGCAGGCGCAGGACACGGGGCAACGTTCCCCCAGAGAATACGCCACCGACAAGGTGTCGGGCGGCGTGAAAGATGTGACGCAGGAAGCCGCTCACCGTCTGAAAAAACCGCAGACAAAGGCGCGTGAGAACGTCAATAAGGCAAAGGAGCAGTTCAACAAAACCGTCAGCAGATGCCGAAAGCGCGGAAGCAAGCCGCCGAACAAGCCAAACAGCCCGCTGAAAGCGCAAAAAATACCGCCGAAAAGTTAGGCGGCAAAGCTAAAGACGCGCAGAAAACGGCGCACGACGCGAAACAGGCGGTGCAAGGGGCAAAACAGACCTTACAGCAGACCCGGCAAGCGGGGCGGCAAACGGTTCAGACAGCCAAGCAGGCTGTCATTACAGGGCAACAGGCGGAAAAGACGATAAAGACCTCTGCCAAGACTGCGAAATCTACTGCCAAAGGCACGATTAAGACGGTGAAGAAATCGGTCAAGACAGCGGAGCGGACGGCGAAAACCACCGTGAAAACCGCTAAGCAGACCGCAAATGTAGCGCAGAAATCCGCACAGGTAAGTGCAAAAGCAGCAAAACTTGCGGCGCAGACTTCACGCGCCGCCGCCAAGAGCGCAAAAGCCACGGTCAAGGCGACAATCGCGACGGTCAAAACCGTGGTTGAGGGCGCAAAGGCGGTCGTCAGCGCGATTATTGCGGGCGGTTGGGTCGCTGTTGTGATTATTGTTGTCGTTTGTCTGATTGGCTTGCTTGTCGGCTCGATTTTCGGCATCTTTTTCAGCGGCGAGGACAGCAAAACCGGGCGTTCAATGCCGTCTGTGGTGCAGGAACTCACAACCGAGTTTTACGGCAAAGTGGATGAAATCAAGAGCAAAACCGCGCACGATGTGATGGATATTAGAGCCATGTCAATCCGTTGGAACGAGGTTTTGGCGGTGTATGCCGTCAAGGTCAACGGCGACCCGAAAAATCCTGCCGAGGTCGCTACCCTTGACGATGGTAAAGTAGCAAAATTGCGCGACATTTTGAACGATATGACCACGCTGAAATTTGAGTTGAAAACTGAAACGCAGGAGCAATTTGTCACGGACGACGATGGCAATGAAACAACCGAATCCGTGACTGTTATTCGACTCATCATCAGTTTAGAGCAGAAAAGCGAAGACGAAATGGCAGGCAAATATGGCTTTGACAAGGCGCAAAAAGATAATCTGCATGAGTTTCTCAGCCCCGAATACGCGAGTTTATGGGCGCAATTGTTGGGCGGCTATGCGGGAGGGAGCGGCGAAATTGTCAAGACGAAAAGCCGATACAAACCCACGGATATTTTTGCGTTTCCGCTGGAGTTTGACTACAACATCACTTCGCCGTTTGGCTACCGCAAAGACCCGTTTGACGGCACGACAAAATTTCACGGTGGAGTTGATATTGCCGCGCCGGAAAATACGCCGATTTTAGCGGCAGCAGACGGCACGGTTATTGCCGCAAACAGCACCGACTCTTGGGGCAGCGGTTGGGGGTATTTCGTCAAGCTTCAGCACAACAGCACCTACTCCACGTTTTTAATTGATTTATCCACAAACGTTGGCGTATTAATATACCAAATAGAAAATGAAGCAACAGTGATAAAAACAAGTTACGCTATGGCAACCCTTGCCGTCAACGCAATAGCAATATTCCCGCTAGTGTCAACTCCACCCAAGCACCATAAGCATATTCTGCCACAAATACTCCGTTGCAGTCAAGTACGCAGCGTCTAAATTTCGTTGGTCGGATCAGTCGTTCTGTAATTATCATCTTTATTAAGAAAGAGTATGGTTTTATTATCGCCAACAATTTTAATCCTTATTTTAACATTGCCTTTTAATGAAAGTTCTTCCTACAAGAAAAATTCTTCAAGTATTAAAATATATTCAATCATATTGTTCACCACGTCAACTATACCGACAACAATTTTTTTGCCTGTTTGGCATAAATTGTTCTTCCTCCATTTTTTGCAACATAAGTTAGTTTTTTAGCGATTTCATAGTTTAATTCAGAACTATTTAACAACAAGGCTTTTGCACACAAAAATGTCAAAGTAACTTTTTCAAGTTTATGCGACGCTGATAGAAGTTCGCTTTCAAAGTATTCAACAAAATCAGGATGAATGTCTAATTTCATTTTATATTGCATAGACAAATTAGATAACATTCGTTGTGCAGAAGTTTTTTCATTGTTCGCTTGTGGAATTCTCGCGATTTCGATTTCCATATTTTTCAGAATAGCAGCGCATGTTTTTATCTCATCTACAGCGAAATTATACGAAAACAAAATGGACAGATACAGGAATTTGTCGCTAGGGGATAAAGTAATGTAATCCAGTTGTTGCTCCGTCTTTAAGGCGTTTTCGTAATCTCCCGCCATGAGGTAGCCATAACTTAAACCGTAAATCAGCACTGCTTTATACTTTGCAGATTTACTTTGTGACAGCACTTGCCGGTACGCCGATATATATTTTTTCGCATCACAATCGCACAACAAAATGTTTTCAATTTTGCGAAGTTTTTTCTTTGCGCATACGAAAATCCATAAATAATTTATCAAGATAAATAGCAAATAGAGTCCTCCGTAGAATCCGGTCAACTCGTCAGAGGGCGCTGCTATATTTGCAATTGGAAAGATTTGCTTGTCAAAAATTACAAGTGACATTCCAAACAAAATCAGAATAATTGCTCCTGCAATCGAAAGCAAGCAAAATATGAACCTGAATAACTTGAAAATGCGAACCATTGTTGTAACAACTCCTGTCATATAAGGTGTGAAAAGTTAATATCGAAAGACTCTGGGAATTGCAAAAGTCATTATCGGAATCAAAGCAAATGCGGCGGCAGTTTTTGCTCCATTTTAGTGCTGACACTATTTTGGCAACGGCAGGTGTCGCGTCACCCGTGCAGGAAAGCTGCGCACCCCAAGCACCGCAAGCATATTCTATCACAAGTGTGCCCGTAGTGTCAAGCCAGATTCGCCTTGTGTTGTCAAGCTGGAAACTCAAATTATATTTGCCTAATAATATTATTCGTAACAGCACAGACAATCCAATTAGCAGCCAAACCTATGGCAAGTATTGACATAGTGTTATTCGGGCTTTCATCATCCGCTGTTAAGTTAACGTGAAAGAAGATTAATCTATATACAATATACACTATAACAACGCATATAATAATCTTCTGACTTTTTTCAAATTCCATGCACTCTAATAAGGGCAATAGTATCTTTTTGAATATAGAAAAATATATAAATGTCAAGGTAGCAAATCCGAAGTTTACCAAGCATAGAGAACCACCTAAAACATCCAGAAAAGATCCGGGTATTAAATTAGGTGGTTGAATAATGTTCATATATGTAGAATACACAACGATGAAAAGCATATTGACTATGCTTAAAACTTGAAGCAACCATGAGAAGATTTTCATAATTTCCACCAACTTTAAGGTTTTAACTTCGAAGTGTTTTTCTTTGTGGTGTCATAGAGATTGGATATGCCTGGAAAGACGAATGCCAATGGTTTATATAACGCGAACGATACGCCCATGCTTATTGACTTGTTGCGATATCTATTCCATAAAACACTGCGCAGACAATCGAATATATCAAGATTATTGTTTTCGTAATGTCATCTTGAATTTCCCAATTCAAATAGTGATTTGCAATCAACACAAGAAGCATTGCATAATTTAATAGTTGGCAAATTATTGCATGAATCGGCACATGCTTTTTATAAGGGAAGAGGAACAGTATTGTTGACATTATTTTAGGTATATGGTAACTCAATCCAGCAATTCCGCCACGCGCACCATCAATATTTGATGATAATACCATAATACAAGCAAAAATGAATGAAATAGAAATAGCTATATTTGAATTATACAATTCAGACAAACTCACCATGACCACCATTTCCCCTTGTCTTTTGACTTGTCAAAAAGACCCCACTTATATTAGCCCACAAACCCTTGACAGTTTCAGCCGCAAATTTCTTTATAGCAACTTGACAAATAATAGTCCTTATGGTATACTATACACGTTGAGCGATTTCGTGGAGATTAGTTCCAACGCCAAACTAATAAGTGAGAATTTGTACTTCAAAGCTACTGGGCTAGTATAGATGCCATCATTCTGGCATATTAGCGAAAAGCCGCGACTATATAATTATCAACGACTATTACCGCAGAGCGTGAGCCGCGCCTATGCCATACAAACGCAAAACCATCATTTCCGGCAGCCAAATTTTTTCTTCGCAAAAGTTCGCTCCCAAATACGCAAAAAGCCGGTTAATCACCGGCTTTTTTGAGGACGCATCTTTTTAGGAGTGCCCTTTTGGTCGGAGTGTCGAGATTCGAACTCGAGGCCTCTTGGTCCCGAACCAAGCGCGATACCAAACTTCGCCACACCCCGGAAATGAGCAACGAGAACCGGCGCACACATTCCGCCCGAATAGTATAGCAGATTGTGCAGCAAATTGCAAGTCCGGAGTTTTACGGGCAGTGGACATCCAGCTCTTGGCATGGTATAATACAGGCAACGCCTGCCGAAGACGTTTTATACGCCGTGAGTGACGGGAAGTAACGTTCTCGGTTAACAAAACGCCGTAGATATGATATAATATGGCAGATTGGATTTAGGAGGCAAATAATAATGAAAAACAAGAGCGAATTTGTATTGCAAAGAAGAATAAATGTTATTATAATAGTTTTTGTTATGGCTGCTGGCGAAGTGCATAGGGCTATTCTACGTGCGCAGATCGAAAAGAGACCCCGCAGTGGGCGCAAGCGGAAGTTGCGGGGATGCGAGTGCCGGATGAGGGCAGCGAGGATGTCAGTTACCTTGAATATATTGTTGCTTTCATATTTTCTGACGGTTCGGCGAAAGAAATGCCTTGCGATGAAAGCCTCTTCAATGCGTTGCGTGAGGGCGACGCGGGAATTCTCACCAATAAAGAGTTGGAAAACATTGGAAATGCAGAAAATGTATCAGCTTCGAGAATGACATTGTTCCTGCATTAAACAACCAGAAAAACCGCCGGTAGGGCATCAAGCTGCGCGCCGCAAAATTAATGCTCCACGATTCTTCAAATACGGTTTTTCTTTTGCACATGTTAATTTTCCCCCCCGTGTCGGACTTTATTGCAATTGCTTTGATTTTCTGCTATAATTGTGAAAGCCTAAATTGGAGGAAGCCGGTATGGAAAAAATCATTTTCACTATAGTTGAGGTGCTTTTCGCTTTTTGGTTTTTGTTTTTTTAGCGTTGGTTCTGATAATAAAAATCATAAGCGAAAGAAGATTTGCGCAAAGCCCGGAACAAGGTCAAAGAACAACCGTTGCGGAAAAAAGAATAATAGCAATAAATGGAGGGGAAGATTTTGATAGCTACAATTACATTGTCGCTTTCAGGTTTCCTGATAATTTAGTAAAAGAGTTTTCAGTAGGGTACGGCAGCAAGTTTTCAAAAAAAAGCAGATATTTCTATGACTCTTTACATATTGGTGAAGTTGGAATCCTTACATATAAAGAACTGGAATTCACCGAAGAAAAGTATAAGTACAAAGGTGAAGATCTGAGTCGGGGCGGCAGACGCTTCATCAGCTTTGAGAAAGAGACTGCCGCCGCTTGAAAAGCTTACTGTTTTGTGACAACACCTTTTTTGAGCGGAAGAAAGCTCCAAGACAATGTTAACTCTTTTTGTATCAGATAACTTTGGGCTTATTCATTCCTTATGAAATAAATTCCGATTTCAACATCTGATTTTATCTGCAATCTAAAGCCCCAACTCCTTGAGTGTCCCGGCGCTGTTTTGCCAGCCCTCACGGCTCTTGACAAAGCAGCGCAAATAGACCCGTGCGCCGAAAAAACGCTCCATATCTGCACGCGCGGAGGCGGATATCTTTTTAAGATTCTCGCCGCCCTTGCCCAAAATCATGCCCTTGTGCCGCTCCTTTCCGCAGTAAATTGCCGCGCCGATTGAGATTAAGCCATCGCTGCGCTCCTCCCAGCTCTCCACAAGCACCGCCGTTTCGTGCGGGATTTCCTGTTGCAGATTCAGCAGCAGCTTTTCGCGGATTATCTCTGCCGCAAGCACTCGCTCGGGCTGGTCGGTCAGGGTGTCGTCCGGAAAGAAGTGCGGTCCCTCGGCGGCGTGGGCTTCCAGCTCGGCCATAAGCGCGTCAATGCCATCGTTTTTTAACGCGCTCACAGGGATTTGCGCTGCAAAATCGTAAAGCGCCGCAAAACGCGCAAGCTTTTCCAGCAGCAGCGATTTGCTGTCCAGCGTATCAATCTTGTTGACCGCCAATATCACAGGCAGCTTCAGCTTTTGGCAGCGTTGCAGGAGCTCCAGCTCAGCGGGGCGCGGTTCGCCCTTTGGCTCAGTGACAAGCACCGCCAGGTCGCCGCCGGCAATCCCCTCCCCCACCGCCTTGACCATGTTTTCGCCAAGCAGTGTGCGCGGTCGGTGCAGCCCCGGGGTGTCGGTAAAAACGAATTGTGTGCTGTCCGTTTCGCGCTCGCCGGTTTCAGTTGCCGCGCCGATGAATTCATCGTTTATCGCTGCGTCAGCACGTCTTTCGGCGGGCATTGTCTGCGTCAGCACTCCCATTATCTTGGAGCGCGTGGTTTGCGGCTTGGGCGAAACAATTGCCAGCTTGCGCCCCAAAAGCCGATTGAGGATGGAACTTTTGCCCACATTAGGGCAGCCGACTAGCGCGGCGAAGAGCGTTTTGGTCACGGATGACTCCAATGATGAAATTCACGGATTATTTTAACACAAACCGCACCGGAATACAAATTCAGTCGAAAAAGCACTTGCATTCTTGGCGAAATTGCTGTATCATATACATTGTAGAATAACGTATTTTCGGGAGGATTTTGCAATGGAAGCTAACTATGACGTGGCGGTAATCGGCGCGGGCACAGCGGGGATTCTCTTCGCGCGGCGCATGGCGGAGCAGGGTTGCTCTGTGGCCGTGTTCGATAAGCTAAGCGAGGAGCGGCAGGGCGAACGTTTGGGCGTATTCCACACAGATCTGGAGCATTTTGAGCCATACGGCGTACCCATCCCTCAGCCGGGCGATGAGGACTGGGTCGGGCGCTTTGATTACGGCATAACCAAGTCCGCGTTTGATCACTACCCCAAGCGTGCCGACTACCCGTTCCTCATTCTAAAGTTTAAGCCATTTCTCAAACGGCTGCGCAATTGGGCGGCGGAAACCGGCAAGGTCAGCTTTTTCTTCGGTGCGAAATTTGACGATTTCATCCGCGACGGCGACGAAAACATCAACGGCGCTGTGATTAATATTGGCGGCACGCAGCACAACGTTTCCGCAAGGCTGGTCGCCGACTGCTCCGGCATACCCTCCGTGGCGCGGCGCAAGCTCAAAAACAGCCGCGTGGAGACGTTTGAGATCACCCCGCGCGATATGTTTTACGTTATTTTGCACTACGTCAAGCTAAAGAATCCCGGGCAGCCGTTCCCGGCCGATGTGCCGCTGGGCGAGCAATATCCTGATGGCCAGATCGCTTATCCCACGGGCTACGCGCAATATAAAGCGTGGGTCGGCGGCACGGAGGACCCCGGTTGCTTCCTGTTCGGCACGGGCGCAAACCTCTCGTTTGAATACGCGATGAAGTGCCACGAGGAATTCCGCAACGCTATCAAAGCGCCGCCATACGAAGAATACGAAGGCTACGGTGAGGGCGGCCGCTGGGAAAAGGGCGTGACGCCTTATCACCGTGCGCCGTATTCTATGGTGGACGGCGGCTTTATCTGCCTTGGCGACACCGCCTGCATGACTAAACCCTTCAGCGGAGAGGGCGTTAGCTCCGGCTGGGTCGGCGTGAAGCTGGCGGCGGAGGTCTGCGGCAAGGCAATGCGCGGCGGCGCGTATCCAACAGAGGCCGCCCTCTGGGAGTTCAACACCCGTTACGCGGCGACGCAGGGCGCGGATTTTGCCAACATCACCGCAACGCTCGTCAATGCCGTTGACTGCACCGCCGAGGAGAACGAATATGAGTTCAAAAAAGGAATTGTGTTCACCGGCAAACTGCTCACGCTGACCAACCGCACATTCAGCGCGGATATTCCACTTTCGGACGCACTGGCGCTGGTCGGCAAAATGATAGTCGGCGGCGTGACCGGAAACATCAGCTTTAACAGTCTGCGCAACCTGATTAAGGGCGTGATGTGCGGCGGCTCACTCAAGTCGCACTACAAAAAATTCCCAAAAACAACCGCAGGATACGACGCTTGGTGCGCCAAGGCGGATAAGCTCTGGGAAAAAACCGGCAACATGGCGGACGTGGTTGAACGAGCGGAGGCACGCAAAGCAGGAGCTAACAATTAACGCGCCGCACATAAGGCTTTTCCGCGATAACACAATCCCAGTCAAGGCGGCCGTCTGCCGCCCGCGAACCTGAAAGGTTGCAAATAATGCCGACAAATTTTTGCCTAATCACCGATACGCACTATTATAACGCGGACGCGCTGGGCTTAGCTGCCGAACATCAGCAGAAAACGCTCAACGAGAGCGGCGCGATCCTGGACGCGGCGTTAGATACCTTCCTTGCGCGTGACGGCTGCGATGTGCTGCTGATTGCCGGCGACATAACCTGCAACGGCGAGCGCGAGAGCCATGAGGAACTGGTGCGCAAGCTACGCCGTGTTCAGGCGGCGGGCAAACGCGTGCTGCTGATTACCTCCACGCACGATTACGAGCAGGAAAACAACGCGCGAAAACTCGCCGAGGGCAGACCGATTGCGCTAATGCTCACCGTTACGGGCGAATTCAACCCGGGCGTAATGCGGCGCGACGAGCTGCGCGGAACATATGACGAGTTTGGGTTCGCGGACGCGATTTCCGTTTATGATGAGCTATCATACTGCGCACAGATTGCGCCGGGGCTGCGCGTCCTTATGCTCAACGACGACGGCGACGGACGCAGCTTCTGCGGGTATTATCCCGCTCAGCTGGAGTGGATTCTGGCGCAGCTTGCGGACGCAAAAGCCGCCGGGGACGCAATCTTCGCCGTGACCCACCACCCGCTGCTGCCGCCGTTTCCGCTGTATCCAAACATCAGTAAACGGGATATGCTGGGCGGCTTTGAGACCACGCGCGATATCCTTGCCGACGCGGGGTTGCGCGTGATTTTCACCGGGCACACGCACATACACAACATTGGGGCGCACACAAGCGCTGCGGGCAACACGATAACGGACGTGAACACTGCGGCGCTGTGCGGTTATCCCGCGCCAATGCGCCTTTGCTCATTTGACGACGGCGTGCTGGATATACACACGGAAACTGTGCAGGATTTTGCCTGGGATTTGGGCGGATTGACGGCGCAGGAATATTTGCGCGACGTGTTCGATCACCTTGTGCGAAACGTTATCCGCTGCGCCGCGCACGATTTTGAGGGCTTTGCGAAGGAATGCAACGGCTTCAGCGTTCAGCGCGAGCAGATCGTCGGCTACAAGCTGCCGATAAAGCTCCTGGGGCACTTTTTGGAACATGCGACGCTTGGCACGCTGGGGACGCTGCTGCTGTGCAGGGGCAAGCTGCCCAAGGAGGCGCGCCGCGTCAAGCTGGACGACTTGATAACCGAGGTTATGCGGAACATTTACGCCGGCACGGAGAACTACTCGCCGGAAACGCCGGTGGGCAAAGCGGTGCAGATTCTTGCCGGCCGGCTGCAAAAGCTTGTGGGCAAACGCTTGCGCGGCTCAATCGCCGAGGATTTGCCGGAGTTTTTCGGTGCGCTGCTTTACGACGATTCGCCGGATTGGGAATGGCGCGGAGCGCTGTAGGCGCCCAACGCAGACTAACAACGCACACTAATAAAAGCTTGCCTTAATTCAACATCTAATTCGCAGAATGCTCCGGCGAGAGTTTGTACGTCAATACGTCTTTGTCAAATTTATAAATACAGGTTACGCCGACACTTGCTGTGGGTTTGCTGACGGCAGACTACGCGGGCGCAAGCGATTGTTCTCGCCCCTCTCTTGTTTTTGAATGTGAAATCGCGTATAATATCTGTGGATTTAAGCGAAGCCATGGAGAGGGAACTGACATGAGCGAAAATAAGCTGGCGTTCCGCCGCGTAGCCGCCATTTGCGCAGTGCTGCTGTGCTTTGTGGGCTTTTTGTCTGCGGTGGGGTATTACCAGGCGGCGGGGAGTCGGGGCGCGGTTTCGCAGGGCGACTTGACGCCAATCCCTGCGGCGCGCGGCGAAATTGTGGACACAAACGGTGTGCCGCTGGTGGTTAACCGTCAATCAAACAACCTCATCTTCAAGGCGGGGCTGTTCCCGGCGTTGAAGAATCAGGCAGAGCGCAACGAGCTGATTTTGTCGCTCATCCGCCTGCTGGAATCAAAGGAATGCGAATGGCTGGACAAGCTCCCCATGGAATTTGACGCTAAGGGCAACATCCAGTTCTCCAAGGATCGCGAAACGGATATCGCGTGGCTCAAGAGCAAGGAAATGCTTTATGTTAACGACTACGCCACGGCGGACGCATGTTTTGCCGCGCTTGTTGACCGCTTTGAACTGAAAAAATACAAAAAAGAGGAGCAGCGCAAGCTTGCCTCCGTCAACACGGAGTTGTGGCACCAGGGCTTCCAAGTCAGCCGGCCTTATACCTTTGCGCAGGATGTGCCGTCGGATTTGATTGCGCGGATAAAAGAGCAGAGCGTGCAATACCCCGGCGTGGACACGGAGATTGTGCCTGTGCGCGAATACGCAATCGCCGGCGACATTATGCCCAACATCCTCGGGCGCGTTGCGGCGCTTGATCCGGACGAATATGCGCGGCTCAAAACTCAGGGGTACCGCATGAACGACGTTATCGGCAAGAGCGGGCTGGAAAAAGTGCTGGAGGACACACTGCGCGGCAAGGACGGCAAGAAGCGGATTACACTCAACCACGACGGCACGCTGACGGAGGAAATTATTGAGCCGCCGGTGCAGGGCAACACGGTTGTGCTGAACATCGACGTTTCGCTGCAAAAGTGGATTATGGAAAACTTTGCCGATTTCACCGAAAACACACTGAAGGGCAAGCGCCTGACATACGCGGCGGGCAGCGTTGTTGTGATGAACCCTAACACGGGCGCGGTGCTGGCTCTGGTCAGCTACCCAACTTACGATATCACCAAGTTTGCGGAAATTTTGCCCGAGCTAAACAAAGCCGAATCCCGCCCGTTGTGGGACCGTGCGCTCATGGCGGCGTTCACTCCCGGCTCCACAATCAAGCCCTCTGTGGCGGTGACCGCATTGCAGGAAGGCGTAATTACCAAGGATACGCGCATTTCATGCACAGGTTCATATGGCGACTATAAGTGCCCGCAATACGGGCTGCACGGCGGTCCCACATTGAACGTCACCACGGCGATTTCTACCAGCTGCAACAGCTTTTTTTACGAGTGCGCGGTAAGACTGGGCATCGAAAAAGTGAACACCTACCGTTCACTGTTCGGTTTGGGGCAAACAACGGGGATTGAACTGCCCGAAAATGAGGGGATTCTGGACAGCCCCGAATACCGCGAGGCCCTTGGGCAGGATTGGCTGCCCGGCTTGACGATTCAGTCCGGCATTGCGCAGGGCGACAACGCCTTTACGCCAATCCAAGTGGCAAACTACGTGGCGACGCTTGCCAACGGTGGCACGCGCTATGTGCCGCACGTTGTCAAGGAAATTAAGAGCTACAACCTCAGCGCAACCGTGTTGACTAAAGAGCCTGAGGTTGCGGCAAAAGTTCCCGTTTCGGCGGAAAACATGAAAATTGTGCAGGACGCGATGGGCAAAATGGCGCGCGACGACTACCGCTTTGGCAAGCTCCCGCTGGCAATCGCCGCCAAAACGGGCACCAATCAACGCAATGTGGACGGCTTTGCAAAGCCCGTCAGCGACGGTTGGGTGATGAGCTGGGCGCCGTTCGAGAAGCCCGAAATCAGCGTGATGACCTTTGTTGAGCTGGCGTCAGGCTCCGGCGTGACAATTCCGTTCACAACAAAGCTTTATAACTACTACTTTGGGCGCAGCGCGTCATTCCCCAAGCCGGACGCGGAAAACGCACTTTTGGGTTGATAGAGGAGTTAAGTTTGAACAAAAAACAAGTTGAGACGCGGGAAAACAACGTTGATATTTCATCAACCGTTGCTGCGCAATCTCTAACGGGAATGACCCGACGCCTGCTGATGGGTAACGATGCAATCGCTCTGGGCGCACTGCGCGCGGGGGTTCGCGTGGTGACAGGGTACCCCGGCACGCCCTCCACGGAGATTCTGGAGACCGCCGCAAAGGAGCAGCGCCCCGGCGTGCACGTGGAGTGGAGCGTCAACGAGAAGACCGCGCTGGAGGTTGCGGCGGGCGCGGCGTGGGCGGGTGCGCGGGCGCTTGTGACGATGAAGCAGGTGGGGCTGAACGTTGCGTCCGACCCGCTGATGAGCCTGAATTACGTTGGACTGAAAGCGGGGCTGGTACTTGCCGTCGCGGATGACCCGGGTCCAATCTCCAGCCAAACGGAGCAGGACACGCGCCGTTTTGCTGAGTTCGCAAAGCTGCTGGTGTTCGACCCGTCCAGCCCGGAGGAAGCGTACATAATGGCGGCGGCGGCGTTTGAGTATTCAGAACAAATTGGCAGACCAGTCATTCTGCGCCCAACAACGCGGGTGTGCCACAGCTACGCCGCAGTGGAAATTTTACCGGATATTACCGTCAACGCCCCCGCGCCGATATTCGACCGCAACCGCGAACGCCGCGTGATTTTTCCCGCTCTCACCAGGGCGCAAAAGCCTATTATTGAAGATACGCTGCGCGAATTATCAAGCTCGCTGGGCGATTTTTCGGGCAATCAGCTCAGCGGGAATATGTCCGCGAGAAAGGGCATTGCGTGCGGCGGCGTGAGCTATGCATATGCGCAGGAGGCTCTGAAAGAATTTCCGGAAAATTACAAATTACTAAAGGTGGGCACGGTGCCGTTCCCGCAGACGCTGGGAATCGAGTTTTTGGCGGGGCTGGACGAGGTTCTGGTCTTTGAGGAGCTTGACCCGGTGATTGAGGACGCGCTTGTTGCACTCTGCGGACGGGAACACCTGCAACCCCAAATATTGGGCAAACGCACGGGTACTATGCCGAACGTCGGCGAAAATACTGTGGAGCATATGCGTGTTGTTTTGGCGGAGTTTTTGGGTATGGCGCAAAGCACATCATGCATTAATTCCGAGAGCGATTTGCCGCCGCGCCATCCAACTAACGCACCCGCAAGACCGCCTGTGTTGTGCGCGGGTTGTCCGCACAGGGGCGCGTTTTTTGCGGTCAAGCAAGCGTGCAGGGGCAAGCGGGCTGTGTTTTGCGGCGACATCGGCTGCTACACGCTGGGCAACGCGCTGCCGCTGGATATGGTGGACACCTGCCTGTGCATGGGCGCGGGCATCTCCGCGGCGCAGGGCTTGAAGACCGCCGACCCGGACCTGGAATCCATCGCTTTTGTGGGCGATTCCACGTTTTTTCATACGGGTATACCCGGAATAATCAACGCGGTGTATAATAAACACGACATTTTGGTCTGCGTGCTCGATAACCGCAACACCGCCATGACGGGCAGCCAGCCGCACCCGGGCTTGGGCAGGAACGCCGTGGGCGAAGCCGCGCCGGAACTGAGCATTCCCGCAATCCTGGAGGGAATCGGCGTGGCGGAGCTTGTGCGCGTGAACGCATTTGACGTCCCGGCGGGCACTGCCGCGGTGCGGAGTCTGTTGGGCAAAAGCGGCGTGCGCGTGCTTATCTTCGAGGGCGCGTGCATCGCTGTGGATAAATCGCACAAGATTGCCGCAATTGTTGACACACCTGCGTGTACCGGCTGCGGAGCATGCATTCGCGTTTTCGGTTGCCCGGCGATCACTTGGCAGGACGGCAAGGCGGCAATCGACCCGATTCTCTGCACCGGTTGCGGCGCGTGCGTGTCTGTGTGCCCGGCTCACGCGATTGCAGAGGGCGCGTCATAAAGCGGTTCCGCGTGAAGTAAGGTTCTCAGCGACAAAACGTTTCACTTATAATAAAGCATTTTGGAGGAAAAAAATGAGCGTAACCATTGTTAATCACCCGTGTTTGCAACATAAAATCACACTTTTACGCGACGCTTCGACCGAAAATGCCGCCTTCCGTGCGCTATTGCTGGAAGTCACGCAGCTGCTGGCATATGAGGCGACGCGCACTTTGCCTGTGGAAAATGTGCGCATCCACACGCCGCTGAGTGACACGAGCAGTCCAATCCTCAGCGGACGCAAACCGGCTGTTGTTGCGCTGATGAGGGCGGGGCTTGGCATGGCGGACGGCATTTTACGGCTGCTGCCATCTGCGCCGCTGGGGCACATTGGCGTTTATCGCGACCCGGAAACGCGCGAGGCGCAGACATACTATTGCAAGCTGCCCGCAGACTTGGAAGGGCGCACCGTGCTGGTTGTGGACGCCGTACTGGCGACAGGCAACACCGCCGCCGCAGCGTGTGATTTGCTGAGAAAAGCGGGCGCGGGGCGGCTCGAATATATCAGCGTGCTTGCCGCGCCTGAGGGGATTACGCACCTGCAGGCGGAGCACCCGGACGTCTCGATCACCTGCGGTCACCTTGATGAGAGCCTGAATGAGGACGGCTTCATTGTCCCCGGTTTCGGCGATTTGGGGCGGCGGCTGTTCGGCACGGCATAGAATTGCTGACTTCGTGATTACAATTTGTTCACAAATCGAGTTAATTTCTAATACGGAATTATATCGGCACATAGCTGTGCTATACTTTAGCCGTATCCGGGAGAAATCCCGCGCTGAGGTATAGTTTTCCCACACTCATAAAGGAGGCAGAACAATGTTTTCAACCATCCGTGAGTTGCTTGAAGTCATCTTTGAGGCGCTCAAATTGTATTTGAATGACACCAAACTCAACTCCATGTTCGACCTCTTGCTGGGTTTGGTGCGCGTTGGAGAAAATTCCGGCAAATAATTTTGAGCATTATTCTCGTATGGAAAAATGTTTCCATCGGGTTGTGCTATAATGTCAGTGGAGTTGCTTTGCTTTAGAGCATAGCCCCAACATTACAAGGAGGTCTATATCATGCCTGATTTCGGTAGCTTTTTTACGGAGCCCAGTCTTGACTTTGACATGGGACGATTCCTCACGGATCTCTTCCAGACAATCGCCAGCGGTCTTGGCACAGTTTTCCAGAGCCCCACATGGGACACCATTTGGACTCGCATTGTGGAGTGGTCCGGTTGGATTTATCTGGTTGACCCGCACGCCTAAAGCGCCGGTTAAAGCTAAAAAACCACAAAAAGAGAGCACCTTTGCGGGTGCTCTCTTCAGTTGTTGTGCCGGCGTTAATCCTGCGGAGTTACCGCCGGTACCGGAATCTTGCGGAAGGTAAATGTTTCCTGATCAATAACTGTGCCGCCTGTGTTGGGGCTGTCGGCTACCTTGCCCTGCAGGATAACGTCCGCGCCTTGGAATGTGATGAGCGACGCAGTGTAGCGCGGTTCGCTGGGAACGATGGTCAAAGGACCAAGCGTTTTGCCGGTATGTGTCACGCTGCCCAAGCCGCCGTCCAGAATCTGCGTGAGCGTGCCTTTTTCCCACGGCTCATCGTTGGTAATGCCGTACCAGTGGCTGTGCCCGCTGATTGTAAGATGCACGTCAAGCTTAATCAGTGCCTCTTGGTAGCGTTGCTGCAAATTTTTGTCAAGCGCCTTGTCTGCTTCGGGCATATTGATGTAGCCGTAGCCGTCTGGTGTCGCCGCGACCTCGGCTGTCATCTTGCGATCATGGGTCAGCACAATGCGGTATTGACCGTCCTTGGCGGGCTCGCGGTTTTCCAGCCAGTCTATTTGCCGTGCGTAGTAGTTCGACGCCTCGTATTGGTCGATATGCTCCCAATTGTCATAATCCCAGTCGGAGGTTTCTGCGCTGTCGAGCACGGTGAAGATGTAATCGCCGCGCACAACCTCATAATAGAGCTTATCCAGCCCAAACAGGCGGTCAAGATTTTGCAGCTCCATGTAGTTGCCGCGTACCTCGTGGTTGCCGCGGACGAAAATACACGGTACCTTGCCTCCGCTGGCATCAAACGCCCCGCCGATGATGGTGTTGATGACGTCATCCTCACCGGCAAAATAGTTGCAGTAGTCGCCAAGCAGGAGCACCAAATCGGGCGTGGTGTTGAATGCGTCCACTGCAAGCTTCATGGTGGACATCTGCTCGTGCCAGTCCGAAATCGAGATGATTTTGGGATCGGCAATATCACGATTGCCCGCAAAATCGATTGCATCAGCAAGCTGCACCGTCTTGCCGTAATCATATGCGCCCACGTGGGCGACCAGCCCGTATTTAACGTCGCGGGCAAAAATAGTGTAGCTGTTGTTCTCCAACTCCTCGCGGGGAATACGCACCGCATGGATCCTGCCAATGCGCCGCACGATTGTGTCCGCAGAGTACACTTCTTTCTCCACGCCCTTATATGTATAGCGCACCAAGCCCTGCGTTTCCTTGTCCGTTGCAAAGACGATTGAGTACTCACCCGTGCCTGTGTCAAGCACAATGGGACCCGCCAGCAGCTTTGGCGCGCCCGGGTTGACCAGCGATGTCACCATAGTTGCCGCGAAAAGCACCGCAATCACCCCGGAAAACACCATGCGCACGGTCTTCTTCATGTTCAGGCTGCTCCAAACGAGTAACAGGAATGGCACGCCGATTAGCGCAACCACCCACGGCACGCTTGACTCCAGCGACTGTGACAGCACCGCCGGGCGCGCCATAACAGAGCAGACGTAGTTCATAAACTGGAACACGCCTCCCAGCAATGACGAGAGCACAAACAGCACCGTCATCACAATGTTGCCGATTTTGCTCCGCCAGCCGGCGCAATAGCGCACCAAAGCGTAGATTGCAAACAGCGCGTTGGCAATCATCAGGAAGAAGATGAACTGCGCAAGCCCAAGACCCAGAAAGTCTTCCATCTTAGTTTCGTGGTCAATAAAGACCCACGCAACCTTGAATGCCCACTGAATCACCGGCGCGGCAATGCTGATTAGCGTGAACAGGTAAATCACCAGCGCGATGATTTTGTTGGGCGGCTTTTTCACGAAATCTTTTTTTGACATTGGGTACCTCCAGTTTTGTTTTGTAAACAGCAAACAGGAGCTGATAGGCTTATCAACCCCTATTACGTTTCGGTATTGTTTCAGGCAAGCTTTTTGCCGTCCTTAAGGCGCACCTTGCCCAGGAATGGGATTTTGAGGAAGCCGGAGAAGGCTTCGTCCTCAAACTCAAAGTGGCAGGTGATGTCCTTGCCGGGCAGCAGGGAGATATGCGCCACTGCGTCAACTTCTTTTGTTTCCTCGTTTGCGTCAATCTCAACGATTTCCACGTCGGGGATGTCCACGTCGGGGATTTGCAGCTCAACACCATATTCTCCGTTGTTGTCGAAGATTTTGATGCTGGCGTCGCCCTTAAAGAATAGTGTGTCGATGCGGCAACTCCAAGTTCCAATTCCAACCATTGTTAATTCCTCCAGAATTTTGAGATGTATTTAGTATAGCGCCGCGCGGTCCAAAAATCAAGACCTTTTTGTGAACAAGCTGTGAACGACGCAATGCTTTTTCAGAATCAACAAAAAAATTCGCTCCAAAAAGCCCTAATTCACTGCGTTTCGTCCAATTGGAAAAAATAGTATTAATGCTATACAAAAACTAAATATCTAAATAGCTTATAAACATTTGTGAACAAAGATTTTTCTTGAATCTGCGGGTTACTTATGTTATAATTAACTACACTCAAGAGAACTGTGTTCTCACAAACCGACAGACTGCGGAGATAAATATGCTGAAAAATGTGCCTCCGTTGCTCTCACCGGATTTGCTTAAGGCACTTTCGGAGATGGGCTGCGGCGATGAGATTGTCCTTGCGGACGGGAATTTCCCATCTGCTGCTGTGGCGCGCCGCCTTATCCGCGCGGATGCCGCAACAATTAACGCCCTGTTAGATGCGGTGCTTTCCGTGATTCCGCTGGACGCGCAGGCAGAAATGCCGGTGGTATTGATGGGTTGCGGAGCTTCGCCGTCAGAGCCGCCCATTTGGGAGCGTCTGCGTTACTTAGTGGAGCGGCACGAGGGCGAACGCAAATTCCGAATTCTGGAGCGCGATGCGTTCATTGAGCGCGCAAAGCGTGCGTACGTTGTGGTGGCTACAGGAGACCGCGAGATGTGCGCGAGTATTATCTTGCGCAAGGGGCTAATCGTGCTGGACGGGAAAGAATTCAGGCTTTAGGCTTTTAGTAATCAGCACAAAGCGCGGATCGATTCGGTTCGCGCTTTTGTGGTATTACAGCAGCCGCGCCGCGCTCTCATCCAACAATATGAGCACATTGCCGTGAGTACGCAGGAAGCTTGCCGGGCACTGCCCGCTTATCTCGCCCCGCAGCATACCATACACCGCCGCAGCCTTGTCCTCTCCCGCAGCAATAAGCAGGATTTTCTTAGCTGTCAATATTGTGCCGATACCCATCGTCAACGCACAGCGCGGCACATCGCCTTTGCAGTCAAAAAAACGTTGGTTTGCCTGTATTGTGTCATCCGTCAAATCCACGCGGAAACAACCGGCGTGCATTTTTTTCGCCGGCTCGTTGAAGCCGATATGACCGTTGCGTCCAATACCCAACAGCTGCAAATCCGCTCCGCCAAAAGCCGCAAGCTCAGCCTCATAGCGGGCGCATTCCGCATCAAAGTCCTCCGCCAGACCATCAAGGAAGTGCACATTTTCATTGCGGATACCGACTTTATCGAATAGCTCATGCTGCATAAAATAACGGTAACTCCGGTTATTTTTCAGGGAAAGTCCGCAGTATTCATCCAAGTTGAACGTCCGCGCGGCACTGAAATCAACAAGACCCGCAGCGGCTCGCCGCGCCAGTTCCGTATAGCCGGGAATCGGCGAGCTGCCCGTTGCCAGCCCCAAAACAGCGTTCGGCTTTTTTTGCAGCACATCGCAGAAAATATCTGCGGCGGCGACGGCAATTTCCTCCGCCGACTTGAAACTGCGCACATCCATCTATGCTTTCCTCTTCCTTTTATATTTGCGGCATCAGTTCAAAATTTGAGTGTTCAACATCCAAAATCCGGTATTCGTCATATAGTCTAGTACATTTCGGAGTCATTTGATTCAAACAAGCGTTTGCCAACTTCACTCAGAAGCAGACCAAGCTCATCCAGCGCGTTATGTGCCAGCTTCAGCATGGCGGGGTAGCCATAGAAAATCTGGGCGGCGTGGCGGCGGATTTTCTGCGCGGCGGTTTTGGCGCGGTTTTTCAGGTGCGCGCCTGTGCTCCAGCCCTCAAGGTCCGCCGTCTGTTTGTGAACAAAATCCTCTGCCTCGCGCACATCGGCGGTCACCTGGGCGCCGGATACTTTTTCGGGAATCACCCAAGCTGTCATTTTTCCGCGCAAGGCGTTGATTTTGTCCATCAACGAGCGGATATTTGCCGCTGACTTGAACGAACGCAGCCAATCCAGTGCAAAAATCACCAAAACCGCCGCCAAAATTCCACGCTGGAAATTTGCCGGCACCAAATCGAAAAGCTTTTCAGTCAGCGGGTTAACAACGTAAATGACCGCGATTCCGGAAATACCCCAAAACATGGTGTGCCCAAGGCAAATGCGCCCTTGGAGATTGCAAAACTTGTTTGTGTAATCCCACCAGCGGGCATGGAAGAGCTTTTCCATTGTCAGCGAGGTGATGAACTCCAGCGCGTCGCAGGCAAACATGGCGCCCAGCGCAACCAACAGCGGCGCAAAGCTGAATGGGCTGTTAAACCAATCGACCGCCAGCGGCGCATTTTGTATGGGCGTAAGACAGATGAGCATGGTCAGCACACCGGCACCGTAGATTGGGCAGAGCGGACCCGTCAGGAAGCCGCGGTTAATCCATTTGTGCGCAAAAATGGAACAGACGATAGACTCCAAAACCCAGCCAATGAAGCTGTAAAAGAAAAAATACAGCGCATATTTTCCAATTATGTGCATGCTTGCGTTCCTTCCTCCGCATTAAAAGTCAGCCCGGTATCGCGCTCGAACCGCCGCCGCACAGATGGCAGGCGCGCTATCAGCACGTCGTAGTTAGAGCATATTTTGTCCGCAAGGCTCACGGCGATGGATTCGCGGTAAATTGGCGGAAATGGTGTGAACGGAAACATGTGACGGTGAATGCAATCCGCCGTGCGCTTATCGACCTCGCCAAGGAGCGCGCGGGCATTTTTCAAGGCACGCCCGGGGTGCAGTACGCCATGCCAGCGGTGTGATTTATCAGAGAAATCGTGCCAATCATAGTAATACAAGTCGTGCAGAAGCCCGCCCCGCGCGGCAATTTTGGGGTCGCCGCCATAACGTTTGCACAAACAATATGCCGCATATGAAACACAGCACACATGCGTCAGCAACGTGGTCGGAATGTGGTGCGGGATTGCCGCAAGACCCTGCAGTTCAGGCATTGCCAGCAAATCCTCAACATAGCCGCCATACTCCGGCTCTGCAGTGTGTTCCGGCAAACGGGCACGGCAATATGTATTCCAGGCAAAACTCACTGCAGCACCTCCTTTACAGCGCGTTCGCCGCCGCTTGCAATTCTGCGATTCTATCCAGCTTTTCCCATGGAATATCCAAATCCTCACGCCCAAAATGCCCGCCCGCAGCCACTTGGCGATAGATTGGGCGGCGCAAATCCAAATCCCGGATGATTGACGCTGGACGGAAATCGAACACCTCGTTCACAATCTCCGCAAGCTGCGCGTTGCTGTATTCGCTCGTGCCAAAGCTCTCCACAAAGACCGAAAGCGGCTCCTCAACGCCGATTGCGTAGGCAAGCTCAATCTCCGCTTTGCGCGCAAGCCCCGCCGCAACAAGGTTTTTCGCAGCCCAACGTGCCGCATACGCCGCAGACCTATCCACTTTTGTGGGGTCCTTGCCGCTGAAAGCCCCGCCGCCATGCCGCGCGTAGCCGCCGTAGGTATCGGCAATAATCTTGCGCCCGGTCACGCCGCTGTCGCCCTCAGGCCCGCCGGTGACGAAACGCCCGGTGGGGTTTATGTAGTATTTCGTGTCCGCGTCCAGAAAATTTTCCGCGATAACCGGCTTGATAACGTACTTGATTATGTCCGCACGAAGGCTTTCCATATCAACATCCGCCGCGTGCTGGGAGGAGATAACCACCGCGTCCACGCGCACCGGAGTGCCGTCTTCCCCAAACTCCACCGTAACCTGACTCTTCCCGTCCGGGCGCAAATACGGCAGTGTGCCATCCTCACGCACCTTGGTCAAGCGCTTTGTGAGCTTGTGCGCAAGGCTTATGGGGAGCGGCATATACTCCGGCGTTTCATCGCAGGCATAGCCGAACATCATACCCTGGTCGCCCGCGCCAAGTGCTTCCGTCAAAGAGCTCTCAGCTGCCGAGCGGTCAACGCCCATGGCAATATCCGGCGACTGCCCGTCAATCGCGGTAAGCACGGCGCAAGTTTTGCCGTCAAAGCCGCTGGCGCCGTTTTTGTATCCGATATCCTGTATCACCCGCCGCGCAAGGTTTGGGATATCAACATAACCGCCCGTGGTGATTTCGCCCATAACGAGCACAAGCCCGGTGGTGCAGGCGACTTCGCAGGCGACGCGCCCGGTCGGGTCCTGCGCAAGGATTGCGTCAAGCACGGAATCGGCAATTTGGTCGCAGACCTTATCAGGGTGTCCCGCCGTAACGGATTCCGATGTGAAGAATGTATGTGTCATGAAAAGCTCCCTTCGAATTATCTGAGCATAAGTATATCGCATTTTTCGCCGTATGTCAATGCCTAGTTAGTCGATATATTTTATGCAAACAGGAACGCCCCCCAAATTGGGAGGCGTTCCAAACACAAACCGCGTGGCTAATGCGCCATGCTTTTTTGGTTTAGTTAGAAGAAGAATCCGAAGATTTTCTTAATCCAGGCAACCAGCGTCAGGAAGAATTGGACGAATCCTGCCGGCGCTAGGCCCTTCTCGGGGGTAAGGATGCTACTGAAGTAGCGGTTTTGGAATGCACTGACATTCTTCGCGAACGCCGCTTGGTAGCCTTGCAAGCCCAGCATGTGCTCATAGAGATCACGGATTTGCTTGTTGACCGACTGCCATGCCTTGTAAACCGGTGTAGCAACTGCGTCAACGCCATAGCAGAGTGTGAACGCCGCGTTGAGGACGATATCTGCGAAGTATGCGCGGTTGCCGGTAATGGCGGAATCGTGGTAGCCAAGCTCGATGAATTTGCTAATGTCGTTCAATGTCTGCTTGACGATAGTGTACAGCGGGTCCTTAAGCCCATTTGCAACCAAGTAATCAAGGATTGCGTTTACGTTGAATGCAGATGCGCCGGCGAAATCAACCACAAAGCGCAGGATTGCGGTAAGCATGTTAGCTGCGTCAGGCTCAGTGACTTCGATATAGAACGCATCAGATGCTCCGCTGAGGGCAGTGTAGGCCTTCTTGTTACCGATGACTAAATCTGTGAGAGCTGAGTAGCTGATGGTAAGCCCGGTGCTGGCAATTAGATCACTAACGATGCTCGCAAGGTCGACACTGACAACGATTGGCTCAATCGGATAGATTGGGTTAACCGCCTTAATGACCGCGTTGACCGGCGCAAGAAGCTTCTCAATACACTGATTGAGGTTAGAGCTGTCAACGAAGTAGAGGATACTCGGCAGCACTTTCAAGAGGTTATGCGTCGGATTGGCAAGAACTTCATCCAGCGTGTTGAGGATTGGATCCAGGATCGCGTGGATTTGTGCTGCGTCGTCAAGAGTTGCAAATGTGTCGGGGTCAACGATGCCGGCGAGTTTATCTTCGCCAAGACCAAGCACGAGCGCTTCGAGAATCGGGGTGATAGCGTACTTATAGCCATCTGCGCCATAGACTGTGACTACGTACTTTGTTTCGGGAACTCTGGTGTCTTCAAGCTCAACAAGCTTAATATCATTGCCTGCAAGCAGAACATTTACAACCGGCATTGCGGGTTCTATCAATGCAATGATTGCGTTAACGAAGCTGTTGCGGTCAGTGATTGTTACATCGCCGGGCTTATAGTTGACGAACGGCGCAAGGATTGCATCGAGGTCAAGCGACTCCGTTCCTTTTGCTCCATCAAGGAACACAAGTGTTTTGAGGAATTCTCCGAGTGATACTCCGCCTATTTCAATTGCTGAAAGGTCGGGGACAATGTCCTTCACAAGGTTAACAAGCAGTTCGAAGTTTTCTTGCGTGTAGAGCGCTTGACCGAGAAGGTCAGTTAAGAATGTATCCAGTTGAGCATTGCCGTTCTCAAGATTCTCATCGATCGTTCCGGTGACAGAACCAAGCGGTTTGCCAAAGAGGATCGTCCAAATCTTATTTACAAAGTCATCAATGTTGTCATAGGCATAATCTATATGATCCTGCGTCCACCATTCGTCATGCCCGATTGAACCGGTGCCGAGGTTCGGGAAGCTGTCCGCCGGATCATATGTGATAGGTCCTTGTGGCAAAGGTTGCGCATAGAAGAAGTTGTAGAGAACCTGCATTACCAGATGCGGCTCACGTTCGACTGTTGCAAGTATTGCATCGAACGGGTCACCAAGCGGTCCGCCGATAATGCTGGGGTTAGAGATGATGAGTTGAACGATAGACTTAACCAAGTTGCAGAACGAACTCACCGGTGTGGCCTCAATGCGCGGATACTTGCCGGAGGCTTGAGCGCCAATGATTGTCGGCAGATTGGTGAGCGAATTATACTGTTTCAAGTCACCCGCAATGAAGCTTTGGATGTTACCCAGCGTCAGTATGCTCGAAAGATCAATGCCGAAGCCGGAGAGGTCAAGCGAATCGTTGACAATACCGGAAACCTCATTGAGAATGCCCTGCGGCGTAAGGTATGAAAGGTATGGAAGAATTTCATCCACAAGCGGGTAAATCGGCTTGATTGTGTCAATCCACACCAGAGGTGCCTTCAACAGGTTGGTCACCGTGTCGGAGAGTGCCGTTGAGGATGTGATGAAGAACAGGAGCTGCGGCAAGCGTACAAGGACTTCGTTCACCGGGTCAGCAACGATTGTTGAAAGCCCGTTGAAGATAGGTGCAAGCAAGCCGTTGATGAAGTCGGCGCCGTTCAAGTTAAGGATTTCAGCCTTGCTGAGCAAGCCGTCAGTGAAGGTCAAGCCTTCCATCAAGGGGATGAAGCCATAGCTGTAACCGTCATAACCCGGGAGGACGATTGTGTCAAGAACCGTGGTGTCAATGTCAAGGAGGAGGTTCTTGAGGAGCGTGGCTACAGGCGAGAGGAACTTGCCTATTGCCGTCTGGAATTCTGCTTGGTCGGCAATAATGTCGTCGCCGTTGCCAACGCCCGTCCAGAAGTAGTTTGCTGCATTCTCATCATCAAACTGCCACGCAGTGTACTGCGCGATATCCAACTCAGGCAGGATTTCCGCAATCAGAGGCAGATACTCCGCAATTGCGGCGTTGTTGATGAGATTATCGTAGAGCAAATTCTTGATTAGGCTGAACGTTGTGTTGTTGAAGACATTGTCACCCAACAATCCGTTCAGGAGTTCCGTCAGACCAACCGTCTGACCTGCGCTGTTTTTCAGCGCGCCGCCGTTGAGAATCTGCAGAGCGTAATCTATCACTGCCGCAGCGTTCGCATTAGTGAAATCAGAAGTATCGGCGAAGCTATATTTCGGCGCGACGACGCTGGTATCGTAGCCGACAGTCTTCATTGCGTAACCAACGGGTTGATTGTAAGGAACAAACAACTCAGCCAATGCCGCAATTGCTTGATCGCTGTCGAAGTTGCCAAGACCGGAAATTCCAAGCGCCTCAAACGCTGCGGGGTTCAGAATGTATTTGAGGGCAGCGAAGAGTGTATCCGCTTGGTCGGTGTCAAGGTATAAACGCGGACCGGTTTGTGCTGTCGGACGGTTGGTGGGGAGCGCCGGGGTTTTGCCGTCAACAGAGGAGCGCATTACGCCATAAGTTGCGAGCCTTTTTGCGTTGTATTGCGGAATTGCGGTGTCGCCAAGAACCATATCGACAAGTCCGTCAATGCTTTCAAGGAAGGAAAGGTCAAGCGAACTGTCTCCGCTGTTGAGGAGCATGTCTGCGATGTTAAGCGGAGGAATTGAGCCTTTCAGCGGATTGCTGCCGCTGATTTTACTGTTCATTCCATCGCCGCAAGGATTACTCTTAGTCCAAATTTCACCGTCTGCTTCATAAGCCAACGCGATTTCCAGATTATTCAAGAGAGGCAAAATCTTGTTAAAGTTAAGGGCATATGCCAAATTCGGAAGCAGTTTAAGGATTTCAGATGCCGGCGCAGACTTTAGTTTTGTCAAATAAGCATCAAGCGGATCGAAAATCTTATTTACCAACTGCGTGGAAGTGGTAACTGCTTTTAGTTCTGCCACTGTGGGAACAACGTGGCTGGCTCCGTTGATTGCCGCAGCGTCCATGCCAAACAGCGCTTCAAAGATTGGGGTCAGAACCTTGGCATAACCATCATTGGCTGAAAAATCAATCTTCATCCAAATCTCAGCCGTCAATTTTACGGAAGAACACGCCTGTGCTGTAGGAGCATTGTGCGTACCCACAGCCGGAACGTTGGTTGGCGCACCGGTACCGCCCGGCTGTTGACCATCTTTGTTTTGGAACTGTGCAACTCGATACTGGTACAGAGTCTTATCTTGACCCAGCAACAAAGCTGCCAAGAGTTGATACGCACCCGAAAGACCTTCAGACATTGCCTGTTTAAAGAGTGCTGCCTTATTTGCCGGAGCAGCATCGTCAATGCCCCAATAAAGGTCAAGTGAGCCATTCTCATCAAACAAAGCCGGGAACTTAGCGGGTGTCCACGCGCCGTTGGGGTATTGACTGGCGTTTATGCGCTTCGCCTCGTCTGTTGCTCCAACCCAGATGCTCGCGGCAGCAAGCTTCGACTTTGCCTGCGGGAAAGTGCTGCTAATGTTCTTGGCAAGCAAGTCAGGATACAGAGCAAGATCCGCGAACATGCCTGCAGCAGCACTCGTGTTCTTGACTATGTCCTTGTTATTTGGGAATGCCATTGCTTCATAAAGCGCATAGCAATAGATCCAAACATCATTGGCGTCACTGCCGCCGTCCATCTGCGTATCGTGGATAGCGCCGAGGTTTTCCGCCCAGACATCCTCAAAAGCATCCAAAACGGCCGGATAAATCGTCTGAATTATGGTGTTGACGATGGCATCAGTATAAACCACGCTGTTGAAAATATCGTCAAGGATATTGCCAATGGTGAGCGGTTTGCCGGTGTCGACGCCCAAACTTGTCAGCGCGTCAACGCTCACACCCAGATTATCGAGCGAAGGCAGAACGCCGTCTGCCAGCAAATGGCTCAGCGATCCAATTATGGTCGTCAGCGTGTCTTCCGTAACCTCGTAATCCTCGCCGTCCGTACGGCCAAGGTCTGTTGCGCTGTCGCCAAGGCGGGTAACGTAATCGCCGCTGCCGATAGGGGTATCAAGTTGAGTCTGCGGCCAATATTTTTCAGGATCCTTTTCAAACTCTTGAACGGCAAGCAGTACGCGCGTAATCAAGTATGTGTAGTCCGCAGCTACACTGCGAGCGCCTGCATATATTGCAGTTCCGTCTGCGATTGGGTGGACATCATAAGCGTTGAGATAAGCTAAACGGTCAGCGGCCGTGCTGCCGCTTGAGGCCAAATCGCTGTAGATGCTTTGTTCAATTGCGCGGATAATAGCCGCAAGCGCGTCTATGTTATCCAGCGAAACCTTGAGATCGTTGCCTGTGCCGGGAACCGCAATCAAGTTCTGGACATTGTAATCGTCGTAAATGTTCATTGCGCTATTGACTTCAGCTGCCAAGAATCCGGCGTATGCCGTACCGGCAGCATCGATTGCGGCTTTGACTTTTGTTTTGTAGTCTACGGTGCCGTTACTTAAGAAGTAAATCTCTTTCCAGAGTGTCTCGCCGATAGCGGTTTTGCAAGCCGCGCTGGCTACATCGTAGCCGGCAGACTTCGTCTTGGCTTCAGTAAATACGTCTTTCGCGCTTGTCTTGCTTATCGCAGCCCATTCCGCAGGCGTGCGGGCGACGAGAGCGTTGTAGTAATTGCGATAGACATACCACTCCGGCTCGTAGTTGTTGCGGTAAGATTTTTCCGTGTTCAGTGTAGCATAAAGAGCATAGAACGCCGCCGCATTTGGGAACGCCGCCGCAACGGAATCCACAAACGCCTGGTCTTTGTATGTCTGACCGATGGTGCCGAATGCGTCCAGAATTACTTTATATTCTTCCGCTTTGAGCAGAAGCGTCAATACGCGATCGGTGGAATACGGCAAATCACCGTCTTGAAGTGAGGGATCATCGCTCCAGCGGCTGTTGCCGTCGGTGTCAGTTTCCGCACCCTTGTGGATATCAGCAAGGGTGTGGGCGTTGATGAAGTCAGTGATCTCGTCCTCAACCTCGCTAAACACCAAAAGCGAATAGGCGTAGTTAAGGTTATTCAGCCAAGTCTTAATTGGGTTGACGTGTGTCGTATTCTCCGCGAAGTTCGTGTCCAGCGCTGAGTCGTACTGCGCTTTAATGTCGCTAAGCACTTGAGAAGCGTTGTTTGCCGTCCACAGACCCAGCAAAGCCGCATAGTAGGGATATGCTGCTTGATAGAGAGCCATCAAGTCGGTCTTATCAATGCTTCCGTCGCTGTTCAAATCCAATGCCGGATAGGAAGCGGGATTGTCAACGATGTCATTTATTGCTACAGCAAACGCAGCTTTGTCTGCCGCTGTAACCAACGAATTTGTAAAGACGCTGTAAGGAGCAGTGACGAGTACGCCGCTGCCGGATTTGTCAAAATATTCCGCATTGGGTTTGGCGTCCAGTGCCGCAAGCACGCGGACGATGTTCGCGTTCAGCTGCGTAATTTCCGCAGTTGTCGGCACACCAAAGTGTGCTTTAACTGAGTCATTGTTCGCCGCCGTCACGCCGGCTGCCGTGATAGCGTTAATGGCGGTCTGAACACTGCCCTGCAGCGTGCTGAGTTCTGCTGCGCTCAAGGTCCAAAGCTTGGCGAGGTCGTACTTCGTCCAAGTTGCGCCAACTTGATACATGCTGTTTGCGCGGTATGTTGTGAGCGCCGTCTTTAACGGCGTAAGGTCGGTTGTGCCGTCTTCCGATTGCAGTACGGCGCGCATATACCATGCATAGTTGTTGCCGTTTATATTATTGCCTGACGTGCTGGTGCTTAACCAACCTGCGTTAAGGCGCCAGTCCATTTGCGCATTTGCAAACGCGGTGGCGGGAATTGCTTCAATGGTCGCTGCGCGCAGAAGCGCCGCCTGACCCATCAACCCGTTTGGCGCCACAAGGCGTGCGCTGACTCTCGCGAAAGTTGCAACCTTTTCTTGCTTTGATGTGGCGGCTATGTTAAACGTTGCATTATAGTTTTCGCTATGCACCAAACCGCCCAGCCAGCCTTGATAACTGCCATCACCAAGCAAACCAATAAGAGCGGTACTGGCGTCTGCATTACTTGCCACTTTGACAGTTAACGCACCTAAAATATCGGTGTGCGTTGTGCCGATTTTGCCCCAGCGTGAGGTGTAAGTTGATGGCGCTGTGGTTACATCGGATGTAGCTATAGCGCAATAATCTAGAACCACGGCCCGGTATGCCTCCATAACAGCGAGGAGGTCGGCCGCCTGTTGCGCCGACGTTGCCGTTATGGTAACCGTCTGATCAACCCCGGGCGCTGCATACGTGCCACCTTTGTTGCCCCATGCCGTGTTGGTTGAGGGCGTTGTTGGCCACGCAATGCCTTTGAGTGAGTCTTTGATTGTCGTCCCCGTGGTGCTGCCGGTAATGGCCTCATTGAGTTTGCCGACAAGCGTTGCGTTTATGGTGCCCACCGCTGCGTACGCAGTAGCTGCCAAGAACGGCATTGCCACCACGACGGTTGAGAGAACCATGATAACGCTCAGAATCAAGCTGAGGGATTTACGTAATCTGCGTTTCATTGTGTATGCTTCCTTTCTTCTGGAAAAATATGCTATTTCGAGGTTGTTGAGCCGCAAGCTGAGTGAATATCGCCCGTTTTGGGTTGCCTTTACACCTTCTTCATGCTTAAGTTACGGCGTCGGGGGTTTTTTTGCGCCCGCAGACGCGAAGCGCACAATCCCCTCTCGAGTCTTGCCGTCATTATACTCCTAACGGCTTTGCTTTGTCAAGCGTTTTTTGGTGATTCTTTGGCAACTTTGTTCAATGAAATCGGCGGCGTTCGGCGCTTTTGAGCAAAATGACAAATTCTTCAAGTTTTGTGAACGGCAGATGACCAAACGTTGAAATTCTTTGATATAACTGACTTTTTTGAGCGTCTCAGATTCGGCGCGCGGAAAATTTCGGCATGATTTCCGGTTGAAACAGTGCCCCCCCCCCCAGAAAAATTGTGCATATTGCACAAAAATCTGGCCAAAATTTCTACACCCTCGAAAATGCCCCTCTTTCGCCGTGATTTTCCCCAATCGCCAGCTGCTCTACTTTATATAATGGCAACGCGCGCAATGCTATTAGCCAAGCTTATTTGTTTTCCGTCTGTTCAGTCGCTCGTCCAATGCGTCCAGCGCCCGGCTCAGCAGCGGCACCAGGAACCACCACGCTGCGGCAATCACCACGCCGAACATTAATATGAGCTGGATTTTAGTTAGCCCAAAAATCTCTTTTTCGTGAATAACAATACCCACCGGATAGCGCAGGAATTCCCAAAAGAAGCGAAATATGGCATAGAGCCACACATTAACCGAGCAGGCGCG
>JAITOD010000084.1 GCA_031290105.1 Oscillospiraceae bacterium
TGAGGACATGAGCACGGCTGACCACATTGCCGCGCTGAACACAATCGGCTGGGACAACGCTGAAAAGCTGCATAAGGAGAAGATAGCTTTTAAGGATGGAATGTACGGGAACGACGAAACCGCATTTTATGAATCACTCGAAGAATATAAAGACCTTGCTGATTTTTGCTTTTGGCGCGTGATTGAATTGGACATGGGCAATGCGGAAGCCTATGCGGGCTTGGCGTATAATGTGCTGAGTTACGGAGAGCTCACTGTAAACATTTGGGAATACTGCAACATTGCCATTGGGCTTGACCAAAACTGCGCGCGGGCGTGGGCAATCCGCGCCTACGTGAACAGTGCGCTGGGCAAAGAGCAAGACGCCGCCGCCGACCGTGCAAAGGCTTTGGAACTCTCGCCAAACGCGGGCATACTCATAAATGATGGCGGTTTGCCCGCTGTGAAGATTCGTAGCGGTGAGATGGGGCGGACATAATTAAGTAGGGGCGCGTTATAACGCGCCCTTGCCGTGATCATGCCGGAATCTTCAGCACCTGCCCTGGCTTGATGAGCGAGCTTTTCAGCCCATTGAGCACCAAAATTTCCGTGTATCTTGCGCCCGAACCCAACAGCTTCTCTGCAATCCCCCACAGACCGTCGCCGCTGACGACGGTGTATTTGCGCTCCTGTGGCGCTTGAGAATCCGCGATTTTCTTGACTGATGTGGCTTTCGCAAAGCCGATTGCCGTGCTGCCGCTGTCAAGCCGATATGGGTAGTTTTGCCCGGCGTAGATTTTGCCGATAAGCAGCGTGCGCCCAATCGCAGCCGTGTGCGCGGCAGATTTATCGCCGGCGCTGGCGGCATACGCCCCCGTGACGGTGACCTTGTCGCCCACAGAGAGTGGCGCGCCGGGTGTGCTCGGTACGGAGGGCTCGCTCGGTGTACTTGGCGGCTTGATGAAAGCGCATATTCCCTCCGCAACGGCCGCCGCGGCTTTATCCGCATCAAAGCGCGCCATGTCGCCTGCGTTATCCAGGAAGCAAAGCTCTGCCAAAACGGCGGGGGCTTTTGTGCCGCGCAGTATCCCAAACGAGCCGAAGATGGAGGTCTTGTCGTTTTTTACGCCGCGGTTTTTGTATCCCAGGGCAGCCAACGGCGTAAGCACTTTCTCCGCAAAAGCCTTGCCCTGAGTGCTGCCGTCCGCGTACCATACCTCCGAGCCCGTGCCGCCGCCCGCGTTCAGGTGCAGCTCACACACCGCACTCACGCCGGCGTTGTTTGCCTGCGTGCATTTTGCGGAGATTCCGCTGTCAACGTCCGTAGTTCGGTTTTGCAGCACCGTGTAACCCAGCGTGCTCAGCCGTTTTGCCAGAGCATTTGCCGTCTTGAGTGTATAGTCCTTCTCAAGCAGCTTGCCGCTCACCGCGCCCGGGTCCGAGCCTCCGTGCCCGGCAAATACCGCGATTTTTATCACTTGTTCAGCCATGATTTTCCTCCTTGCTCACTCATCGCCCGCATTGTTATTGCCCGAAGAAGCGGAATTGACCGCATTTTCACTGCCCTGCTCCACTTTTTCCTTGAGTGTATTGACCAGCTTTTGCAGAAACGGCGGGAAGGGTACGCCCAGCGCACTCAGGTTCTCCAGCACGGACACAAACTCATTGACGCACAGCCACAACAGCACCAGCAGACCGAAAATCAGCTTGGGAGTGTAGGAAACGCCCACACTCTCCAGCGCTATCGGCAAAAGCAAATCGACCCCCACGCCCACAACAACCGCCGCAATGCTGCCAACCTTTTTCATTGCGCCCGTAAACGCGATTTTTGAGCTCAGGTTCTTCTGATTCCATGCCTTGGCAAGCCCCGTGCCCAAATCCAGCAGCATTGCCAGCGCAAAAATGATAATCGGCAGCTCCATCTGACCGAAATATGCGAACAACCCCGCTGTTGGGATAGCTACCGCGCCCTCCAACAAAATTTTTTTCATTGCTTGTCCTTTCTTTTCCATTGCTGCAAAAGAGCTTTCGTCAAGCCCCTTTGTGTTACCAGAATATGAAAAACCATACCCTCGTGTGCGAACAACGCATTACACCGGCACGGTTTCTATATTTATATATTATACACCTCGAACAAATGTTTGTCAAGCTTTTGTTTGTGTCACTTCATTGTTAAAGTGCATAAAATACTATGTTCCGCATTAACGGATTTGTAGAAATGCAAGATTTAGTCATGATTTGTTCAAAAACCGTTTACATTTGCCCGAAAATTTGCTATACTATGTACAGGCAAAAATATTGCCATATATGGGAGAAGAAAAGGCGCCGCAATCATCGCCGACAATGAGGAGAGAAACAAGCATATGTATGTAGTGAAAGCCGCTCCCGCCACAACCTTCCCGGGCACGTTCGAGCTGCCCGCAACAAAAAAAGAGGCGGCGGCAGAATACAAAAAACGCGTCACGCGCACAACCCGCTTTGGAATGCAGCGCAAAATCGTCAGCTATATGACGACGGAATCTTGGCAGAATATTCCGCACGTAACGTATATGTACGAACCGGATGTAACCGGATTTTTTGACGCGTTTAAACAAATCGGAACCAAAAGCACCCACCAATATAAAGTAACGTTCAACACTCTCATGCTCCGCGCGGTTATTGAGGGGCTCAAGGCGGCGCCGCACCTTAACGGTCACATTTCATACGACCACAAAAACGCCAAGGGCAAAATCCAGACGCTGGCAAACATTGACGTTTCCATGCCATGGCTTCTCCCCAACGGCGAGATGATGACCATTAATCTGCACAACTGCGAGAACCGCAATCTGGACGGTCTTGCCGAATATATCGCCGACCTTTCGCGCAGAATTGAGAACACCGACCTCAACGAGGTTATGTACGATGTGTCGTTCGACAACATGATCGGATTGCTTAAGCAGGGCAAAATTGCCGAGCCGCTCCGCAAGATTTTTGCCGCAAAAACAGGCAAGGGGAAAATCAAGCGGCTCCCCGGCGACGCGCGCAAGGAATACGAATCCATTGACACGCGCGACCGCCTTACCCGCCACGACCTGCAGCCGGGCACAATCACCGTCAGCAATATCGGTTCAATCTACCGCGAACAGCGCGGCGCAATCGGCATACTGGAAATCATTCCGCCGCAGATTTTTGCCATCGCCATAGGCGCCGTGCAGGAGAAGCCGGGCGTTGTTACTAAGGCCGACGGCACGAAGGAGGTCACCGTGTGCAAGGTGCTGCCAATGTGCCTTGCCCTTGACCACCGCGCGCTGGATTTCGGCGATGCTGTGCCGTTCATGCAGCGGCTGGACGAGATTTTCGCCAAGCCTGAGGAAATCTACAGCTGGTAGCGGGCAGCGCCTGCGCTTCGCCTGACCCTCCGTCCCAATATGGGAAGGGGGCGCGCGTCTAGCTATCCAGCTTAAGCACCGCCATGAACGCCTCCTGCGGCACCTCAACAGAGCCGAAACGCCGCAAGCGCTTCTTGCCCTCTTTCTGTTTTTCAAGCAGCTTCTTTTTGCGTGTTATATCGCCGCCGTAGCACTTTGCAAGCACATCCTTGCGCATTGCCTTTACTGTCTCGCGGGCAATAACCTTGCCGCCGATAGCCAGCTGAATCGGTATCTCGAACATCTGCCGCGGAATATGCTCTTGCAGCTTTTCGGCGATTCTGCGGGCGCGTGAATACGCTTTCTCTTGGTGTATTATAAAGGATAGGGCGTCGATAACCTCGCCGTTGAGCAGCACATCCAGCTTAACCAGCGCGGAGCGGCGATAATCGGCAATCTCGTAATCAAAGGACGCGTAACCCTTTGTGCGTCCCTTTAGGCTGTCAAAAAAGTCGTAGATAATCTCGCCCAGCGGCAGATCATACTGCATATCCACGCGCTCGGGCGTGACGTAGTCCATGTGCCTGTATTCTCCGCGACGCTCCTGGCACAAATCCATAATCGCGCCAACGTACTCCGCAGGGGCATAGATATGCGCCTTGCAGTACGGCTCCTCCATATAAAGGATCTGCGCCGGGTCCGGGTAGTGCGTGGGGTTATCGATCTCTACCATGCTTTGGTCGCTCATGTGTATGCGGTAAACGACGCTGGGGACGGTCGTCACAAGGTCAAGGTCATATTCGCGCTCAAGCCGCTCCTGCACAATCTCCATGTGCAACAGCCCCAAAAATCCGCAGCGATAGCCAAAGCCCAGCGCTCCGGAGGTTTCGGGTTCATATGACAGCGCCGCGTCGTTGAGCTGGAGCTTTTCCAGTGCGTCGCGCAGGTTTTCGTAGTCCGCGCCGTCCGCGGGGTAAACGCCGCAGAAAACCATCGGCAGCACCTTGCGGTATCCCGGCAAGGGCTCGGCGGCGGGACGCTCGGCAGTGGTGACCGTGTCGCCTACGCGCGCGTCCGCAACGGTCTTGATTGACGCGGTGATGTAGCCCACCTCACCGGCAGAGAGCACGTCGGCCGGCTCCATGCTGGTGGGCAGCATGTGCCCAACTTCCACCACGGTGAACTGCGCTCCCGTAGCCATCATGTGCATTGTGTCGCCCGCGCGGAGCTGCCCTTCCGTGACCCGCACATAAACAATGACGCCTTTGTAGCTGTCGTAAACGCTATCAAAAACAAGCGCGCGCAGCGGCAGGGCGTCGTCGCCGTCCGGCGGTGGGATTTGCTTGACAATCTGCTCCAGCACCTGCTCCACGTTCTCACCGGTTTTGGAGGAAACGCGCGGCGCGGCGGAGCAATCCAGCCCAATGACCTCTTCGATCTCGGCGGCAACGCGCTCCGGTTCGGCGGCGGGCAAGTCAATCTTGTTGATTACCGGCACCAGAGCCAAATCGTGGTCCATCGCAAGATAGGTATTAGCCAGGGTTTGCGCCTCCACGCCCTGGGACGCGTCAACAACCAGCAACGCGCCCTCACATGCGGCAAGCGAACGCGAGACCTCGTAGTTGAAGTCCACGTGCCCCGGCGTGTCGATTAGGTTTAGCGTGTAGTCCTGCCCGTCGGCGGCGGTGTAGCGCACGGTCACGGCGTGCGACTTGATTGTGATGCCGCGCTCGCGTTCCAGCTCCATGTTGTCCAGCAGCTGAGCGGTCATGTCGCGCTGAGCTACGGCGTGAGTCAGCTCCAGCAGACGGTCGGCAAGGGTTGACTTGCCGTGGTCAATGTGGGCGATTATTGAAAAATTGCGGATATGCTCTTTGCGGGGCATTAGTCGTCCTCCGTAATTAGATGTTAGTTGCGCGCATAGACTTGACAAACGGGGAAATTAGGCATATAATAGGCACAGAGGCGAGACTGACGGTATCGCCCGACAGAATTGGGTTAAGAAATAACCGCTATCCTGAGGGGGGAGCGGTTATTTCTGTCGTTTATCTGAAATGATGTAAGCCGTAATCACGAGGATTAGGTACGTCATTACCAAAAACTCCATTAGCATCGCCTCCTTCCCGCGTGGGATGGAAGTCGAGTGAACCGCCCAAAACACTACCGCAAACGGAGTGCCCGTGTCTCTCCTCTGCGCGAAGGTTATTATACTACACTTTCGCGTGTTATTGCAAGCGCACACCATAACGAGCTCACACCGCACACAGCATGACAAAAATCCGTTTTTTAGGAGTTCGTAACAAATATTTTCAAAACGCTTGCAATTTTGTAATAAATGGACTATAATTGTTGCAGATCCCGCGAGCAACGGGAAATCTTATTATTCAAGGAGCGTATTACCATGAAACAACTACGTAAAGCCCTTGCCGTTTTCCTTGCCGCGCTGTTCGCGCTGAGCACCTTTGCGGCGGCGGCGTTCGGCGTTGCGGCGGCGTCAACAAGCCGCGTGACCAAGAACACCGACTTCATTGCTCTCAACGACCCGCTTGAGGCTTTCAGCCGCCTTGGCAGCTTCGGCGTGGAGCTCGCTTCGCCCGACAGCCGCGATTTCCCGGAGGACATCATCGTTGTCAACTCCAACCACATTCAGGGCGTGGCACGCTATGGCGATTACACCATTATTTCCGTCAACGCGTATATCCCCTCCGGCGACCCGGGATACCTCTTTTTCTACAGCGCAACCAAGCTGCTTGGATATTTCCAGGTTCCCAGCGGCTCCCACACCGGCGGTATCGGCATTGCGGGCGACTATCTGGTCATCCCCGCCGCCCAAGCCTATATCTATGATATCTCCTCCCTGAAGAACGGGGTTCTGCCTTCCTCAACGCCTGTTTTATCACAAGACATCGGCATTGGCGGCGGCTCACTCTCAGCAACCATTGTCCCCTATAACGGCGGAACCGCGCTCTTGCTGAGCGATTCCGGCTTCGGCATGGGCATCGTCCCCCTGCCAATCATGTCTGGCTCCACTGTCACGCGCCTGACGGTTAACTCCTCTGCCGCGCTGTTCGGCACCTACAGCGAAGTTGACGACATTGGCTGGGGCGCAAATAACGAGGCGCTTGTGACCGATACCAACGGCGACGCATGGCTTTTCGTCCTCACCTCCAAAATCGGTTTGCCGGGCAAGGCCGCCGATCTTCTTGGAGAAGCGGGCGTTAACTACGAGGATGCGGTAACGCTCTACAAAATCGAGCTCAACGGAACATCCGCAACCGTCACGGGTCCCTATGCGGAAAAGCTGCTGGAGCCTTTCGATTCCTATCTGCTGGCGCTTGGCTCACACTATCGCTTTGCCGCCTCCGTCCAGGTGCTTGACGCGGACAACTTCGCCGTCATCAGCACGCCGTCCCTGCCCGGCAACCTGTTCATCAAGTATGTGAGCGGCACAGCCAAGAGCATTCTGGATTTGGTTAGGCCGAATGTCCTGCCCGTCAACGCCAATGTTACGCGCCCGGTTGGCTCGGCAGCCCCCACAGGCACCGCCAATATTGAGTCACGCAGTCTGCTCAACTGGCTGTATCAGGTGCTGTATTGGTTCCTGACGATCGTCAATCTGGACTACTTGTTCGGCAAGCTTGGCATCAACATCTAAAATCTGCCATCCATATTCAGGGGTTGAGAAATCAGCCCCTGTTTTTTCTTTCCGCACAAAAAGAGGGAATTTGCCCTTTTTCGCGTATTAAATTACAGCAAAATAAAATGGCGCAAAATATGCCGAGGAGGTGCTGTAACATGAAGCTGCGTGAAATCGCCGAACAGCGCGAGCACAGCTTTCTCTCCGCCGGAGCAGCGTTTGCGGACGCGAGCACCAGGTCCCGCCCCGAAGCTCCGTGCGATGTGCGCACCGCCTTTCAGCGCGACCGTGACCGAATCATACACTGCGAAGCGTTCCGACGGCTGAAGCACAAAACGCAGGTTTTCCTGTCCCCAAGGGGCGACCATTACCGCACACGCCTGACGCACACGCTGGAGGTTTCGCAGATTGCGCGAACAATCGCCTGTGCGCTGCTCCTAAACGAAAACCTGACGGAAGCAATCGCCTTGGGGCATGATTTGGGGCACACGCCCTTCGGGCACGCGGGTGAACGCGCCTTGAACGAGGTCTGCGGCGGGGGATTTCGGCACTACGAGCAGAGCCGCCGAGTCTGTGAACGGCTGGAGAAAAACGGGCAGGGACTGAACCTCACGCTCCGGACGCTGGACGGAATCGAACGCCACACGCGGGGCGAGCCGCCCTCCACTCTCGAGGGGTGCATCGTCCGGCTGGCGGACAAAATAGCCTACATTAACCACGACATTGAGGACGCTATCGCCGCCGGTGTGCTTGCTGAGGACGACATTCCCCTCCCCTTGCGGGACGCTCTGGGTCACTCAAAATCCGCAAGAATCAACACGCTTGTGCGCTCGTGTATCCTCAACAGCGGCGCGGATATTGCCCTTGCGCCGAAAATCCGCCGACCGTTTGAAGAGCTGCACCGCTTTATGTTTGACCAAGTCTACACAAACCCCGTCTGCAAGAGCGAGGAGGGCAAGGCGGTTGCGCTGCTGCAGCGGCTCTGGACGCACTTTTGCGGAAATCCGGAGCAAATGCCGCCGAGCTACCTTGCAATCGCCGAAACTGACGGCACCGAACGCGCCGTTTGCGACTACATTGCCGGCATGACCGACCGCTACGCCGTGCGGTTGTTCAACGAACTGTTCGTCCCCAAAGACTGGAACAACTAGAACTAATGGATAATGGATAGCTAATAGTGGATAATGAATTGGGACTTGACGGTTGCGCGAATAATATAATTAATGAAACGCTGTCAACCGCGCAATAATTATTCATTATCAACTATCCACTATCCATTATAAAGTGTGGTGATTTAAGTGCCGCGAATTCCTGACAGTTTTTTTCAAGAGCTGCTCTCACGCACGGACATTGAGGGCGTGATTTCGCCATATGTGCAGCTGAAACGCAGCGGACAGCGCCTTACGGGGCTTTGTCCGTTCCACAGCGAGCGCACGCCGTCCTTCACCGTTGATACGCAAAAGGGATTATTTTACTGCTTTGGCTGCCAGGTTGGCGGCAGCGCGGTGACGTTTTTGCAGAAGCTTGAAAATCTGGACTTCCATGAGGCAATCCGTGAGCTTGCCGACAGGGCGGGAATGCATATGCCGGAGATGAACGCCGCTGAGGAACAAATGGAGAACCTGCGCAAGCAAATTCTGGAAGCAAACCGTGAGGCGGCGCGCTATTTCCACTCACAGCTGATGGGAGAATCCGGCAGGGCGGCGCTGAATTATCTGCTGGAACGCGGCTTAACGCGCCGTACAATCACGCACTTTGGGTTGGGTTTTGCCCCCAATGGATACGGCTTTTTGGAGCACATGAGGGCGGCGGGCTTTGGCGATAATCTGCTGGTGATTGCCAATTTGGCGCGCAGATATGGCGAGAAAGAACAGATCCGCTCAGCGTTTTGGAATCGCGTGATGTTCCCGATTCTGGACGTGCGCGGACGGGTAATCGCTTTTGGCGGGCGCGTGATGGACGACAGCGTGCCAAAATATATCAACACGTCGGACACGCCTGTCTACAAAAAAAGCACGGGGGTTTACGCGCTGAATTTTGCCAAAAACTCCGGCAGCACGGGCGGCAAGCTCATTCTCGCCGAGGGATACATGGACGTAATCGCGCTGCACCAAAGCGGATTCACACAAGCGGTGGCGTGCCTGGGTACGGCAACAACAAAGGAGCAGGCGCTGCTGCTGCGCCGCTATACAGACGAGGTTGTGCTGTCATATGACGCGGACGAGGCGGGGCAAAAGGCCGCCATGCGCGCGATTGGGATTTTTGACACGGCGGGGCTGAAGGTGCGCGTGCTGCGCTGGGACAAAGAGCGTGACGGCAAGGACCCGGACGAAATCCTGCGGCGGCACGGCAAGGAGCGCTATCAGCGGCTGCTTGAGGGCGCGGCAAACGACG
>JAITOD010000086.1 GCA_031290105.1 Oscillospiraceae bacterium
TGCGCGGGTCTCGGTGTGACTGCTGTCGTGCTTGCAGGTGCGGGTTTCTGTGCCGGCGGCGGAGATTGTCGCCGCTTTGGTGAGCACCCAAGCGCCCCAATCGTGCCCAAGCGCCGGGAGAACGGTTTCTTCGGTTGCATCGTCGTCCGGGCACTTCATTATGAGCATACCGGGGGCTTCGCAGGCGGCGTTGATTTTACTCACAAGCTCCGTGAAATTATGGATATGCGCGCCCTTGACGACTGTCAGCGTTACCGGCTTGATATCCTCGCCAAAATGCGCTGATATCGTGTTATCGCCAAGCACAAAGTGATTTTCGTATTGGTCGTCGACCAGATAATAATAACCGAAAGGGTTGTTTTGACTGAATATCTTGGTGTTGCCGTCCGCAAAGGTGAGCTCCAATGAATATGTGAAGGAATAGTAATAAAATTCCTGCCCGGATTCGTCTGTCTGCCAGTACCCGCCTGTGTTTTCCGTAATCGTCGGCACGATTATCTTCCAGCCGGAAACAGCGGGCGCTTTGACGGCTGCAACACTGATTGTGCCGCTGTCATAACCGTTGTATGCCCATTCATGTGTGTTTATCCGCAGTGTGCAGGTGCGGCCGCTTTGCAGCTTAACGTAAAAAGCGTCGTCTTTAACATAATCTTCAATCAACAAATAGCCATAGTCGAGAGGGTCTTCATCGCTGTACCAAATTTGCAAAACAACGTAAGCTCCGTTGGCGCTCGTCACCGTGAATTGATAGATATCATCTTTCGTCGTGGCGAATGAGAAGTCGGCATAATTGCGCTCGCTCTCCGTGATTTCCGCAACGGCGGGGTTGTCCAAGGTCAGCAGGATTGGAGTGCCGACTTCCCCGGGTACGGCAAAAGCCGTCAGCGGCGCCGCGCTCAATACGGCCGGCACAATCAGTACCGAGAGCAATACACTGAAAAACCTTTTGATTACCCTTTTCATAAGCTACTCCTCAAAACTAAACATAAAAGCCAAAGGCCTTCGCCCTTAGCGTAATTACTAATGCTTTGAGCCCAAGCTTTTGGCAATTATATACTGTTTTGGGAGGAATTGCAAGAGTTTTGGCGAAAAAACTTTAACTTTATATATCTGTATCCGTCACTACGCAAAAACGCCCGCAATATCTATCACCTTAACCTTGCCGCCGCCCAGCAGCGCCGCGCTCTCCAGCAGGACCTTTGCCGAGTCAATGGAGGTCAGGCAAGCCGCGCCCGCCTCGCTTGCAATGCGCCGCAGCTTAAAGCCGTCGCGCTCTGCAAGCCGCCCGTGCGTGGGTGTGTTGAGGATGAGCGAAACCCTGCCCTCGTGCAGCATATCCAGAATAGTCGGACTTTCGGCGCTGATTGCGTTTACCTTTTGGCAGGGTATCCCCAACGCCTCAAGCGCCTTTTGCGTCCCCGGCGTTGCGTAGAACGTGAAGCGCGTTTCGCCAAGGCTCTTAATCATTTCGGCGACCTCCGCTTTGTCCTTGTCGCACACCGTCACGATGATGTTTCCGTCCGCCGGGAGTGACACTCCGCCGCCCTCAAACGCTTTGAGCAGCGCTTCGTTATAGTTGCGCGCTATGCCCAGCGCCTCGCCCGTGGATTTCATCTCCGGACCCAGGGCGGTATCCGCACCGATGATTTTCTCGAAGCTGAACACCGGCAGCTTGATCGCCCAGTAGCCGCTCTCCGGTCGCAGCCCGGTGCCGCAACCCATATCAACAAGCTTTTCGCCCAGCATCGCGCGGGTGGCAAGGCTGATTGCGGGGATCCCCGTCACCTTGCTGATATACGGCACGGTGCGGCTGGAGCGCGGGTTGACCTCTATGATATACACAATGCCCTTGAAGACTATGAACTGAATGTTCATCATGCCAACAACGGCCAGCGCTTTGGCAAGGCGGCGTGTGTATTCCACAATGGTGTCCTGCACTTCGCGGCTGAGCGACACCGCCGGGTAGACGCTTATTGAGTCGCCAGAGTGAATCCCCGCGCGGTCAATGTGCTCCATGATTCCCGGGATGAGGATATCCGTCCCGTCACAGATGGCGTCCACCTCAACCTCTTGCCCCATGATGTATTTATCAATCAGCACGGGGTGACCGTCCAAATCCGGCATCATGCGGCGGATGATATCCATGAATTCATGGATATCGTCGTCACTCACTGCAATCTGCATTCCCTGGCCGCCCAGCACATATGACGGGCGCACAAGCACCGGGTAACCCAACGAATTCGCGGCGACCAGTGCTTCCGCTTCCGTGAAAACCGTTTGCCCCTGCGGACGCATGATTTCGCAGTCCTCAAGGACCTTATCGAAGCGTTCGCGGTCCTCGGCGGCGTCCACATGGTCTGCGTCCGTGCCGAGGATTGGTACGCCAAGGTCATTCAGAGTTTTTGTGAGCTTGATTGCCGTCTGCCCGCCAAACTGCACAATCGCGCCGTCCGGTTGCTCCAGGTCAACAATGTTCGCCACATATTCCGCAGTGAGCGGCTCAAAGTAGAGCTTATCTGAAACGTCGAAATCTGTGGAAACAGTTTCGGGGTTATTGTTGATGATAATCGCTTCGCAGCCCGCTCTTTTCAGCGCCCAGACGCTGTGCACGGAGCAATAGTCAAACTCAATGCCCTGCCCGATTCGGATTGGTCCGCTGCCCAGCACCAGTACTTTTTTCTTATCGCTTTTGGGGCTGACCTCGTTCTCCACGCCGTAATCGCTGTAGTAATACGGTGTTTTGGCGCGGAACTCAGCGGCGCAGGTGTCCACCACGCTGAACGCCGGCAGGATCCCCCAACCCTTGCGCAGGTTTTTCACGGCGGTTGGCGTTGTATGCAACGCCCGTGCGATGACGCTGTCCAAAAATCCCATGTTCTTGGCTTTCTGCAGAACCTCCTTGGAGCAGTGCCCGGTGCAAAGAGCCTTCTCCATCTCCACCATGTTTTTGATTCTGTGCAGGAACCAGCGGTCAATTTTGGTGATGTCAAAAATCTCGCGCGGCGATAAACCGTGATATAGCGACGCGGCGACAACATAAAGGCGGCTGTTATCCACATTGCTCAAAAGCACGCGCAGCTCGCTGACGGGTTTCTCCACATACTCCGGCACAAGCAGACTCTCGCGGTTCTCTTCAAGTGAGTGCAAAGCCTTGTGCAGCGCCGCCTCAAATGAGCGTGAGATTGCCATGACTTCGCCCGTTGCTTTCATCTGCGTGCCAAGTGTCCGCGCGGCGGTGACGAACTTATCAAAGGGCCACTTGGGGATTTTGACCACGCAGTAATCCAGCGCCGGTTCAAAGCTGGCGTAGGTTTTGCCGGTCACGGCGTTGGGGATTTCGTCCAGCCCAAGCCCCAGCGCAATCTTTGCCGCAACACGGGCTATCGGGTATCCTGTGGCCTTGGAAGCGAGCGCAGAGGAGCGGCTAACGCGCGGGTTGACCTCTATGACGGCGTATTGGAAGCTATCCGGGTGCAGCGCAAACTGTACGTTGCAGCCGCCCTGAATCCCCAGCGCGGAGATTATGTTAAGCGCACTGGAGCGCAGCATTTGGTAGTCTTTATCGGTGAGCGTCTGGCTTGGGGCGACCACGATTGAGTCGCCGGTGTGTACGCCAACGGGGTCAAGGTTCTCCATGTTGCAAACGGTGATGCAGTTGCCCTTGCTGTCGCGCATTACTTCATATTCGATCTCTTTCCAGCCGGCAATGCACTTTTCAATCAGCACCTGCCCCACGCGTGAAAGGCGGATTCCGTTTGCGGCGATTTCCTCCAGCTGTTCGGCAGTGTCCGCAATGCCGCCGCCTGTGCCGCCCAGAGTATAGGCCGGGCGGACGATGACCGGGTAGCCGATCTTTTTGCTGAACTCCAGCGCGTCCGGGACGTTTTCCACAACCAGTGAATCAATGCACGGCTCGCCGATTCGCTCCATGGTGTCCTTGAATTCCTGCCTGTCCTCCGCCATGCGGATGGCCTTTGCGCTGATTCCGATTAGCCGCACGCCAAACTGAGCCAGAACGCCTTTCTCCTCAAGCTCCATGGCAAGGTTAAGCCCGGTCTGACCGCCAAGAGTCGGGAGGATGGAGTCGGGTTTTTCCACGCGGATAATTTCGGTTAGTGTCGGCACGTTCAGGGGCTCTATGTATACCTTATCGGCAATATCGCCGTCGGTCATGATTGTGGCGGGGTTGGAGTTTGCAAGCACAACCTCCACACCCTCCTCGCGCAGAGAACGGCAGGCCTGGGTGCCCGCGTAGTCAAATTCCGCCGCCTGCCCGATAACGATTGGTCCCGAACCGATAACCAAAACCTTGCGGATGGACTTGTCAATCATAAATAATTCCCTTCCGTATGCACACACCACAACAGACCGCGCTATTTTTCGCAGTTCGTTATATTATAGTGGATTTTGGCGTATAATGCAACAGGCAAGCCGCAGTCAATTCCGCAAACGCGCAAAGATAAAGCGCATTTTTCCAATTCAGAAATTTGCCGCGCCGAAATCTGGTATAATAGAATAGGGCTTTTGCAAATAGATTTGACCGACTCCCCGGAAGGAGAAATTATATGCAGGCTTGGCTTGTTTTAGAGGACGGCAGCGTTTGGGACGGAGAAGCCCGCGGCGCTTTCCGCGAAACAGCGTGTGAGGTTGTGTTTAACACATCCATGACCGGATATCTGGAGGTTCTCACCGACCCGTCCTACGCAGGGCAGGGTATTGTGATGACCTACCCGATGATTGGAAACTACGGCGTTGAGCCGGAGGATTTTGAATCCGCACGGCTGCAGCCAAGTTGCTTTATTGTGCGGGAACTGTGCGCGCATCCGTCCAATTTTCGCTGCACGGGCACGCTGGAGGATTTGCTCCGCGCGCAGGGCATCCCCTGCATTGCGGGAGTAGACACGCGCGCACTCGTCAAAAAGCTGCGCGAGAGCGGCACAATGCGCGGCTTGCTTACAGACGATATCAGCGACCCGGACGCGCAAATTGCCAAGGCGCAAGGCTTTGCGCAGATAGACTTGGTTCAGGGCGTGAGCGTGACGGAGAAAATCCGGCGCGGAATACAAAACACGGGTGCAAGCATTGCCCTGCTGGATTGCGGCACAAAAAATAACATAGCCCGCAGTCTGTTGGAGCGCGGCTGCCGCGTAACGCAATACCCAAGCTCCGCGAGTGCGGCGGAAATTCTGGCGGCGGGGCACGACGCGGTCATGCTCTCCAACGGTCCGGGCGACCCGCAGGACTGCCGCGGAGCAATCGCCGCCGTGCGGGACATATATATAGCAAACATACCAACCTTTGCAATCTGCCTTGGACATCAACTGACGGCACTTGCTGTTGGCGGCACAACCTGCCGTATGAAATACGGGCACCGGGGAGCCAATCACCCGGTCAAATTTTTGGCAGAGGACAAAACTTATCTATCCAGCCAAAATCACGGATATATGGTGCAGGCGCAGGGACTGCCCGCAAACGCCGAGGTGCACTGCGTCAACGTGAACGACGGCACAGTGGAGGGCGTGTGCTACCACGGGAAACCATATTTTACCGTGCAGTTTCACCCGGAGGCAAGCCCCGGTCCGAGAGACACCGCCTTCCTGTTTGATTCCTTCCTCGAAATGGCAGAAAATGGGCGAAATCCTTGGGACTAAACACAAAAAAATGGCGAAATCAACCTGTAACAAGCCTGTAACCAAGAAAATTTTGATAAAATTCAAAAAAGTACTTGATTTTTTTGCTCGTTTCGTTTACAATGTGTTCATAGCGTTATGGACTATCCCAAATAAGGAGGTACTTATGAAGAAATCCAAACGAATTCTCGCCTTGCTGCTGGTTTTCGGGTTGCTGTTCGGAATCGGCGGAATGACAGTTTCGGCGGATGAGCCCGGTTCGCCGCCGACGGAAGACGTTACACAGGCTCCCGAAGACGATGCAAACGCCGCGCAAGCCGAGTTCACCGATTTGTTTCAGTCCCTGCTCGACTGGCTGGGCGACAATTTCGGTCAGCAAATTGCTGATGTGTTCACCAATGTGCTGCTCAAGGTCGGCACGGCGCTGGCAAAGGTCGGCGTCAAGCTGGTCCTCAAAACGGTTGTTAAGTCGGCAATCAAAGGCGCGCTGCCATTTTAACCTGAAAAACCTGTCTTTACACAACACACATACCGGTTTGGCAGGTTCTGATAAAGGAGGTGTTCCCCATGTCTGAATTGTTTGCTAAGATAGGTCAGTGGTTTGCAAACTACGCAAGCGAGTTTCCGCTCCAAGATTGGCTCGTAGATCTGATTAAGCCGATTATTGACCTCTTCAAAAACCTCAGCAAATAACCCGCACCCCGCGCGAGGGTTGCCATCCCGCAAGGAAAGGAGTTTGAATTATTATGAACGCTTCAGAATTCTTAGAGTCCATTAAGACGGCTCTGCAGCAGTACGTGGTGGACGGCGGTTTCGTCCCCCCCGAGTTTAACTGGCTGAAGGACCTGATCGCAACCATCTTTGATTGGTTTGCCAAGCAATTCGCCTAAACAAGAGCGAACAATAAGAGACAAGATTCAAGAAACAAAAGGGTAAGCTTTTCCGCGCGCAAGCTTGTGCCGTCTGTGTCTTGTGTCTTGTTTCTTGTATCTCACAGGAGGTCATCTTGCGAATTTATCCATACCCCGCAATACCCAAGTCAACCAAATATCTGTGGTATTTTCTCCGCGCCGCACTGCTGGCGTGGGGAATCGTTATGCTTTGCATGGGGCACCCCGTTCAGTTTGCGCAGGCGCTGGGCGCAATCGGCTTTACGCACTTGTGGGATTTTTTTCAGCTTTTCGGCGCAAAGGGCTTTTTGGCGCGCTTCCCGTATGCACTCCAGAGCCGCTTTAACGTTTTCATCATGCTGGGCTGCGTTGTTGGGACAAGCATAAACATCTTCACTCCGTTCACGCATATCGATATTCCGGAGCACATTTATGCAGGCTACCTTGGCGCGTGCTTCGGTTGGGAGCTGGCGCACCTTATGCAGGCAAAATACGGTAAGCTTGCCCCTGCGCTGAACGCTTTGTGCGCCGTTAGCATTGCACTGGCCATACTTACGGTGTGGGAAATCTACGAATTCAGCGTTGACCGCATTTTTGGGCTGACACTTCAGAATTCCGCGCCCAACAGCGAATCCGGTCTGCTGGACACCATGTGGGATTTGATTAACGGCACAGGCGGGGCGCTGGTCGGTATGTGCCAAATGCTCTTTCTGCGCAAAAAGAAACCATAAGCCGGCGCAAATACCCGCAAAAAATATACGTACCGTGATTTATCACTTGCTTCTTGCCGCCCGGTGTGCTATACTGAAGACGGGAGAACACATAATATTATTGGCAGGAGGTATGATATGGAAATCCTCAAGAATGAGTACCGATTCCCATCGCAAACGGGCGTAGGCGAGATTTACGCACGCTCCTTCGCGGCAGCGGATAAGTCCGAAGTCCGCGCCGTATTTCAAATTGCCCACGGCATGGCTGAGCACGGTGAGCGCTACGATGAATTTGCGCTGTATCTGGCGGAGCACGGCTTTGCTGTCTACGTCATTGACCACGCGGGTCACGGAAAAAGCTGCCCCCCCGAGGATTGGGGCTACTTTGGTGAGCGCGACGGCTGGAGCGGTGTTGTTTCCGACAGCAAGCTGCTGACCGATATTGCCCGAAACGAGAACCCGGATAAGCCCGTGTTTTTTTTCGGGCACAGCATGGGCAGCTTTGTTGCGCGGCTTTATGCTGAGCGTTACGGCGCGGATTTGGCGGGCGCGATATTCTGCGGCACAGCCGGCGCAAACCCCGCTTCCGGCGTAGGCATTGCCCTTGCCGGGCTTATCGCCAAGCTGCGCGGCAGTCACTATCGCAGTGCGCTGCTGGACACAATGGCGTTCGGCGCATACAACAAGCGCATCGAAAATGTGCGCACCAAGTTCGATTGGCTCAGCGTCAACGAGGCTAACGTGGACGCATATGTTGCCGACCTGGGCTGCGGGTTTCCGTTCACGGCGGCGGGCTTCCGCGATGTGTTCACACTGCTGAGCAAGGCTAACTCCGCGCAGTGGTACCAAAACATGCCAAAAAACCTGCCGATTTTGCTGATAGCCGGCGCGGAGGACCCTGTCGGAAGCTACGGCAAGGGCGTGACGCAGGTGCAGAAGCTGCTGCGCGAGGGCGGCGCGGCGCAGGTTGATTGCAAGCTCTACCCCGGGCTTCGGCACGAAATACACAACGAAGAGAATCGGCATGAGGTCTATGCGGATGTGCTTGCGTGGTGCGTTGCCGGACTTTAGACTTTAGATGTTGCATTGGCAGTATGCGGCTCTTTTTCGCGCAAAAGCCGCAGCTGCCGAGCGCAAAACCCAACGCGCCCCGCCACTATATTACAGGATTTCTTTTTTCGCTTACTTTCTTTTCTTGATAAAGAAAGTAAGTTGCGTTTTTTTTGCAAATGAGATATACTATACGGTATATTTGTTGCGGGAGATTTGTGTGCCCATGCGCTACGAAAATCTGCCCTGCCCGGGCTGCGGTCAACCGCTTGCCGCCGGGGAGGATATTGTTACTTGTCCGGATTGCGGCGCGCCTCAGCACCGCGCGTGTTGGAAGCAAAGCGGCAACTGTGCGCTGATTGAGCGGCACGGCGGGGGTTTTGTTTGGTCTCCGCCGGAAAGCGAACCCGCCGATGAGCAAAGCGATACGCGCCTGCAGTCACACATTAATCGCTGGGAAGAGCAGGCAGAACCCACACCCGACCCCGACGGTACGGACGCGCAGCAGCACTTCTTCTGCCCAAACTGCGGACGCAAAAATCAGGGCGGCAGTCTGCAGTGCGAAAACTGCGGCTATCTTTTCTTTGCGCCAAGCGCCAAGCACCCGGCAGTCCCCGGCACGCCGCAAATCTGGATTGCAGGGCAGAACGACCCGCTATATGTTGCGCCGGACAAAAACTTGGGCGGTGCGCTTGCGGGAGATCTTGCGCTGTTTATTCAGCGGAATGCCCGTGTATATCTGCATAAGTTCAAAAAAATCGCCGAGGACGGCAAGCGCGTGCTATTCAATTGGGCGGCGTTTGTTTTTCGCGGGTATTGGTTTCTCTACCGCAAAATGTATGGCATAGCGGGGCTGTTTTTGCTGGCGAGCCTTGCGCTTTTCGCCTTCACGGCGCGGCAGCTCCCTTCCGCTGCAGAACAGCAGGATTTGCTTGATAAGCTTGCAGCTATGCAGCAGGATGTTAACGCCATTGCCGTTGGCGGCGAATTTTGGAGCACTGCCGCAGACGCGCTGCGCCCCTATGTCCTGCTGATTGGCGGCGAGCTTGCGCTGGGGCTGATTGCGGGCTTTGTTTCCGATAGGCTTTACTACAGCAGGGCAACGCAAATAATAAGCGCGCTGCGTGAGAAAAACCGCAATGAGGCAGACTTCCAGTTTGCGGCGCTGCGCGAAGGCGGCGTAGTCTACTTCCAAACCGGCGCGGCAATACTGCTGATGTTAATCCTGCAAAACCTTGTTGAAGGTTTTTTTGCCGGAAGAAGCATATAAATATTGGTAAAAATTATTCGGAGGTAGCCCATGAAAGTCAAAAAGGCGATTATTCCGGCGGCAGGTTTGGGTACTCGGGTTCTGCCGGCCAGCAAAGCGGTTCCCAAGGAAATGCTCAACATTGTTGACAAGCCCGCGATTCAATACATCGTGGAGGAGGCTGTTGCGGCAGGGATTGAGGATATTCTCATCATCACAAACCGCGGCAAGGGCGTGATTGAGGATCACTTTGACTACGCCTATGAGCTGGAGAGTAAGCTTGCAGCGAATCCCAAAAAGGCGGCGATTTTAGAGCAGGTCCGTGCCGTTTCAGAGGTCAAGGCCAACATCTATTTTATCCGCCAGAAGGTCACCAAGGGGCTTGGTCACGCGATTTTGTGCGGCGAATCTTTTGTTGGCAGCGAGCCGTTTGCAGTGCTCTATGGCGACGATGTTATCCTTGGCGAGGACCCGGCGGTGGCTCAGCTTTGCCGCGCTTACGATAAATACGGCAAGGGCGTTGTGGGCGTACAGGCGGTTGCGCGCGAGCTGATCGGGCTTTATTGCACGCTTGGCGTAACGCCGATTGAGGGCGAAACGCGGCTGATGAACTGCCACAAAATCATTGAGAAGCCCACCGATGAGCAGATCATGAGCCTGTTTGCGATTCTTGGGCGAGTGGTGCTGCCGCCGCAGGTTTTCGGTATGCTGCGCGAGGGAATCAAGAGCACGCCGGAGGGCGAGGAACTATACCTGACGGACGTGATGAGCGAGCTTGGCGCGAATGGGCAGCTGCTGGCGTGCGACTTCACCGGGCGGCGGTACGACATGGGCAACAAGCTGGGTATTTTGCAGGCAAACTGCGAGGTTGCGCTCAGTCACCCGGAAACGGCAGAGGGCTTTCGGGCTTATCTGAAGGCGCTGGCGGCTACGCTGACTTAGGCGCGAGCGGTCGCCGCCAAAGATCCTCAGCAATCCAAGCAAAGAGCAAAAATGTCACAAAAGGAGATAACCATGGATCAACCACGAAAATTTGGGAACAGACTCATGCGTCCGGGTATGCCGGACCTACCGGAACCGCGCGAAAAGTTCGAAAAGCAACTTAAAAATGCCCACAGCTCATTGGGGCTGATTTTCGTGCTCTCAACGATAAACGCCGTGCTGCTGCTTGCGGGCACGGAATATTCGTTCCTGTTCTCAAGCTTCACGGCGCAGCTTGCGCTTCAGTTTGGGAGCGAGTTCGGCGAGCGGATGTACGTCGTCGGCGTAGTCATTACCGTTGCAATCCTTGCGTTTCTGGCAATCTCCTGGCTTGGCAGCAACAAACACCACGGGTTCTACATCGCCGCGTTTGTGTTCATGCTGATTGACACGCTGATTATGTTCTTCTTCGTCATCATGTATTTGGTCGGCGGCGAATCCGACAGCATTGGCGGAATGCTGCTGGAGGTATTGTTCCACGTTTGGGCGGCTGTGAGTTTACTTATGGGCACGATTGCGTCCTCAAAGCTCAAAAATCTGCCGCCGCCCGCAGAGGAGATACCCTTTGTCCCGGCGCAATACACGCAATTTGACGCATCCGGCAACCCAATCGCTTATCAGCCCGCACCGCCGATTGACGGCACGCAATATCAGTCTGCGCCGCCGCCCTTGGACGGCACGCAATATCCACCTGCGCCGCCGCCCGTGTTCGGTGAGGGCTACAAAAGCCCGTTCGACGACAACGATCCTACAGCACCACCGGCTCTTTAGGATAACCCGTCAGATTCACACAGCCGCTTCCCTCACCGGGGGCGGCTACTTGCACCATATCCTCAATCCGCACGCCAAAACGTCCGGGCAGATACAGCCCCGGCTCAACCGTCACAACCATACCGGGCAGCAACGTGCCGTTACTGTTTTTGCTCAGCGTTGGCGCTTCGTGTATCTCCAGACCCACGCCATGCCCGGTGGAATGCGTAAAATACTGTCCCATGCCCGCCGCGTCAAACACCGCGCGGACGGCTGCATCGACAGCGTTGCATTGGGCGCCCGCACACACTGCAGCGATTCCCGCTTCCTGCGCCGCAAGTACAAGCTCGCAGACGCGCCGCTGCTCATCACCGGGCTTGCCGATTGCGAACGTGCGTGTCATGTCGCTGTGGTAGCCGCCGATTACCGCACCAAAATCCAGCGTAAGCAGATCGCCGCTGCGCAGCTTGCGCCTGCTTGGCACGCCGTGCGGCAGGGAACCGTGCGCCCCGCTGACAGCGATGGTTTCAAAGCTGAGAGCGTCCGCGCCCAACGTGAGCATGACAAAATCCAGCGCCTGCGCGATTTCCTTCTCCGTCTGTCCGGGACGAATGTTCGGCAGAATCTGGTCCAGCGCCTGCTCGGCAATGATCTGCGCGCGGCGTATCAGTTCCACTTCCCGTGCATCCTTCACGGCACGCAAATCCGTTAGGAGCTTATCCAAACCGTCCCTGGCGGCAAACTCCAGCCGGGGATATTTCTCCTGCCGCCGCGCAAGTGCCGCAAGCGTTGTGTGCTCGGCTTCCACGGCAAAACGTTTTTCGGGCAGCTCATTCAATAGCTCGGTTAGTTTTTCAATGTCACGCACCTCAAGGGCGGCGACTGCCTTTTGCGCCGCCTCAAGGTAGCGTTTGTCGGTAAGGTAATACGCCCCGCGCGCAGAGAGCAGGCACAGGCAGTTATCCGCAGCAAAGCCGGACAGATAGCGGCAATTTGCCGTAGAGGACACCCAAGCGGCTGTGCCGGCGGGCAAGGCGGCTGTGATATGGCTGAAACTCGGCATGGACGGCTCCTTCGGCTTAATGCGAAAATTATACCATTTTTATGCCAACAAGAAAAGGGGCTGTTTGCGCAAAAAAGAAAAATCTGCTATACTTATCAGCAACGAGCTGTGTGAATCACGTAAGACCGGTTGATTCACGCGGCTCGTTTTTTGCGTCCGATTACAGCAACGGAAATTGAGTCAGGGGGAAAAAATGGCGGCTATGGAAAACATGCGCCCGGCACAAAACAAAATGGGCACAGCGCCCATCAAAAAGCTGATGCCGGCAATGGGCTTGCCCATGATTCTGTCAATGGCGCTGCAAGCGTTTTATAACATTGTGGACAGTTATTTTGTCAGCCAAATGCCCGATACGGCTGAAATTACAGGTGCGGGAGAATATGGAATCAACGCCCTGACACTGGCTTTCCCAATACAAATGCTGATGATAGCAATCGGCGTGGGAACCGGCGTGGGAATCAACGCGCTGCTCTCGCGCAGCTTGGGGCAGGGCAATCGGGAAAAAGCCGGACAAATCGCCGGGAACGCAATTTTCTTGGGAATATGCACATACGCGGTGTTTCTGCTTGTGGGACTGTTCGGCGTGGACGCTTATCTGCGAACCCAAACGGCCGACCCGGTGATATTGCAAATGGGAACGGAATATTTGGGTATTTGCACCACGCTGTCTTTCGGGGCAATTCTGTCCATGATTTACGAAAAGCTGCTGCAAGGCACCGGGCGGACCATACCCTCTACGATTGCCCAGCTTGCGGGCGCGGCTATCAACATTGCGCTTGACCCAATCATGATTTTCGGCCTTCTCGGCTTTCCCGCAATGGGTGTTCGCGGAGCTGCATACGCAACGGTTGCCGGACAGATTGCAACGCTGATTATCAGCGCTGTTTTTCATCACACGCATAACCGGGATTTGGACGCCGCTCTTGCTTATCTTAAGCCCGACGCGGCTGTTATTAAGGAGATTTACAAGATCGGGCTCCCCGCCATCGTTATGCAGGCGCTTATGTCCTTTATGACCTATGGCGTAAACATTATTTTCGGGCGCATTGGGAACGGCGTTGTGACGGCTTACGGCGTATACTACAAAATCCAGCAATTTGTGTTTTTTGCCGCTTTTGGGATGAACAACGCGCTTATTCCCATCATCGCCTTTAACTACGGCAGGAAGGATAAGCGCAGGTCAAGGGACGCCATCAAATACGGCATGATTTATACCCTCGTGATTATGGCGGCGGGCGCTGTTCTGCTTCAGGTGTTCGCAAAGCAGCTCATCGGTGCGTTTGCGCTGTCGGAAAACACCGCCGCGCTGTGCGTAACGGCAATCCGCGTGATTACGCCGGGCTACCTGTTTGCGGGGGCAAACATTGCGTTTCAGGGGATTTTTCAGGCGTTCGGGAGCGGTATGCGCTCACTTGCGGTGTCGCTGCTGCGCTTAATTATTGTGGCGCTGCCTGTTGCTTTTCTGCTTACCGCTTTTCAGAACGCGGAAAATATTGTGTGGTGGGCATTCCCAATTGCGGAAGCTTGCGCGCTTGCGGCCGCGTTTTTCTTTATGAAAGCGATTACAAAAGAAAAAATTGATGCGTTGGAAGCAAAATAAAAGCGCACAGAGACTCTTCCTCTCATCGCGCCGCTTAAATAAAGCGATTAAACGCACGGGACTATCCCTTTTGCCAAAATTTACGCCCCAATTTTTGACTAAAATATAATATTTTTTTGAAAAGCCATTGCTTTTTTCATCAAATAGTAATATAATAGACATGTAATATTTTACTCAACAAGGAGGGATTTTCCATGGCTTTTTCCAGAATCCAAGAAATGGGCGCCGTTGCACGCAAAACCGGCGAACCCGCATTAACGGTCGCAAAAATCCAGCGCACCTGCGTTCATGACGGTGCAGGCCTGCGCACAACTGTGTTCTTCAAGGGCTGCGGGCTGCGTTGCCTGTGGTGCCAAAATCCGGAGAACCTCACTGCCCAGCCGCGTGATGGCGACATTTCACTCACCGCCGGTCAACTGGTTGAGCTTCTGCGCAAAGACGAGGAATATTACCGCGCAACGGGCGGCGGCGTCACGCTGTCCGGCGGCGAACCGCTGTTGCAAAACACAGAATCCATGCTGGAGCTTTTGCGGCAGCTGGAGGCGGCGGAAATCCCCGTGAGCATAGAAACGACGCTGTTTGTTCCCTGGGAGAAAATTGAGCCGCTGATCGCTTACATAGACACATTTTTGGTTGACTTCAAAGTTATTGGCGACGACGCTTGCCACCAACGCTTGACCGGTCAGAGCGATGGACTGATCCGCGCAAACGTGGAGCGGCTCATTGCCTTGGATTCGCGCACCAAAGTGCGTTTCCGCATGGTCGTCGTGCCGGGACACAACGACGCGCCGGAGCAAATCGCGGCAGCTGCAAAATATATTAAGAGCTTGGACTTTGACGACCTTGAGCTGCTGCAGTACTGGAATTTCTACGAAGACAAAGCGGCAAAGCTCGGCATAGATATCCCGCAGCTTGGCATTGAGCAAAAAGCCGCGCTGGAGTCCCTGAAAGCCGCAGCGGCCGAGTTTCGCAAAAACGGGCTTGAGGTCTGGAGCGATTCACTGCAGCCCGCGCCGTTCCACGCAAAGTTCACAGACCGCGTCAACAAAATCCGGCAGGAGCTGTGGGAGGCCCCGCGCGAAATCTGCTTCGAAACCGCGCTGCTCAAAACGGAATACTACAAAACTCACGACGGTTTCAGCAAGCCTGTGCATATCCACCGCGCTCAGCGGCTCAAGTATGTGCTGGAGCGCCGCAAGCTTAAAATCTGGCCGGGCGAGCTGCTTGTGGGCAACTTCACCGATAAGCGCGTCGCCGGGCAAATCTGGGAGGAGCAATACGGATCGCTGTTCATCTCTTTCCTTTATAAAGCCGCGCGGCAAACACCGGTCAAGTTTTTCAGCGACCCCAAGGAGCGCCGTCAGTTTTATTTCAAGGTCTTCCCTTATTGGCTGAAGCACAGCATTATCGGGCATTTTGCCACCAAGGGCGGCTTGAAGCAGATGGTGCAGACTTTCTCCTCTGTGGCGGAGCAGAAAGTCGGCTTTAACAACAACTTTGCCGCCATCGCCCACTTCATCGTTAACTTTGACCGCTTACTGGATAACGGCACCGTTGGGCTTAAAGATGAGGTTCGCCGCACTATGGCGGAGCATCCGGAGAACAATCAGGATTTCTATAATGGCGTGCTGATTTCCCTTGACGCACTGGAGGTTTTCGGTCTGCGATATGCGGAAAAACTCCGCGATATGGCAGACGCGGAATCCGACCCCGAGCGCGCGAAAGAGCTTGCGGACATGGCGGCAATCTGCGAGCGCGTGCCCAAATACCCTGCACGGACTTTCCGCGAGGCACTGCAATCCATGGCGTTTTTGCAGATTTCCCTTTGCACCGAGGCTTATGAAAACGCAATCTCTCTTGGGCGCGTTGATCAGCTTTTGCAGCCATATTATGAGCGCGACGTCAAGGCGGGCATACTCAATTATGAGCAGGCAAAAGAACTGTTGAGCCTGTTTGTGCTCAAGATGGACGAAGCGATTTTGGTCAATGACGGCGACGGGCTATTGAACCTGAGCAAGCTGTTCGAGACTCTATCCACCGACCAGGCGATCACTTTCGGCGGTCTTGCCCCCGATGGAACTGACGGCACCAACGACGTCACATACATGCTCTGCGACATCTGCGAGCTGCTGCCGCTGGCGATCAATATGTGCGCCCGAATCCACAAGGACAGCCCGCAGCGCTACCTCAACCGCCTGGCGCAGCTATATGTTGGCGGCTGTCCGATGCCGGAGCTTTTCAGCGATGAGGTCTATCTGCGCAGTCTGGAGAATCACTACCACGAAACGCCAGAGAACATTCGCAATTATTCCATCGTCGGCTGCGTGGAGCCTGTAATCAGCACGGAGCATTTCGGCAATACCGATTGCGCCAACATGAACGTCACTCTGCCGTTTCTCCAGGCAATGAAGGGGCAGTCCCACGACCTGTGGAACTACGCATTTCCCGAACAGATTGAAAAATTCACCACCCGCATAATTGAGTTTGGCCACAGCAAAGATACGCCGCACTGCGTCAAACGCAAGGCACTGCGCGCGCGAGTCATAAAAAAACGCGAGGTCAAGCGCGGGTTCTATACCTATGCCCCCGCAGAGAATATGGAGCAGCTGCTTTCGCGCTATCAAGAGCGGCTGAACGCCGTTGCACGTTCAATCCTTGCCGATCAGCAGGTTGTGGAAACCGTGCTGAGCGAAAACTTCACCACGCCGCTGGCCTCATCGCTATACAGCAGCTGTGTGCGCCGCGGCAAGGACGCATATGAGGGCGGCACGGACTACAACACCGCCGGCATTCAGGCTGTGGGGATCACCGACGTGGCGGATTCCCTCCTGGCGGTTGACGAGTTGGTCTTCAGGCAGAAAAAATACACGATGCTGGATATCATCCTGGCCGTGGACGCAAACTTTGAGGGCGAGCTGAACGGGCAGATCCGCGCAGATATTCTTGCTCTGCCAAAGTTTGGCGATAACACCAGCGACGACACCGCACGCTGGGTCACCAAGGTAATGAAAATGTATAATATAGCGCTGGCGCAGTGCCCCTATGCTGTGCGAAACGGGCATTATGTTGCAGGGTATTATGCGCTGAACACCTCCGACCGCTATGGCAAATATACCCAAGCATTGCCCAGCGGACGACTTGCGGGAGTGTCGCTGGCAAACTCCGTTGCGCCTCACCATGGCGCCGTGCAGGACGACTTACTCTCCGCGCTGAACGACATCGCCAAGGTGGATTTTGCCAATTTTGCCGTCAACGGAAGCACTGTCACGTTCACGATTGACGCGGCGCTGTTCCCGGGCGAAAACGGCGTGCACAACCTGGCGGAGATCTTTCGCACTTTCCTCACCACGGGCGGAATGCAGTTCCAGCCGAATGTTGTAAGCCGCGAGCTGCTGCTGGAGGCTTACGAACACCCGGAAAAGCACAAATACCTGATGGTGCGAGTGGCTGGATACTGCGCGTATTTCCAGGAATTGAGCGACGAGCTGAAGAAAATCATCATCAGCCGGACTTGCTACGCATAAATATTAGAAGTTAGACATTAAACGGCGGGTAGTACAATACCTGCCGTTTAATGTTTCTCAGATTCTCAAAATCTCAAGTTCGGTATTGCATAGTTTTTAAAAATACTGTATACTTTAGTAAAGTAAATAAACCAACGCAAACACGAAGGGACTTGCCATGGACGCCATACTTCACTTTGACTGGAACATATTCGCGTGGACGGAGCGCGTGCTGGACGTTGGGCACAACCCCGTGCTTGATAACATCTTCGCCTTCATCACCTCCCTTGGCAACAGCGGATTGATTTGGCTGGCGATCGGCGCACTCATGCTGTTCTCAAAAAAGCTGCGCCCGTGGGGCATTGCGGTTATGCTGGGCGTGGCGTTCTCCGGACTGCTGAACGACCTTATCATCAAGCCGTTTTTCGAGCGTCCGCGCCCGTTCGATTTTGATTGGCCCTCCTGGACCGGCCGGGCGTTCTACTTCCCGGAGATTATCGCAAAGCCCGACAGCCTCTCATTCCCCTCCGGGCACACAAGCAGCTCATTTGCGCCGCTGATTGCGCTCTGGTTTATCCCGGATAAGAAATCCCGCTTTGCCCTTGCAATCCCGGGCACAATCCTTGCCGCGCTGATTGGTTTTTCGCGGATTTACGTTCACGTGCACTACCCCACAGACGTGCTCGGCGGAATCGTCGCGGGCGTTGCATATGGTCTGCTGGCGGTGCTTTGCGTGAAGTTTGCAGTCAAGCTTTGGCAGAAAAAATTCCCGTCCAGCAGGTTGGTATGACGCATGGATTTGCCGCGAATTGAAGCCGCCGTGCGGGAGATCCTCCTTGCAATCGGCGAAGACCCCGACCGTGAGGGCTTGCGCGAAACGCCCGAACGTGTGGCGCGAATGTATGCCGAGGTGCTCGCCGGCATGGACGAAAGCCCGCAGCAGCACGCAAAAATCTTCACCGAAAAGGGCAATGACGAGCTTGTGCTTGTGCGTGATATTCCGCTCTACTCTCTGTGTGAGCATCACTTGCTGCCGTTTTTGGGGCGAGCGCATATCGCTTATATTCCGCAGGACGGGCGCATAATCGGGCTATCTAAGCTGGCGCGGATTGTAGGCGTTTTTGCCCGCCGACCGCAACTTCAGGAGCGCTTGACAGCGCAGGTTGCCGATAGTCTTGATGAGATTCTGCGTCCGCAGGGTGTCGCCGTGCTGATTGAGGCCGAGCACCTTTGCATGACCATGCGCGGAGCCAGAGCGTCCGGCGCGCGGACGCAAACCAGCGCCCTGCGCGGAATCATGCGTGCGGACGCTAAAACCCGCGCGGAGGTACTTTCGCTTTTGCAAGGGTAAAGTTCAATAATAACTAACAAACCAAACGCCGCTGTATGCTTTACGGCGGTGTTTGGTTTGCTGCTTTTTGCGGCTATCAGCGGCCGGCCCGGTATAAATCTCCCAGTCGTTTTTGCTCGTTGTTTTCAACAACAATTGCGTCAGGATAAACGCCCAATATGGTTCGCTCTATGCATGAAATCAGCTTGTAAATCGGGATATCATTACCCGCATTATCATACCAACTTAAAACTTGAAAAATTAATTCAGTGTGCGCATCATTATTAAAGACTACTGCGCATTCCCATCTTGAGAAGCCCATCACTATCTTTTGAAAGCGCGCTCCTGTGTTCAGGGAATCTGCACTCATTGTTAGTTTTTGCTGAACGCAATACTGCTGCAGCGCAGTAAACATTGGGTCAAGATTTACCGGTTGAGAAAACGAAAAAATCACAGGGGATTTCTGCCAGTTTTTTGGGCGTTCTCTGCCTTCGCCGGACTTTCTCAGTTGTGAAGCACTTGCAGTTTTTGCGATCAGGTCAATTAGACTTGCCATGTTAAACGACTCCCTTTAGTTAATGATTTGCTCAAAAGCCGGATTCTTTTGAGAGCTTCTTGCACATAGAATACCACATAATTCCCCCCCGTATTTCTTCTGCGGAAAAATAGAAAGAATTTTTAGTGGAAATATGTCACGCATCGCGGCTATCACTCTGATAACGCCAAATAACAGACCTCCGCCAAATCAAAAATAGACATCCCGGGAAGCCGTGCGGCGCAAGGCGGACGACCGCCGCTGTATGCCCGCCCCATGGGTGCAGGGGAAGACAACGATACAATGTGCGGCGTGCCTCGTGAGGGCTAATTACAGTCTAATCGCTGAGAACTTCTTCTCGCAGCCTCAAAGCTTTATTTATTCACTTTCTTACCGCGCGGTTAAGCGCACGGTTAACCGTATGCATACGCGCAGTTTACCGCATAACGACTTCGCTCCATGAGAAAAAGTTCTAACATCCAACGCCCATTGTGCATACCCTGTAAACGAGAGGGGGACGCACAATGGAACTGCTGCTGCTTGGCGGGGACCGTCGTATGCTCTACACCGCCGGACGCTTGTCTGCGCTGGGGCACAGCGTGCGCCTTGGGGAATTTGCGCCGCAACCCGGCTTTTCGGAGCTGCGGTTCGTCCCGCATGACGCATGGCGGCAAGCCGTCCGGCGCAGCAACGCCGTTGTGCTCCCTCTCTTTACCCGTGGCGCCGGCGGCAAAACGGTGATTCAGTCGGCTTTTGCGGACGAGGAAATCACCGCTGATGAGATTGCGGAGGAAGCCGCGCCGGAGCAGCCGATACTCGCGGGAATGCCGCCGGAGGATGTTCGCGCCGCGTTTTTCGGCAGGGGACTTGCGCTGCTGGATTACTTTGCCCGCGACGAGCTGGCGATTGCCAACGCCGTCCCCACGGCACAGGGCGTGCTGGCTCTGCTGATTGAGCAGCTCGAAACCGCCGTTGCCGATTGCACAATCTGCGTGACCGGTTACGGACGTTGCTCACATTCATTGGCGCGTGCGCTGCGAGGTTTGGGCACGCACGTGGTGATTGCCGCCCGCAAAAAGCGTGACTTGGCGCAAATCCGCGCGGACGGTTACGAGCCGCTGCCGCTGGACGAACTCACCGCCGCCGCGCCCGCTTTTGACGCGCTGGTGAACACAATTCCCGCGCAGACAATCACGGCGGAGATTCTGGCGTCATTCCGTGCCGATTCTCTGCTGATTGAGATTGCCGGTGCGCCGTTCGGCATAGACGCAGACGTGGCAAAATCCCTGGGGCTGCGGTATATCTACGCGCCGTCGCTGCCGGGCAAAACCGCGCCAAAAACCGCAGGTGAAATCATCGCAGACACGGTGGATAATATGCTGAAAGAACTGGGCTGCATCTAACGGGCCTCCTTGGAAACAGCACATTGCTTTATTGTCCGCTCTTGCACTGCACAGTTTCAATAAAGCTTAGGAAAATATTAAAAGAGGTGATTGAAAAATGTCGAACATAGCCTTTTGTCTCACAGGCTCATATTGCACATTTGCCGCCGTGTTCCCCGTGATTGAGGAGCTGGCGGTACTGCACTCTGTGCGCACGATATTTTCGCAGAATGCCTATGGCACGGACACGCGCTTCGGCAAGGCGGCGGATTGGCTGGCTCGCGCGGAAAAAATCACCGGCAATGTTCCGTGGCACAGCATCCCCGAGGTTGAGCCGATTGGTCCCCAAAAGCTGTTTGATCTGCTCATAATCGCGCCGTGCACGGGCAACACGCTGGGCAAGCTTGCAGGAGGAATCAGCGACACCGCCGTGACAATGGCGGCGAAGGCTCATCTGCGCAACGAATGCCCGCTGCTTTTGGGTGTATCAACAAACGATGCACTCAGCGGCTCGGCAGAAAACTTGGGCAAGCTGCTGGGCAAGCGATATATATATTTTATACCAATGCGGCAGGATGACGCACTGTGCAAGCCGCGCTCGCTTGTGGCGGATTTTTCGCGGACCTTGGCGGCGTCAGAATCGGCGTTGCGCGGTGAGCAGATTCAGCCCATGCTGTGCGCGTAAGACGCGCTGCAAGACGTTCAATACGCCGCAAAAAACAAAAGCTTCGCACTCGGCAGCTGAACGGCTATTTTGGTGAACCATTTCCCGTATTACCCGATGTAAAACCCTATGACATCCTCCTGCGAACCCGCCGCCGCGTCACGGGCGCGGATTTGCCAGAGCGTCAATACCCGCGGAGCCTTGCCGTCACGGGTCCGGCAGGACAGCAGCCGCAGCTCGGCGCGGAAGTGCACATACGCTCTGCCGTCCGCTCCTATGTAGCTTTGAGTCAGATTCCAGTCCAGCTCGGGCGTGCGGTAGCTGTCCACAAAGTCCTGCCCGCGCTCAGAGCGCGGCGGCGGTGCGGTGCGCGCGTTCGCCAGCATCCAGCGGGCAAGACTGACGCGGAATTCCTCGGCGGAGAGCATATCCGGCGGGTTTTTCGGCATGGGTAAATCGCTCTTCATATCAGAAAGTCCTCTACCACGTCCCAAAAGTGCCGGGACGAAACCTCGTTTCTGTTCAAAAAACGCAC
>JAITOD010000013.1 GCA_031290105.1 Oscillospiraceae bacterium
ACCCGCAGGCCGATGGCGTTCAGCAGACGCGTCAGTTCCTCAAAATTGCCCTCCCAGTATGGGTCGTGGTATGGCATAATGCCGATCAGGTTGACCAAATCCGCATCCTTTGCGCCGGACTTTGGGTCAACCAGATTCTCCAATAACGCGTGCATGGCAAGCTCATAGCCGCGATAGCTTTCACCCAAAAATCCCGCACTCTCAATGGCATAAACGGGGTTGCCCTGCTCGCGGTATTTGAGAACTACGCTCTCTACATCATCGCCGATAATACCCGCCGTGCAGCCCGTCAGGACAAAAAACGCGTCCGCGTCCAGAATCTCCAACGCGCCCTCCAGGAATGCGTCGAGCTTTTTTACTCCGCCAAAAACGACCTCGCGCTCAAGCATGTTTGTGCAGGGGATTGCCGTGTAAGCGGTATACGGAGGCAGACGCAGACTTCCCTGGCTTGCCTCGCCGGCAGTGGTTTGCATACAGCAGCCCGGACCGCTGTGATAAAGCGGAATTACGCGCCGTATTGCCGACAGCGTGGCATTTGCGCCGCCAAGAGCGCAGTTGCCGTGTGGATTTTCGAGAATCTCACTCATTTTTTGCCCTCCCGGCGAATGAATTTGAACGGGTCGTCCACATACCAGCTCTCTTTATATGGCAGCGTTGCATAGCGGGATATGTTTTTGTTGTAGCCCGGGTTTTCAATCTGCGCGGCGATTTTCTGCCCAAGATACACCAAATTGCGGTAACCCAGCGTAGGGCGCTTGATGTCCAGCACATGGGTGCTTGGCAAGCCAAGCCGCGCCGCCCAAATCGGCACGCCGATGAATACGTCCGGTTTCAGCTTTTTAAGCAGGTTGACCTGCTCAAAGGGCATCATGTTCGCAACATCCAGCACAAAATCTCCGTGCAGACTGTTGAGCTGTTCCACGTCCTCCTGGATTTCCTTGTCATAGGTTGGGGTTTGCATTCCGATTAGCTTCATGCCGAAGTCGTCCGCCAGTGCGCCCGCCGCGAACGTCCGCCCCGTGCCGCCCGTGATGAACACCGTCTTGCCCTCCAGCCGGCGGCGCAGACACTCCACCAGAGGCTCAATGGCGGCGCGTTCACGCGCAATGTAGGCTCGGGCTTCTTCCTCTTTGCCCATAATTTTTGCAACGCCAAGCAGCCAGCGGTCGGTGTTGCGGCTGCCGATTGGCATGATTGTGTGCGAGTAGGGAATGCCGTAGAGTCGCTCCAATTCCTTCATGAACTCGTCGGCAAAAACCTTGCAGATTGCGGTTGACGCTTGTGCACGCGGGATTTTTCTGATTTTATCCGGCGATGAATAAAAGGGGATATAGTTGCACGTTATGCCAATTTCTCCCAGAATGCGCTCAATCTCCAGCTGGTCAACGTAGCTTACCGTGGGAGGGGCGAAGAGGTTAAGCAGCCCGGGTATTGTGTCGCCGCGTTGTTCATCCTTGAGGATGTACTTTGTTATGGCAATGAACGCTGCATCGTAGCCGGACGCGCAGACCTTGGACTTAAAGCCCTCGCAGTGTATTGGCACGATAAGCGTTTCGGGAAATTCCTCGTTGACTTCGGCGGACACAGCGTCTACGTCGTCGCCGATAATCCCTGACGCGCAGGACGTGAACACGAAAATCAGCTTGGGACTATAACGCTCCCACGCAAGACGCAGTGCACGGCGCAGCTTTGCCTCTCCGCCAAGGATAACATCGCGTTGGTCAAGGTTGGTCACCAAAATGCGGGCGTTGCGCAATGCGAAGCTCCCGCGGTGCAGCTGACCCACGCGGAACCAGTCGTTTGCCATGGAGCAGCAGCCGGCGCAGCCAAGCGGCGAATGCACCACAAACGCCGCGTCCTCCATGGAGAGCAGTGCCATAACGGAGTTGATTTGCTGGCATTGCAGCCCCTGACTGAAGCTTCTATCCGCCCGGCCAAGACAGTTGCGCGGAAAATCCGCCGCCGCCTGAACGCTGCTTCCGCCCCAGTCGTTATATGTGTCGGTATCGGGGCGCAGCTCCCTAATCCCGCCGTATTGCTTAGCCATATACTCTCCCGGATATTAGATATTGGACTTCTTGCAAGATTCGGTGATGTATGCCGGACAGTCTGCCGCCCCTATCACGTCATTTCGGTTCATGACCAAAGTACATCAGCTCCCAAATGGCAGGGGCTTCCAGAGTTTCCGCGATTTTCTCCCCCTCGAAGCGCTCCAGCTTGACCTTGCCCGCAAAGCGGTGGTACGCGCCGTTAAAGCCGATTAGCTTTGCGCCCAAGCGTTGAATCCCTTTCAATTGCTCAATCATCTTAAAGTTTATGATGTTGCTTTCGCGTTGATATGTTATGCGGTAGTGCTTTTCGCCGTCGTTGTAGTCATACATAAGCCGGTTATGCACGGGCTTGCCGGTTTCGGGGTTTATGAACACGTCCTGCGGCGAAAACATGAGGTAAGCCGCGTCGTCCGCAATGTGTTCACCCTGCTTGGCAAGCAGGAATATCGGGTATTCCTCATAGCCGTATTTCTTTTCGCCGTAAATATAGCTGGAAATTACGCGGTAATCACCCAACCGGGCGCGTCCCCAATACCAGTGGTTCATAAGCTTCATCATGCTGATGCTGCCCCAGTTGTGGTCGTGGTAGCCTGTGCCCGTGTGGTGAGTGGTTTTGCCGTCCACGGTGATTTCAGCAATCACGTCACCCTCCGGCACGGAGGGCAGCCAGGCGAAAAAGTCTTCGTCCTGTTCGCCGAAGAAGATGTGCCCTGTCTCAGGACGCCACGGCGGCACATTGCTCTTCAAGCTGACCTTAGCGGAGCAAACATCATTCTCAAAATAGACCTCGTATTCCTGCAAATTCCCCTTGATATAGCACGGACCAATGTGCACCTCACAGCGGTCCTTTTCGGCGGAGAACGGAATATCCGCCAGCTCCAACCGCTCCTCGAAATGCCGCCCGTCGGGGTAGTCAAGGTCGATTGTTGCGTATGGGGCAAGGGGCTTTTCGGGGGTCATCATGCGCTTGGTGTAAAACACAAGCACAAGGCTTGTGCCGTCATCCAAGTGGGTGTCCAGGTACCACCACTCATACGGTCCTGGACCGCCGTGGGTGCGCTGCCCGTCCTCGCGCTGCTCCACCTTGCCCTTTTCCAGACCCAAACGTGCATATTGCTCCGCCGTTTTACCCAAGCCCGACGGAATGGTTCGCTTAGCCATGCCGCTTCCCCTTTCGCGCCGCCGCGGATCGTATCGGCTCAGCAATTCCTAGCATAGAAAATAATAAGGACACAGACAAACCCTCCATATCATACTATTCATATAGGTTAAATAATATATGTAATATTGTATATGATTTGTGCCCCAAAGTCAAGCCTTAATATCACTGAAAATCGGTTCCGTCCGCGCAAAGCAAGCCAAGGCGCGTAATATTCGCGTTATTTAGCGAAGCTCCGCCGCCGTCTGCCAGATTTTTCCACAGCAGCTGCGCGTTCAGGTTGCGCGTGTTGCCCGCGTCCAGAGTGCACAGCAATTCCAAGCAAGCCCCGCTCTGCGAGACTGCCCAATCGCGGATAAAGTCACGCAGATTCACAGTCTGCAAACCGCGTTTGCTGCGCTTTTCGGCATTCAGCTCATCGGCGGAAAGCGCACCGCGGACGTAGTCGGCAAACGCGGAGGCATGGGCTTCCTCCGCAAAATCCGCCGTGAATAAGTACCGTGCAGCAGCAATCTCACTTGCCTTGCGGATAGGCGCAGTCACGCCGACCACGCGGACATCGGGCGGCAAAACCGCGTTCATCGCGCTGCGAATTTCATCGTCTGGCAGCTCGCCGATTATGCGCAGGTCAACGGGCTCGCGCTCCCCTGACTGACCCAGCGGCAACGGCAGCGGGAACGTCAAATAGGGGTGCGGGTTGAAGCCCTCGGTGTACCGGAGCGGCAGCTTAGCGCGGCGCACAGCGCGGGATAGCAGGCGGTTCATGTCCAGGTGCGCTGTGTAAATTGCCGTGCCGCTTTTTTGCAGCCACAGCCGCACGGGATGGTAGTCAGCAGTTTGCGCGGCTGCTTGTTCGACGATATTTCCCTCATCGGCGGTGATTTTTTGCGGTGCCGCCGTGGGTGAGTGTAAACATGCGCATTTAGCAAGCCTTTCCGCACCGCAAGCAGAGCATTTTTCGCGGCAATTCGGCGTAGTTTCGGCTATGTGCGCAAGGCGATTTTCGCGCGCAAGGAAGTCGTTTCGCACACCAAAATCAAGGTGAGACCAGGGCAAAATCTCGCTGAATTCCCGGCGGCGGTTGGCATAAAATGCCATTGTCAGCCCCTCGGCGGCAAAAGCTTCCTCCCAGCGGGCAAAATAAAAGTGCTCATCCCAACTGTCAAAACGCGCACCGGCACGCCACGCACGCTCAATCACCGCGCACAAACGGCGGTCGCCGCGGGCAAAAGCGCCCTCCAGCAGCCCCATTTTTGCGTTGTGCCGCCCCAACGTGACCTTGCGCGTGGTAAGCGATGTGCGCAGGAGGGCTTGCTTAGCCTCAAGCTCCTCCAAAGTCGCCTGGGGTTCCCACTGGAACGGAGTGAACGGCTTGGGCACAAAACACGCGCAGCTCAAACTCACGCGCACGGCTTTGCCCTTCGGCTTGTCCGGGTTGTGATAATATTCGTCAACAACCGCCTGAGCCAGCGCGGCAATTCCGCGAATATCCTCGTCACTCTCAGTCGGCAATCCCAGCATAAAATATAGCTTGACCGCCGTCCAACCTCCCGCGAATGCCTGCCGCGCGGTCTGCAAAATGGTTTCCTCGCCCAGGTTTTTGTTGATAACATCGCGCAGGCGCTGCGTACCTGCCTCCGGCGCGAACGTCAAGCTGCTGCGGCGCACGGACTGCAGCCGTTCCATCAGCTCCTGCGGAAAATTATCCATGCGCAGCGACGGCAGCGAAAGGTTGGTCTGCTCTTTTTCCGTCCACGAGAGCAGGCGCTCCAATAAATTTGACAAGCGGCTGTAGTCGCTGGTGGAGAGCGAGCAGAGTGAAAGCTCGTCGTAGCCGCTGCCGCCGCACATGGCGTGGCACTGCGCATCCACAATTTCGGGCGATTTTTCGCGGATAGGGCGGTAGAGATACCCCGCCTGGCAGAATCGGCAGCCGCGGATGCAGCCGCGGAAAATCTCCGCAGCCGCCCTGTCGTGCACGGTTTCAAGGTAGGGCACAATGGCTTGTGTAGGCGAAAACATGGCGTCCAGATCTGCCACAGCGCGTTTACGCGGACTTGGCGGTGCGCCGTTCAAAGGAGTTATCTCCGCGACTGTGCCGTCAAAATTATATGATAAACTATAGAGCGACGGCACATATACGCCCTGGATTTCCGCCGCTGCACGCAGGAATTCTGCCTTGCCGCGTCCCTGCCGCTTGTGCGCTTTGAGCAAATCCAGCAGCTCGTCCAGGACCTCCTCGCCCTCGCCCAGCACAAACAGATCCACAAAATCAGCCAGCGGTTCGGGGTTACACGCGCAGGGACCGCCCGCAATCACCAGCGGGCTCAGACTTTCGCGCTCCGCCGAACGTACGGGCAGACCCGCCAAGTCAAGCAGATTCAGCACGTTTGTGTAGCTGAGTTCATATTGCAGAGTAAAGCCGATTATGTCAAAATCCGCAACAGATGTGTGACTTTCCAGCGAAAACAACGGAAGTTCCACTCTGCGCATTTGCATTTCCATGTCTATCCACGGAGCGAAAACCCGCTCGCATGAGCAATCTTCGCGGCGATTTGCCAGCTCATAAAGAATCTTCAGCCCCAAATGCGACATGCCGATCTCGTAGGTATCGGGAAAACAAAGGGCAAAGCGAAGCTCCGCGTCCGGTTTGGGCGCACTCTGACCCCATTCGCCGCCCACGTAGCGACCCGGCTTTTGGACGGCGGCGAGGGCTGCGGTAAGCTTTGTGGCGTCTGTCATTATGTAGTTCTTTCCGGGCTTAGCGCCGCAAGGACAAGCTCAAGCGTTTGCTTGTCGATCGGGCGATATTGCAAAGTGTTTTAGGCTTTTTTATGTCAACGCAACAAACAATCCAACGCATCCTGCGAAAGCACAGTGCGCTTCTCATTTATAATATAATCCCCCAAAATTGCCGATACACATTAATATGCACCAACAACATTAAAACACTCAAGGGGCAATGACACGCACCGCCCCTATAATGTGGAAAATCTTACTCGTTGACCGCGATAACCGCGCCCGAACCCACCGTGCGGCCGCCTTCGCGGATGGCGAAACGCAGACCTTTTTCGATGGCGATTGGGGTGATGAGCTCCACGTCCATTTCGACGTTGTCGCCGGGCATACACATCTCCACGCCCTCAGGCAGGGTGATGACGCCGGTCACGTCGGTGGTGCGGAAGTAGAACTGCGGACGGTAGTTGGAGAAGAACGGCTTATGGCGACCGCCTTCATCTTTGGTCAAAACGTAAACTTGACCGCGGAACTTGGTGTGCGGCTGAATGCTGCCGGGTTTGGCAAGCACTTGTCCGCGCTCAATTTCCTTGCGCTGCACGCCGCGGAGCAGAACTCCGGCATTGTCGCCCGCTTCGGCATAGTCCAGTTCCTTGTGGAACATCTCGATGCCGGTGACGACGACTTTGCGCTTCTCTTCGGTCAGACCGACGATTTCGATTTCCTCGCCGAGCTTCAGCTGACCGCGATCCACACGTCCGGTGGCGACTGTGCCGCGCCCGGTGATTGTGAACACGTCCTCAACAGGCATGAGGAAAGGCAGATCCGCCTTGCGCTCAGGCGTGGGGATATAGCTGTCCACCGCGTCCATGAGCTCGTGGATGCTGTTGAGTTCCGGTGCGTTAAAGTCGTCGCCGCTGTACTCAAGCGCCTGAAGGGCGGAGCCGCGGATGATGGGTGTGTCGTCGCCGGGGAACTCAAACTCGGTGAGGGTCTCACGGATTTCCATCTCAACCAGGTCAAGCAGTTCTTCATCGTCCACTTGGTCGACCTTGTTCATATAGACGATGATATAGGGCACGCCAACCTGACGGGCCAGCAGAAGGTGCTCCTTGGTTTGTGCCATAGGACCGTCTGTGGCGGCGATAACGAGGATTGCGCCGTCCATCTGCGCCGCGCCGGTAATCATGTTTTTGATATAGTCGGCGTGTCCCGGGCAGTCAACGTGGGCGTAGTGGCGCGCGTCGGTTTCGTATTCAACGTGGGCGGTGTTGATTGTAATGCCGCGCTCACGCTCTTCAGGGGCCTTGTCGATGTTTGCGTAATCAACGAAAGCCGCCTGACCCTTCATTGCCAGCGTCTTGGTGATCGCCGCTGTGAGTGTGGTCTTGCCGTGGTCAACGTGACCAATGGTGCCGATGTTTACGTGGGGTTTGTCTCGGTTAAACTTTTCCTTTGCCATTGTGTTTGTCCTCCTCATAGAAGATGATATTTGGAATTGCTGCTGATTGTTGATATTGTAGCAAATATCCCGGAAAAAATCAAGTGCGGGTAATGCCGCTGAAAGACGCACCTTGCCTTGCTTCTAACATAAAGCTTACTGCTCGGCGGCAATAGCTCCTGCAAACTGCATGGCAAACGCCTGTCCGTCTGCGTTTATTTGTCCTTGATGATTGTTTCCGCGATTGATTTCGGGATTTCCTCGTAGTGGCTCGGCTCCATGACATACTGACCGCGCCCCTGCGTTTTGGAGCGCAGGCTTGTGGAGTAGCCGAACATATTCGAGAGCGGCACATTGGCGTTGATTTGCACCGCGCCGGTGCGCATTTCGGTGCCTTGAATCACGCCGCGGCGGCTGTTGATGTCGCCGATAACGTCGCCCATGTAGTCGTCCGGCACGGTGACCGAGACTTTCATGATGGGCTCCATCAGCACGGGACCCGCCTTGCGCATAGCGTCCTTGAGCGCCATTGATCCGGCAATCTTAAACGCCATTTCGGATGAGTCAACCTCGTGGTATGACCCGAAAGTCAGGTGAACCTTCACGTCAACAACGTTGAAGCCGGCAAGCACGCCGGATAGCAGCGCGCCTTGAACGCCTTGCTCCACAGGGCGGATATATTCCTTGGGAATCACGCCGCCTGTAATCTCGTTAACGAATTCAAAGCCCTTGCCGGGGTTTGGTTCAATTGTGATTACAACGTGGGCAAATTGACCGTGTCCGCCGGTTTGACGGGCGTACTTGGTGTCGCTCTTGGCTTCGCGGGTAATGGTTTCGCGGTAGGCGACCTGGGGCGTGCCCACGTTTGCCTCCACCTTGAACTCGCGCAGCATACGGTCAACGATGATTTCCAGGTGCAGCTCGCCCATTCCGGCAATGATAGTCTGCCCTGTTTCTTCGTCGGTATAGCACTTGAAGGTGGGGTCTTCCTCGGCAAGCTTTTGCAGAGCAATGCCCATTTTTTCTTGACCCGCCTTGGTTTTCGGCTCAATCGCCACGCGGATAACCGGCTCGGGGAACTCCATTGATTCCAGGATAACCGGGTGGCGCTCATCGCAAAGGGTATCGCCCGTGGTTGTGTTTTTCACACCGACGCACGCGGCAATGTCGCCCGCGTAAACGCATTCGATATCACGGCGGTGGTTGGAGTGCATCTGCAGGATTCTGCCCATGCGCTCACGCTGGTCCTTGGTGGAGTTATAGACCGTACTGCCTGTGCTGACGGCGCCGGAATACACGCGGAAGAAGCAGAGCTTGCCCACAAAGGGGTCGGTGGCAATCTTGAAGGCAAGCGCGCTGAACGGCTCGCTGTCGGAGGATTTGCGCACCTCTTCTGCGTCGGTGTGCGGGTTGATTCCGGTGATATCGGGAACGTCCGTGGGCGCGGGCATGAAGTCCACAACCGCGTCAAGGAGCATTTGCACGCCCTTGTTGCGATAGCTTGTGCCGCAGGTGACGGGCACCATTTTGTTGCCCAATGTCGCCTTGCGGATTGCCGTCTTGATTTCGTCCTGAGTCAGCTCTTCGCCGGCAAGGTATTTTTCAAGCAGCGCATCGTCCTGCTCCGCGACTGCCTCAAGCAGCTCAAAGCGGTATTTGTCCGCCAGCTCCTGAAGTTCTGCGGGAATTTTTTCCTCGCGGATATCGACGCCCTTGTCGTCATAATAGACATGAGCCACCATGGCCACCAGGTCGATGATTCCGCGGAAATCCGCTTCGGCGCCGATTGGCAGTTGGATGGGGATGGCGTTGCACTTCAGGCGTTCGCGCATCATATGCACAACGTTGTAGAAGTCCGCGCCCATAATGTCCATTTTGTTGACGTAAGCCATGCGCGGCACGCGGTATTTGTCCGCCTGACGCCAGACGGTTTCGCTCTGGGGCTCAACGCCGCCCTTGGCGCAAAGCACCGTGACGGAGCCGTCGAGCACGCGCAGCGAACGCTCCACCTCAACGGTGAAGTCAACGTGGCCGGGTGTGTCGATGATATTAATACGGTGGTCTTTCCAAAAACAGGTTGTTGCGGCGGAGGTTATGGTGATTCCGCGTTCCTGTTCCTGTGCCATCCAGTCCATGGTCGCCGCGCCGTCGTGAACCTCACCGATTTTGTGCGTTATGCCCGTATAGAACAAAATGCGCTCAGTGGTGGTGGTTTTTCCGGCGTCAATGTGGGCCATGATACCGATGTTACGTGTTTTTTCCAGGGATACATCTCTGGGCATCAGTCGCTTCGCTCCTTTAGATGTTAGATGGTAGATGTTAGATGTTAGATTCAAGATGACAGATATTAGATACTTACGTCTAACATCTAACGTCCGATATCTAATATCTGAATCACCAGCGGAAGTGTGCGAACGCGCGGTTCGCTTCCGCCATGCGGTGCGTGTCCTCGCGCTTTTTGTATGCGGAGCCGGTCTCGTTGACCGCGTCCAGGATTTCGTTTGCAAGGCGTTCCTTCATGGTGCGCTCACTGCGTGCGCGGCTGTAGTTGGTCAGCCAGCGCAGACCTAAGGTCTGGCGGCGTTCCGGGCGCACGTCAATCGGCACTTGGTATGTGGAACCGCCCACACGGCGCGCCTTGACTTCCAGCATTGGCATGACTTTCTCCATGGCAGTCTCAAAGACTTCCAGGGGTTCCTTGCCGGTTTTTTCGCGGATGATGCTGAAGGCTTCATAGACGATTTTCTGGGATACGCCCTTTTTGCCGTCGAGCATGATGTTGTTAATCAACCGCGTGACGAGCTTGGAGCCGTAAATAGGGTCGGGCAGAACATCTCGTTTTGCCACATTGCCTCTTCTTGGCACTTTGCTTCCCTCCTTCATATTTAATGAACTCACAGGTACTCTGCCTGCGGTCAGTTCTCGGACTGCAACTGTCAGATATTGGAATCCCGCAGCTGTAATCATGAACCAAACGTCCGGCAGTCCGCCGACTGAGGCATATATTTATACACCTTAGCATTGGTGGAAACTGTTTTGTGTTTGCCGCCGGAAGTATTACTTCTTCGCTGCCTTTGGACGCTTTGCGCCGTACTTGGAACGTGACTGCATACGGCCGGTAACGCCTTGTGCATCCAGCGTGCCGCGGATGATGTGGTAGCGCACGCCGGGCAGGTCGCGCACACGTCCGCCGCGAATGAGCACTACGGAGTGCTCCTGCAGGTTGTGCCCAACGCCCGGAATGTAGCTTGTGACTTCCATGTTGTTCGTCAGGCGTACACGGGCGATTTTGCGCAACGCGGAGTTCGGTTTTTTTGGGGTGTCGGTCTTGACGGCGGTGCAAACGCCGCGCTTTTGGGGCGCGTTCTGGTGCGTGACCGCGTTTTTCTTGCTGTTAAGTCCTTGCAAAAGAGCCGGAGCCTTGGGCTTCCTGCGTGCGGATTGACGTCCGTTGCGCACGAGTTGGTTAAAGGTTGGCAAGGGTTTTCCTCCTTTCATGATTGATGTTTTGCATGTCCTACAGCGCATTGCCGCAGAATGCAACGCTTTATTTTATCACAATTCGCGGAACTTGTCAAGCTTGCGCGCCCATTGCCTTGTGTTTGTTTGCCAAGCTTTGCAAAAACTGATGAAGTGTAAGAGATGTGCGCGGCTGCCGGGTTTGCGTTTTCTTCTTCCCTATGGTATAATACAAGCAACGCTGCAACCTTTATAACAGGGAGGTGCGCCCTTGCGCCCAATCCGAATTGCCCTCACAAAGGGCCGCCTGGAGAAAAAATCCATAACACTCTTTGAAACCATGGGGCTTGATTGCGTTGCCCTGCGCGAAAAGGGGCGGCGGCTGATATTGCCCATAGGCACGGCGGAGGGTGCCCAATGCAACGCCGTGTTAGCAAAGGCTGCGGACGTTGTGACATATGTGCGCCACGGCGTGTGCGATTTCGGCATTGTGGGGAAAGATACGCTTGCGGAGGACGGCGCGGGGGTCTATGAGGTCCTGCGGCTGCCGTTTGGGGTCTGCAAGTTTGCGCTGGCAGGTAAGCGCGGTGAAGATTTTTACGCGGGGCACCATGAGCGCTCCATCGCCACAAAATATCCGGCTGTGGCGCGGCGATTTTTCGCGCAAAAGGGCATGGACGTCAACATCATCAAGATTGAGGGCAGTGTGGAGCTGGCGCCGCTGTTGGGACTCTCGGACGCAATTGTGGACATAGTCGAAACCGGAAGCACACTTGCGGCAAACGGGCTTGAGGTCATTGAGGACATTCAGCCAATCTCCGCACGGGTTATCGCTAACGTTGCCAGCATGAAGCTGCGGCATAAGCAAATGCAGTCCCTTTTGGACGATATGACGGCGGCAATGGCGGTTGCGGAGTGGTAAAATTTACAGAGCCAAAACGGGGCAGGGGAGAGCACAATGCTTGCATTGGTTAAGGCGGACGGCACGGCGGAGCGGGAGCTTTTCGCCAAGCTCAAGGCGCGCGCCGGCGAAACAGACGCGCGTGTGGAGAAGATTGTTCAAGAGATTATCGGAGATGTGCGTGCGCGCGGCGACGAGGCTCTGCGTGAATACAGCGAGCGCTTTGACGGCGGTCTGCCCGAAAAGTGGATTTTGGATAAGGACGACATGGCGGCGGCACTTGCCGCACGGGATTCGGCGTTCGTTACGGCGCTGCAAAACGCCGCGGAGAATATCCGCGATTTCCACCTGCGTCAGGCACAGCAAAGCTGGCTCACCACGTCCAAAGACGGCGTGATTTTGGGTCAGCGTGTGCGCGGGCTTGCGCGCGTGGGGCTGTATGTCCCCGGCGGCACGGCGGCGTATCCCTCAAGCGTGCTCATGAACGCAATCCCCGCCAAGATAGCGGGTGTCGGTGAGCTCATAATGGTTACCCCGCCCGGTAATGGCGGCGCAAACCCCGATATTCTTGCGGCGGCGGCAGTTGCGGGGGTGGATAAAATCTACCTGATCGGTGGAGCACAGGCGGTTGCCGCGCTGGCGTACGGCACGCAGAGCGTCCCGCAGGTTGATAAAATTGTGGGACCCGGCAATATTTACGTCGCCACGGCAAAAAAGTTGGTCTTTGGCGCGGTGGATATCGACATGATAGCCGGACCGTCAGAGGTGCTTGTCGTCGCGGACGAAACCGCCGCACCGCGCTATCTTGCGGCAGATTTGCTGGCTCAGGCGGAGCATGATATGCTTGCCAGCGCGATTTTGCTGACTACTTCCGCAGCAATAGCGGAGCAGACCATCGCGGAGCTTGAGCTGCAGCTTGCCTTGCTTCCCCGCCGCGAGATTGCAGGACGCGCGCTTGCGGATTTCGGCGCTGCAGTAGTCTGCGAAAACATCAGGCAGTGCATTGCGCTTGCGGACGAATTTGCGCCGGAGCACCTGGAGCTGTGCGTGCGCGACCCGCTGTCATACATCGGTCTTGCCGATAACGCCGGCAGCGTCTTCCTTGGTCACCACACGCCGGAGAGTCTTGGCGATTATTACGCCGGGCCAAACCACGTTTTGCCGACGGGCGGCACGGCGCGGTTCTTTTCGCCGCTTGGAGTAGACAGCTTCCTGAAGAAGTCGTCGTTTATCTACTACCCGGAGTCCGCCCTGCGAGCCGCCGCGCCCGATGTACTAACACTTGCCCGTGCGGAGGGGCTTGACGCGCACGCAAACGCCGTCAGTGTGCGGCTCTGACAGCTATCGTCTGACATCTGTAATCCGGTAAAGGAGGTTTTATGCCGTTTTTTCTGAACGCAAAGGTGCGTGATTTGGAGCCGTATGAGCCAATTGCGGGGGATTATCCCGTGCGGCTTGACGCAAACGAATCGTTTTTGCAGCCGGATTCCATCGCCTTTGAGGAGATTATCCGCGCGGTGGAAAGCACCGCGTTTAACCGCTACCCCGACCCTGCGGCCGGCGCTCTTTGCGCGGCGTTCGCGGGCTATTATGGGATTGACCCGGCGCTTGTTACGGCGGGCAACGGCTCGGACGAGCTGCTCAGCATTATCCTCACGGCATTCACGCAGCAGGACGACAAGGTGATTACCTTTACACCCGATTTCTCCATGTACGCAATATACGCGGGACTTGCGGGCTGCGACCACATGCCGTTTGAAAAGAAGGATTATCGCCTTGATTTAACCGCCGCCCAAGGCGTCCGCGCGCGCGTGGTGCTGTTTTCCAACCCCTGCAACCCAACCGGCTTGACCATTCCGGCAGACGAGATACGCCGCTTTGTGTGCTCAACGCCCGCGCTTGTGGTGCTGGACGAGGCATACATGGATTTCTCCGACGGCACGCTGATCCATGAGGTCAACGACTTTGAGAACCTCATCGTTCTGCGCACGGCAAGCAAGGCGCTTGGCATGGCGTCGCTGCGGCTTGGGTTCGCCGTCACAAACGAGAGGCTCACACGGGCGCTGCGTGCGGTCAAGTCGCCGTATAATGTCAACGCGCTCAGTCAGGCAATCGGCACGGCTCTCTATAACAACCACGACCGCGTGCGGCATGGGATAGGGCTAATCCGCGCCCGGCGCGATAAGCTGCGCGAGATGTTCACGCTGATTTCCCGTCAGGTGCCGGGCAAGCTTGAGCTGATCGGCAGCGAGGCGAACTTCATTTTTGCCAAGTGCAGCGAGGCGGACGCCGTTACCGCATACCTTAAAGCGCAGGGCATAATCATTCGGCAATTTGACGGCACACTGCGGATAACCGTCGGCAGCGCGGAGGAAAATCACGCGCTGCTGACGGCGCTGCAAGAATTTTTTGGAGGGGAAGCATATGCGTAAAGTAACTTTGGAGAGGACGACAAATGAAACGCAGGTAAGTGTGAGCGTCAATTTGGACGCCACCGGCGGAAAATTGGGCGGAAAAATCAATGTCAGCACAGGCGTGGGGTTCTTTGACCACATGCTCGCCGCGCTGGGCACACACGCGGGCATTGACCTTACCTTGAGCACAAAGGGCGATTTGGACGTGGACGCTCACCACACGGTGGAGGACACCGGCATTGTGCTGGGTCAGGCGCTTGCCAAGGCGCTGGGCGATAAATCCGGCATTCAGCGCTACGGCTTTTTTCTGCTGCCAATGGACGAAGCCCTTGCCAAGGCTGTGCTTGATGTAAGCGGCAGGCCCTATCTTTACTACAAAGCTACGTTCACAAACGAACGCATCGGCGAATATGAAACCTGCCTTTCGGAGGAATTCTTCCGCGCGCTGTGCGTCAACGCCGGCTTTACGCTGCACATGACGACCAATCCCGGCGGCAACGACCACCACAAAACAGAGGCTATGTTCAAGTCTTTCGGTCATGCGCTGCGCATGGCGGTTTCGCACCGCGAGGGCTTGCTTTCCACCAAGGGTATGCTGCAATAAAAGGAGCTTCATCGTGATTATATTGCCCGCGATTGACATCAAGGACGGCAAGTGCGTGCGGCTGCGGCAGGGCGATTTTGCCACTGCGGAGCAAGTCGCCGAGAACGCGCTGTTAACGGCGGTTTGGTTCGCCGAGCAGGGCGCGCGCTGGGTGCATATGGTGGATCTGGACGGCGCGAAAGAAGGCAGGCGCGTCAACGCCGATATCTTCACGGAGATTGCGCAAAAAAGCGGCTTGCTTGTGGAGCTGGGCGGCGGAATCCGAACTATGAAGGATATTGATTTCTATTTGGAACGCGGGATTGCACGTGTTGTATTGGGCAGCGCCGCAATCCGCAATCCGGAGCTTGTAAAGTCGGCCGTGGAGAAATACGCCGAGCGAATCGCCGTGGGTATTGACGCAAAGGCGGGCAGAGCTGTGGCTGACGGCTGGCTGCAGGGCAGCGGCATCCACTTCATTGATTTGGCAAGACAGATGGAGTCGCTTGGCGTACAGACGATTATCTTCACCGATATCGCAACGGACGGTATGCTCCAAGGACCCAACCTCACCCAACTCTACCAGCTGCGCAACAGTGTGGACTGCACGCTTGTCGCCAGCGGCGGCGTGACCGACATTGACGATGTACTTATGCTCAAGGCGGCGCGGGTGGACGCGGCGATTTGCGGCAAGAGCGTCTATGCGGGTACGCTGAACCTTATGCAGGCCATTGCCGTTTGCGATGAAAACTGAAGTGCTCAGGAACAAAAAAGCTGCGCGGAGTAAGTGTAATCGCTTATAGATACAGTCCCTCACGCGCGATGAACCCTGCCGCCGCGGGCGCAACAAAGCCGGCGTAATCCCCGCCGGAGGACACCGCCGCGCGGATTTCCGTGGAGCTGACGACTATCGGCTCCGCGTCGATGAAGCGTACGCGCGCTCTCTCATCCGGCGAGAGCTGCGCGTGCTTGAAGGGTGCGCCCTCCTGCTCGCGGCGGGCAATGGCAAGGAACGCCGTGCGCAAAATTGCCCGATGGTCCTTCCAGGTGTGGAACGACTCCAAGCAGTCCTCCCCTGCAATCAGGCACCAGTTGTTGCAGAGCAGAGCCGGATTCACCGCCTCAGGCTGATATTCCTCCTGAAGCTCGCGCAGAGTGTCGGCTGTATAGCTTATGCCGCCGCGCCGCAGCTCTCTGTCGTCAATAACAAAGCGGCAGTCGTCGTCCGTAAAAGTCATTTCGCACATCAAAAGGCGGTCATAATCGTCCGCAATCGGGGCGTGCTTGCCCGGCGAATGCCCGCTCGGAACGATGAACACGGTGTCCAAGCCAAGCGCGTCCGCGGCGGCGTGAGCCAAACGCAGATGCCCTATGTGCGGCGGGTCAAAGCTGCCGCCGAACAAACCAAATTTTGCCATTTTGTGCGTCCCCCCTTTCGGAGGTTGTTTTTTACTGAGCGCTGCTGCCCGAGACAGGATAAGCTTTGTCGTCACTGGAGGACGCGGATCCCGTCAGCGGGATTTCATCGCCAAGAAACGTGGGCGGCGGTTGGAGCTTGGAGTAGCCGAAATCCTTCACACGCGCCAAAAACTCCCGCACGTTGTTGTATACAACATAGCCGTAAAGCCGCGGATCGCTGGCGACGCCGTCTGCGTCCAGCCCCAGCGAACGCGCGATATACACAGCCCAGGAGAGGTGAAATTTCTGCGTAACAATCAGCACGCGCTTTGCCTTAAAGATATCCCGCGCGCGGTACATGGATTCGTAGGTGGAGAAGCCGGCGTGGTCAAGGAAAATAACGTCCGGCGAAACGCCCTGCTCCACGCAGTAGCCCTTTATGGCGTTGACCTCGTCGTGGTCGTCGTATCCATGATCGCCGGAGAGCAACAGCACCGGTGCTGCGCCTTTTTGCAAGCACTCAATGCCATATTTGACCCGATCCTCAAGCATGGGGGAGAGGGTGCTTGGGCTGTAGATTTGCGCGCCAAGCACCAATATGCAGTCATATACGCCGTTTTTAACCGCTTCGTCAACCGTTAGGATGTGCGGCTTTGCGGAGGCTATCACTCCGGCATTTAAGCCCGCCAATCCGGCAAAAGCGATGCTGCCTGCCACAAACAGAACCCAGAACATCTTTTTGAACGTATTGAACGCACGTAAAGGCGCTTTCATTGGGCGGGCACTCCTATCACTTAACGTTGGTCTTTCGGTTCATCAGGAATGCGGTGAGGTACAGCAGCCCGGCAGACACTGCCATCATGAACAGCATTCCGGCGATGCCCAAACGGAAGCCCCAGTTGTCCTGCGGCATATAGGCGGAAAGCTCCTTGGGCACAGTCATGGCTTCACTGATAATCCCCACGCTTTTTGCCGTTAGCATAAACGACAGCGGGGCGCGGTTTGTCAGGTTGATTCCCAGCACCAAAGACGGTATGACGAAAATGAACGAGAACAAAATTCCCCAAAGCACATTTTGGTTTTGGAATTGGCGGGTGTTTGCCAATGTTATAGCAAAGAATATATCCACAAGCAAAACCAGCATCAGCAGGAAAAGGAAGAGCGCATTGAATAGCCCCGTGACCACCAGAACGCCCTTGTTCGGGAAGCTTACGAAGGTGGCAACCAAGTCTTTAATCAGCAGCAATTCCTCGCTGTTTTCCATGTTGGCGCTAACGTAGGTCATTGTGCCGAAGAAAACACCGATTGAGATGAAGAACGAAACGAACAGCCACAGCACCGATACCGTGGTCTTTGCGCCAAGGAGTGTTCCGCCCTTGACCGGCAGCGCAAAGCTCAGATAGCCCTCCGCGCCGTAGAGCGAGCGTGAGAAGTTCATGATTATGCACATGATGGTGATGAACACCAGCAGAAATGCCAAGAGGATAATTACCAGAAAGCTAATCGCGGAAAGCCAGCCGATTTTTGCCGTCTGCGCCAGCACCAGCAAGCCGATTGCGATGATGGTTGCAAGGTAAATGCCCATCATGCTGTGGGCGGTGGATTTGATTTCGTTTTTTATGAGTCGAAACATATTGCGGCCCTCCTTTATTGTTGATTGTTCTGCGACTGCATGATTTTGGCGTAAGCCTCCGGATCGCTTTGGCGGAGCGCTTCCAGCTGCGCGGCAAGGTCGCCTGACGGCGCCGCGGTCTGCTGAGCGTGCGTTTTGGGCACAAAGCCGGGGATTCCGTGCTTCTCGCAGTAGTATTCCTCAAGGGATTTGCCTTTGGCGCGGATTTTATCCACGTGCTCGTCCGCAATAACTTTGCCGTCGCGAATCATCAGCGCGTGGTCAAACACGTCCTCCAAATCGTGGATTTGGTGGGTGGATATGAGCATTGCGGAGCCTTTGGGGCGATTGCTCAGTATGGTTTGCTTTATGGCAATGCGGGCCGCAGGGTCAACGCCGCCAAGGGGCTCGTCCATAATATACAGCCGCGCTTCACGGCACATTGTTAAGGTCAGCAGGAGCTTTTCCTGCATACCCTTGGACATGCTCTTGACCTTCATGAGCGGCGTCAGCTCAAAATCCTTCAAAAAGGCATAGGCTTTGTCGCGGTTGAAGTCGGTGAACAGGGATGCGGCGGTTTCAATCGAGTCCTTCGCGCTCATCCAGTTGGCAAGGTAGCTGCGCTCGGGAAGATAAGCCACCAGCTTTTTGCTCTCAACGCCAATGGGCAGCCCGTCAATTTGAACCTCGCCCTTGTAATCATGAATCAGCCCGGTGAGGATTTTGAGCAGCGAGGTTTTGCCGCAGCCGTTGGGTCCGAGCAACCCGATGATCTGCCCATCCTCCAGAGCGAACGAAACGCCGCTGAGGACCTCTTTTTTGCCGTAGGACTTATGCAGGTTCTTGACCGTAATTATCTTGGACATATTCCCTCCTGAAACCAAAGTGAGCATATACTGACGTAGTATAGCACGTTTGAAGCAAAATGAAAAGGGGGTGATGTAAACATTCTGTAACAAATCCTGCGCATAAATTATGTGTGCATATATGTGCATATAAATAAATTTGAAGAATTTTCGGCAAAACTCTTTACAAGTTGACTGTAATCATGTATACTAACCTAGGAAATTGTTTAAATCGACAGAATATTTAGGAGGAATGCCACATGGCTCTGACCGAAAGCCAGCGCAACGCTATCCGTCACCCCGTAAAATGGTTCCTTGACCCGGAACCGCGTCAGGAGGGCTTTGAGGGAGAGGCTATCCCGCGCAAGGAACTGACTGCGTTGACCGTGGGGTTGATTGGGCAAAATAACCATTATAATCTGCCCGGCACAAACTGGTTCTTCCATTTTTGCACAAATGTGCTCAAAATCAGCCCCTCAACAGTGGGCTTTATGAGCGGCTCAATCACTGTTTTTGATGCGTGCAACGACCCCGTCGCCGGAGCGCTCATTGATGCACACCGCTTCAAAAACGGGAAGAAACTGACCCCTTGGATTCGCTACACATCGCCGTTCATCGCGGTGCTGGCGTTCCTGCTTTTTTGCAACTGGTCATTTGAATCCACCGGCGCCAAGGTCGGCTATTGCGTTACCATTTATGTCCTGTGGGACTGCCTCTATTCCTTCCAGGATGCGTCGCTTTGGGGCCTGACCGCCATGATATCGCCGAACTCCGGTCAGCGGGCAAGGGCGGTTCAGTGGGCGGACATCGGCGCGTTTATCGGCGGGCTTCTTCCGGGCTTGCTTTTGGGCGTACTCTCCGGCGACCGTCCTTTCGGCATGAGCCAGCAGCAAATCTACTTAATCTTTGCCGGGGTACTCTGCTTGGGCGGCGGCTTCCTTTCAATGACGGCAACGGCGGTTAAAGAGCGTGTCCCTGCGCCGCCGTCGCATGATGTTGAGCTGATCAAAAACATTGGTGTGATTAAGCACAACTACATCCTCCTGCTGTTTATTGCCAGCGAAATGCTTAACGTCCTGTGCCCCCGGGTTGAGGACATCTATATGTTCCAGCAGCTGGAATACCCGGTGTTCGGCAAGATGATGAGCGCGGGAAGCTTGGTGCTGATTCTTTCGATAGTGACCGGTCTGCCCGGCACAGCAATGAAGCCCTTCGCAACCAAAATTGCGGACAGAATCGGCGGCATGAAGCGCATTATGATTATCGGGCGCTTGGCGGATCTTGTTGTGAAGCTGATCGCGTATTTCATCGGCATCAAAACTTTGCCGGCGCTTATTGCCGTTTATGCTCTGCAAATTATCGCGTTTCTGCCCAACGGCATATACGGTATTGCCATGCGCACCATGATTGCCGACTCTGTGGACTATGTGGAGTGGAAAACCGGCGAGCGCACCGAGGGCATCACCATGTCCATGCGCAACTTCACGTCAAAAATCACCGGCGCAATTTCGCGCTTCATGCAGGGCATAACCTTAACGTTCCTGCAATATAATGCGGACAACGTGGATTTGAAGATTCCGCAAAACGCGCACTTCACAAAATGGGCGTGGCCAATGCGTCAGCTCGGCGGAGTTTTTGGGCTGTGCCTGTCGCTGATTCCGCTGCTGCTGCTCAAATACCCGGACAGCCTGAAGGAGAAGGTTGAACGCGAGCTTGCCGAACGCCGTGCGCTTAAAGCCGCTGAAGAATCCGGCGGCGACACCGACGGTTAATAATTCTTTGCCGGAAAGCATGGAGGAGGACGAGGCGCGCTTGGAGCGGGAACCCCGCAGCAAGGATTAAGCGCCAAAATATACGGGCAGCAGTTTTGCCGCCCGTATATTTTTGTGTAAGCTTTTCCTTATAGAGCAAACGGGATTAGTTAATCATCCAAACAGATTCTCCGCAAAACCGTCTAGTGGGTCAGTGGCGGGGGCTTGCGTTGACGATTGCACGGTGAACTTGAGCGCTGTGCCGTATGCGGTTTCCAGTGCGGCTTCCAAGCTTGCGGTATTGATTTGTGTTTGGGCAAGCATTGGCAGCGCGGGGTTAGCCGAGTGAATTACGCACCGCCCGCCGCTGATTTCCGCCGTGGATTCGCGCAGCAGCGGGAAGAGGGAGCGGTTTTTCTCCGCGATTATTTTCAGCGCCGCATCCCAAAAATCGGCGGGTGGGGCAAGCGGTTGAGCGCTGTTATCAACAGGTTGCGCATCCGGGGCGGGCTGCGGGGATTGCGTGGATTGTGCGGGCAGGTCCGGCGTGGGTATTGCAGGCAACGCCGGCACAGCGGCCGGGGACTGCGGGGGAGCACTGCTTGCAGCCGCGGTGTTTGCGGTCGGCGCAGCGGCGGGCGGTGGCGTTTCATGCAACGCCTGTCGCGGCGCGCTGTCCTCTGCGGCGCAGAGCTTCACGAGCGCAAGCTCCATGAGCAGCCGCTTGCCGCTGTCGAGCTTCATGCTGCCGAGAGTCTGCTCCAGCACACGTATTGTGCGGATTGATTCCGGCAGGCTGAACAGCGCTCCCTCGCGCCGTATTTCGTCATACTCCGCGTCTGTGCAGACAATCAAATCTCGCGCATTTTCCAGCGTACCGGTGAGCATAAGATTGCGGAAATGGAACAGCAGCTCAGAGCAGAGCCGCTCCATGTCGCACGCGCCGGAATATAGCGTGTGCAAAAGGCGCAGCGCGGCGGCGGTATCTTTTGCCGCGATGAACTCCGCCAGCGAGAACAAGTATGACCTGTCGGCAACGCCCGCCGCGCGGCTGACCACGGCCTCCGTCACGTTGGACGAAACCGAAATCGCGCCATCGAGCAAGGAAAGAGCGTCACGCAACGCGCCGTCGGCAATGCGGGCGATGAGCAGCGCCGCCTCCGTGCTGAGCTTCACGCCCTCGGCTTGCGCAACCTCCGCAAGGCGCGCGGCAATCTCCTCGGGCAGAATGCGGCGAAAATCGAAGCGCTGGCAGCGAGAGAGTATTGTCGCGGGTATTTTGTGAACCTCGGTTGTTGCGAGGATGAAGATGACGTGCTCAGGCGGCTCCTCCAGCACCTTGAGCAGTGCGTTGAACGCGCCGATTGAGAGCATGTGCACTTCATCGATGATGTAGACGCGGTATTTGGCGCGCACGGGCGGAAAATCCGCTTCTTCTTTCAGGTCGCGGATATTATCGACGCTGTTGTTGCTGGCGGCGTCAATTTCCGCAACGTCAAGGACCGTGCCATCGAGGATTCCGCGGCAGGTTTCGCACTCGTTGCAAGGGTCGCCGTTTGGCGCGGGGTTTTCGCAGTTCACCGCGCGTGAGAGTATCTTGGCGCAGCTTGTTTTGCCCGTGCCGCGGCTGCCGGTGAACAGGTATGCGTGAGCAAGCCGCGCTCCTGTCAGCTCGGCGCCCAGGGCGTTTGTTACATGCTGCTGCCCGGCGACCTCGGTGAAGGTCTGCGGACGGTATTGACGATAAAGTACGCGGTACACTTTTTCTCCTTGAGACGGCAAAAATAATTTACAAGCACAATTATACAATATATCAGCGCCAAAAGCAATTGCCCCGCCCGGCATACAAATCATCCGTTTTTTGCCGAGCCCGAAGCACGAACTTAGCGGCTAACCCAACGAACACTATGGAAGGACATTAGCTTCCATAGTGTTCTTTATAATATGCTGCCCACTCAACGTGCCCAATGAACACTATATCGCTTTACATATTATATAGCCGGATTTGCGTGCTTATCAGGTTACCCCAAGCCGGGGCGTGATGATTTTCTCAGCCATGCCGTTTCCCGTTAAGCGCCGCCAATGCATATAGTACTGTGCTGACCGCCAGCAGCGCCGCCAGCGCAATTTGCAGATAGAGCCACATCGGCTCGCCGACGGTTAGATTCCTCCAGCGGCTGACAAGGAAATATGATGCCAGACCAAACTGAATTACCGAAATAATCAGCAACGCCGCGTTCAGCTTGAGCGGCGCCTTCAATAGCGCCGTCACAAACTGCGCCGTCACAAACAGCCCCAACGCGAACCACGGAACAAGCGTCCCCCACCGCACAGCGTCACTTGCGGAAGCAAACTGCTGCCCCGCGGCAATGAGCAAGCCCACCGCGCCGGCACCGCCCAAAACAGCGATTACCCGGCGGACGGCAAGCCTTTTCAGGCGCGGCAGCAAAAACGTCAAGACGGCCAACAGCAAACCAAGCGCACCGACAATAAGTCTGGGTAACACCAAAGACATAACAACCCCCATAGCATACTAATCATATATGTTAAATCATATAAGCGGTATTGTACCTGATATACACTCCAAAGTCAAGCATGTTCGTCCCGAAAAAAAACACTTGACAATACGGTGCCGCTTTGGTATAATAATATAACATATATGTTTACTATGCATTTGGAGGGGTGATAATATATGACGCGAGTTGCCGCTGCCGGCTCTGTCGGAAAGGTCATTAACCGCCGCTTCGGCCGCGCGGAGCGTTTTTTTGTGCTTGATCCGGCCGGCGCAAGCATCCGTTTTGCGGAGGAACGCACGGTGCAGCCGCTTTGCAATGACTTTGACCACAGCCACGCGGCAATGCAGGGCACAATTGCTTTGCTTGCCGATCAGACGTTCTGCGGGAAGCTGTGCGCGAGGAGGCTTTTTGATGAAGCTCTTTGAGCCTGAAGCGATACTTCGTTTTTTGCCGAAGCTGCTCACCGCCCTGCCGGTAACGCTGGGGATTGTGCTGATTGCCTCCGCTGCGGGGTTGCTGCTGGGTCTGCTGCTGGCGCTCAGCAGAGTCGAACGGCTGCCCGTGCTGAGTCAGCTTGCGGCGGTGATGGTGTCTTTCCTGCGCGGCACACCCGTTTTGGTGCAGATGTTCATAGTCTATTACGGTCTGCCGCTGCTGCTGAATACCGTTGGCGTTAACATCTTCTCATGGGATAAGATTATCTTTATCTACATCACCTATTCCCTCAACTGCGCGGCGTTTTTCTCGGAAAGTATCCGCTCCGCTGTGCTTGCGGTACCAAAAGGCCAGCGGGACGCGGCGGCGGCTTCCGGTCTGAGCCGGGCGCAGGCATACCGGCGCATCATTTTGCCCCAAAGCGCTGTGATTGCTCTGCCAAGTGTAGGCATGACATTAACGGGCTTGCTGCAGGATAGCTCGCTGGCGTTTTCGTTGGGGATACTGGACGTGATGGGGCGCGCCAACGCGCTGGGAGCCGTCACCAGCCGGGTGCTTGAGGCATACGCGGCGGCGGCGATTCTGTTCATCGCGCTGACCATTGTTTTTGAGCAAGCTTTCCGCGGGGTACAGCGCAAGCTTGCGCCCCAAAATCATATTGCAAAGGGGACTGCCTAACATGAAAAAAATCATCGCGCTGCTGCTTACCCTGTCCGCGTTATTCCTCGTGTTCTCCGCCTGCGGAAAAACAGAGGACGCCGCCGGAGTGAAAACCATCGTTGTCGGCACAAGCAACGACTACCCGCCATACTGCTACCTGGATGCCAACGGCGACCTTGCGGGCTTTGAAAAAGAACTGCTGGACGCCGTAGACGCGCAGCTGCCGCAATACAAATTCACGTACGAGCTTTTTGACTTCAAGAACCTGCTTACGGCACTGGACACCGGGCGTATTGCCATTGCGGCGCACCAATACGGCACTAACCCGGAGCGGGAGGAAAAATACTTATTCGGCACGGTGGGTTATTTTCAAACAGCCGACTACATTGTTGTAAAGCCGGACACGGAGAACGTAGCCGCGCTCGACGACTTGGCCGGCAAAATCGTCAGCGTTGCTCCCGCCTGCAACTGGGCGTTGCTGCTGGAGAGCTACAACAAAGCGCACCCGCAAAATCCCATTCAGATTCAGTATTACGAATCCACGCCGCAGATCCTTTCGTCCAATTTGCAAAACGGCGTGATTGACGCGACGATTATGACCATCGCCGATGTGCAGCTGATGAACACCATGCTTGGCACGCAGTTCAAGACGGTTGGCGAGCCGCTCTCCACCACCGAAACCTTTCACATATACCGAAAGGACGAAGCCGAATTGCGGCAGGACATAGACGAAGTGCTGCAGCGGCTGAAAGCGGACGGTACCATCGACCGCCTGCAAAAAGCCGCGCTGAACAGCGTACTGAAGACGAAATAATATGGATTTATCTTATCTGTGGAGTGCGCTGCAGGCGGGGGCGGGTAAAATCCTGCCAACGGTTGTGCTGGCGCTGGTCCCATTTGGCATCGGCGTACTGCTTGGTTTGCCCGCCGCACTCGGACGGTATTTCCGCGTTCCCGTGCTTAAGCAAACGCTTGACGTATTGGTAAGCCTCATCAAAGGTATTCCCGTGTTGCTTATGCTTATGGCGTTCTACGTTATTTCATCACAGAGCTTTGATTCGGTTATGCAATCCCTCGGTTTGCCGTTCAGCTTTCGCGGCTTGCCAAAAGGCTTGATAGCCGGGGCGGCGTTGGCTGTTTATGCCGCCGCCGCGCTCTCCGAGGTCTTCCGCGGCGCGTTGGCGTCCGTGCCTAAAGGGCAATATGATGCCGCCTATGCCTGTGGTCTGAGCAAATCACAGGCAATGCGCAGAATCATTCTGCCGCAGGTCTTGCCGGTGTCGCTCCCAATGGGCTGCAATATTATGATTGCCTTGATAAAATCGGCGGCGCTTGGCTCGTTGGTGTCGTTTATTGATGTGATGAACGCGGCGGTTAACTCCATGGCGGCAAGCTACCGCTTTTTGGAGGCATATATTGCGGCCGCACTGATTTATTGGGGAATATGCGTGATAACGGAGCAGCTGTTTAAATTGCTTGAACACCATTTTGCAAGGAGACGCACGGCATGAGCGATATAATTCTGGAACTGCGCGGGCTGGAAAAGTCGTTTGGCAAGCGTTCTGTACTTAAAGGTGTGGATTTGCGCATTGCCAAGGGCGAAACCGTTGCGCTGCTGGGACCCAGCGGGTCCGGCAAAACAACGCTGCTGCGCTGCTTAAACCTCCTGGAGCACGCCGACGGCGGCACACTGCGCATTGAAAGTCAATCCCTGGAGCTGCACCGCGCCGGCAAAAAAGAGAGCCTGCAAATGTGCCGGCGCACGGCAATGGTTTTCCAGCACTACGATTTGTTTCTCAACAAAACAGTGCTGCAAAACGTCACAGAGGGCTTGGTTATCGGGCGGAAAATACCCGCAAAGGAAGCGGCGCAAACAGCCATGGACGCCTTGGAAAAGGTCGGCATGGCAGACAGGGCAAACAGCCGTCCGCAGCAGCTTTCCGGCGGTCAGCAGCAGCGTGTTGGCATTGCCCGCGCGTTGGCGCTGAACCCCGCCGTGCTGCTATTGGATGAGCCGACCTCCTCGCTGGACCCGGAGCGTGTGCAGGAAATCCTGGACTTGATTGCCGTTCTTGCCAAATCCGGCGCGACAATGCTCATCGTCACGCATGAGATGGCGTTTGCCTATGAGGCGTCTGACCGTGTGATTTTTATGGACGAGGGCGAAATTGTGGAGCAGGGTCCGCCAAGGGAGGTTTTCGGCAACCCGCAGCAGGAGCGGACAAAGCAGTTCATCACCCGCTTTTTGAACAACAAATCACCCGGATATTTTATTTAGCTCCATTATAACAAGAAAAGAGGAAGCACCATGGAAAATCCAATCAAAAAACTGCTGGCAGGAAAGGTTGCGTCCAAAATCAAGGACGCGCTGCCGTTGGACGCGGGCGACGCTGCGCTGAACGGACTGATAGGTACGCTGATTGCCAACCCCGGCCGCACCGAGCAGGTCTTCGGTACGGGCGAGATTTTTCTCATCAAGGCAGCGCTCTACCTTACGGGTGTGCGGCTGGAGCCGTCGGCATACGTCGGCGTTGGCACAATACACAAGGAGCTGATTGGCGTCTATCAGTTTGACCTTAACCTTGGCAAGACGGACGACCGCCCGCCGCTGCCATCGGAGCTTGCGTTACCGCATGGTCTGCACGTGCCGATTGTAGTCAATGACGCGTCGCCATTTTCTTTGTTGCGCGAGAAAGGTACGCTGTACCTTAAAGTCAGCGGGATGAAGCTCTTTCCTGTGGAATACGAAAAACGGCCGCTGTTCTATGATAAGAAAACATCGGACGGCATTGAAATGTGGAAGTTGGCGCAGCACCGTTTGGGCGACGAGCTTATGGTGACTTACAACACCTACTGCCACACGCTCAAGGGCGGTAATCAGTGCCGGTTTTGCGGTCTTAACCAAAACGAGCCAATCCATCGCCGCAAAAACAGCTACTTCATCCAAACCCCGGAACAGATTGCCGAGATTGCCGAAGCGGCTTACGGCGAAGGAATCGCAAAAAGGCTGGAGATTACCGGCGGCATTTTGCCCAAGCGCGCGGAGGTGGATTTCATCATTGCCGTTGGCAACGCAGTCAAGGCGCGGCTGGGCACAAAAACCGTTCCGGGCGGCCACGCGCTGTTGGCGGCGCCCAACGACCTTTCGCAAATTGACCGATTAAAAGAGGCCGGCTGGGAATACGTGTTCTTTAATCTGGAGGTCTGGAATCCGCACTTCTTTGCGGGCTTATGTCCCGGAAAAGAAGCTATAGTTGGGCGCGAGCATTGGCTAAAGGCATTGGATTATGCGGTAGAGGTGTTCGGCAAGGGCAATGTCCGCAGCATTTTGATTGCGGGGCTGGAACCGCTGAACAGTTATCTGGAGGGCGCGGAATATCTGACTGAACACGGGATTTTTGCGGACCCAAGCCCCTGGATGCCCATGCCCGGGTCACTCATGGAGGGGCAAAGCACACCAAGCGCCGGGTGGCACATCAACCTGTTGGTTCAAACACTGGATCTATGGGAGCGCCACGGTTGGGATTTGCGTGATGTGGCCAAAGACGGCTGGCTTTCGTTCAACGATCTGGCGGCAATGCGCTTGCAGGTACGCCGCGCCAAGGAAGATAACCCCGCGTTGGATTTGGAGAAGGATCTGCGCTATCAGCTCTCTGTCAAGGGCAATCTGGATTTTTAATACGCAAAGCTCGTGTATTTTTCACGGGATGTTCTTTAAGTAAGAGGAGGCATAACAATGTCATCTGCCGTGCAGCATAAAGCTCTGCCGCGCACCGCCGCGCCTGAGGACGCCGGAGTTTCATCACGCGAGGTGCTGGCGTTTTTGGACGATGTGCAGGGCGCGGATCTGGAACTGCACAGTTTCATGGTTCTGCGCCGCGGCCATGTGGCCGCGGAGTGCTTCTTTGCGCCGTTCACCGCCGGGGATAATCACCAGATGTGGTCGGTCAGCAAATCCGTTACAGCAACGGCCGTCGGCATTGCCATCGGCGAGGGCTTGCTCACACTGAACACGCGTCTGTTGGATATCTTTCCGGAATACCGCCCCAAGCGTCCGGACGAAAACCTGGAGCGGCTCACTGTACGGGATCTGGTTAGTATGCGCTCAGGCAAATCGCCGCCATATCTCTCTCCAAAAGGAGATAAAGCAGATTGGCTGCGAAAATATGTCGCTGCGCCGTGGTATAACACACCCGGCACTGAATTCCGCTACATCAACGAGAATTTCTACGTTCTGTGCGCAATCCTCACCCGCGTAACGGGTCAATCCGTAATCGAATACCTGACGCCGCGCCTGTTTGAACCGTTGGGCATTGAACGTCCTTTTTGGGAAACCGACGCGCACGGCATAGAATCCGGCGGTTGGGGATTTTACGCAAAAACAGAGGATTTGGCAAAGCTCATTCTCTGCTATGAGCAGTGCGGCAAGTTCAATGGGCGGCAGGTAATCCCTGCGGAATGGGCGCGGGAAGCCACCCGCCAACAAACCCCCTGCGTCGGTCTGCACACCAGCACAAACCACGGTTACGGCTATGGGTTTTGGATGAATCCGCTGCCGGATTCCTACCGAGCCAACGGAATGTTCTGCCAGTTTGGGATTGCGTTTCCGGCATGGGATGGCATTTTTGTGTGCAATGCCTCTGTTACGGACGAGGAAACCGTGCATCAATTGGCCTGGAAACATTTCCCAAAAGCTTTCATTGACGAAGCGGAGGAGACTGTTCCCGGTTTTGCCGCGCGTCTTCACGAAGCACGGTTTGAGGAGGCGCCGCCTGTTTCCGAACACTCGGAGCTGGAAGCGGAAATCGCGGGTAAGACAATCCGCCTGCGCCGGAAACAGCTGCTTCGGCTAATCAACTTTCCCGTCGGGATTCTGCCCGCAATTGTAACTGCCAAAACCCACGCAAAATCCGCGCAAATCAACAACATTGTTTTGCATTTTGATGAGAATAGCTGCCGCTTTGCTTGGCGCGAGGGCGCGGAACAAAACGAGGTATCCTGTGGAATGGACGGTTCCCGCCGCGAGGGGTATATTACCCTTGGCGGTGTGGGGTACCGCACGCTGAGCCACGCGGTTTGGGAGGACAAGAACACCTTGCTGGTACAAATCCGCGCTGCCGAAACCATAGCTTGCCAGCGGCTGCGTTTTCGGTTCCGCGGGGGAAGCCGCGTAACGCTGCAATCAAAAAGCACACCGCCTATGGAACACATCATCGGCTTTTTGACTGACGGCGCGGTGTTTTTGTTCAAGAACCCGGTGGTGCTCAAAGCACTGCGTTGGGTGTTGGGACTGCTTCCCCGTGTGGTGGAGCCCGTCCATCATGGGCGGGTACGGCAGCGCCAAATTGAATATTAACTAATGCCCGGTCGGATGATAATTTACGCCAAATCATTTTCCTCTATTTGCGGGGGTGCTTTGTTGTGTTGCGCAGATTGATGCAATACAATACGCGTTTGGTTGCATTTTATTCCCGGGTACGGTATAATACAGGCGATGCCTGTTGGAAGACGTTCTGTAACGTTGCAGCGAACAAAACGCGCTTTTCTCGGTGAAAGACGTTCAAACTATGGTATAACAACAAAAAGGTCAGGGGAGGGGAGACCCATGCCGCAAAACACCCCGGTTATTCAGAACCGCAAAGCATATCACGAATTTTTCGTACTTGAGACAATCGAGTGCGGCATTGAGCTGCGCGGCACCGAGGTTAAAAGTCTGCGGCAGGGGAGAGCCAATCTCAAGGATTCATGGTGCGCGGTGGACCGCGAGGTTTACGTTAAGGCAATGCACATCAGTCCGTACGAAAAGGGCAACCGCTTCAACACCGACCCAATGCGTTCACGCAGACTGCTGATGCACAAGCGCGAAATTCTCCGCCTTTCCATGGAAATCAAACGTCAGGGTTTGACGCTGATTCCGCTGAAGCTCTACTTCGTTAACGGCAGGGCAAAGCTGGAGGTCGGGCTGTGCAAGGGCAAAAAGCTGCACGATAAACGCGCCGTTGCGGCAGAAACCGAGTCCAGGCGCACGATTGAACGCGCGGTAAAGAGTATGGGGGAATGATTCCCTGATTAACCCATTTACAAATCGCCGGAAAAACGCTATACTGTCCATGAATGAGTTTACAAAAAAGCAAAGGAGCGCTTACATAATGTACTGCACAAACTGCGGACAGCCCGTCACACCGGGTCAGCCCTGCGCCTGCGGATATCAGCCGCAATACGCCCCGCCGCCGGTGCAGCAAGGCAACAACGGAAAACTCTACAGCGCGCTGGCATATTTCGGTCTGTTCTGGCTGATTGGCTTGCTCGCAACACCTGAGAAGAACAACCCCAAGGTGCGCTTCCATGTGGGACAGGGCTTGATTGCCTACATAGCAAACATAGTGATTGTGCTTGTCATTTCTGTGATATATGCGATCGTAATGCTCGTGTTCATGGGCGGCGCGTTCAGCTCAAGCGGCACCGGCTATGGAGACTATTTCAACCCGGACGCGTTCCTTTCTTCTTTCGGTATTGTGACAATCGCCTATTTAGCGCTTGCTTGCGTCATTCAGGCCCTCTCGTTCTTCTGGATGATCAGCGGCATAATCCACGCCGTCAACGGAGAAGAGAAACCGCTCTTCCTGATTGGGCGGTTCGCATTCTATAAATAAAGGAGGCATAATCAATGCCGGAAAAACAAGCGCAGCAAGGCATCGTTACTCAGGAGGAGTTCACCGCCGCCTGCAGCGGATCCGATCGGACAAGCCGCGAAAAGCGCCTCAGCGTCCTTGCCTACTTCAGCATATTCTGGCTGTTTGGGCTGCTGATTTCGCCCGAAAAGCACAAAAAAGCGGTGCGCTTCCACGTTGGGCAGGGCATAGCGCTGTTTATCGCCAAGGCAGCGGTGTTGTTCATTATCGGCATAGGCGGCGGCCTGCTCGGCAAGCTTATCGGTCTGCTGACGGGTATTTCGCTTGCCGACGGATTCAAAATCGGCGACTCACCATTCCTCTATCCGTCGATTTACTCCATAGCGCTGTTCCTTATCCTTTTCGCGGCGGAAATCACCTTGCTTGTGCTCACAATCAAAGGTATGCTCAACGCGGCAAAGGGATGCAATAATCAGCTGCCGATTGTTGGCAAACGCGCATTCTATAAATAAAAAGGAATATTCATGCCCGAAACCCAAAAACAAAGGCGCACTCAGCTTGCCGGCACAGCGTGCCTTTTTCTTACCGCACTTATATGGGGCTTTGCTTTCGTCGCCCAGCGCGCGGGCACCAGCACCATGGGCGCGTTTACGTTCAACGGCGTGCGCTTTGTGGTTGGAGCCATTGCGCTCATGCCGGTGGCGCTGCTCTTCGAGAAAGGCAAGAGCGGCAAAGCTGAACGCCGCCGCACAATCACCGCAGGGCTGATTGCGGGCACCGTGCTCTGCTTTGCCGCCAACCTGCAGCAGCTTGGCATTGACTGGACGCAGTCCGCCGCGCGTTCGGGCTTCATCACCGGGCTGTATATGATTTTCGTTCCGCTGGCGGGGATTTTCCTGAAGCGCAAAACAACCAAGTTCACTTGGGTCGGCGCGCTTTTTGCCCTGGGCGGGCTCTATGTGCTGAGCGTAAGCAAGGGCGGCGGCGCAGACAGTAACGAGATAATAATCGGCAAAATGGCAATCAACGGAATGCTGATTGGCAGCATTGCGCTGATAATCGGCGCGGTGTTTTGGGCGGCACACATCCTTGTGGTGGATACCTTTGCGCCGCGCATCCGCCCCCTGCGCTTCTCCATGGCACAGTTCTGGGTCTGCGCGGCGGAGAGCCTGATTATTGCCGCGTTCACAGAAAAAATCACGCCTTCGGGCATACTCGGCGGCACAATGCCTATCCTCTATACCGGCTTGCTCAGCGTCGGCATTGCATATACTTTGCAGATAGTCGGTCAGCGGCACGTTGAGCCTTCACGTGCTTCGGTGATTTTCTCGATGGAGTCTCTGTTCAGCGCGCTGGGCGAGGCGATTATCCTGCGGGAATTCCTCACGCCGATGGGATATTTGGGCTGCGGATTGATACTTGCCGGCATTTTGCTGGCTCAGATAAGACCGAAATCCGGCGTTAAAAAGGCGGCGCGGCGTGTAAAAATGTCACAATCGGCAAAAATCAGCAAAAATCCGCGTTCAGGTACTTGACAAGCGAAAAGCTTTGCAGTATAATAATAAAGTTGCTGTGCAAAAACCACAGCATAGGCGTTGACGCGGGAGATGGCCGCACCGGATTCGCAGTCCGGCAAGCGGGGAACTCACGCCGAGCAATGTCCGATTCATAAACCGGGCGAACAGACTGCGGGCGCTGAGCTTGCACATGGCGGGTGGTTTAAGACTTGCTGAGCAAGCCGAGACTGCACAACACGTGCGGCAATGGCGGTGCGGCAGTCCTGCGGAAGCAGCCGGGGAGTTTTCTCGGTCTTTTTTACGGAAAGAGAGCGAAACGCCCGGGTCGGTTGCTGAAAAAACGTTCCGCCCCATATAGCAGGAGGCAAACAGATGGCAAGCAAAGTTAGAATTCGTCTTAAAGGCTATGACCACAACCTGGTCGACAAAGCCGCGGAACAAATCGTTGAGGCGGCAAAGCGCGGAAACGCGCAGGTGGCGGGACCGATTCCGCTACCCACGGAAAAAGAAATCATTACGGTTCTGCGCGCGGTTCATAAATATAAAGACAGCCGCGAGCAGTTTGAGCAACGCACACACAAACGCCTGATTGACGTCCTTGCGCCCACGGCAAAAACCGTTGAGGCGCTGACCAACCTCCAACTGCCGGCGGGCGTGGAGATTGAAATCAAGCTCTAGAAAAAGCGCTGCGCGGCTAAATTTCGCCCGCAGACAGCTGAACCCCTGCGTCCGCGCAGACACAATGCTCAAGTTGAGTGAGAGCTCAACCAATAAGCAAGGAGGAATCCTCGGATGGCAAAAGGCATTATCGGCAAGAAAATCGGCATGACGCAGATTTTCGACCGGAGCGGCAAGGTTGTCCCTGTCACAGTTATAGAGGCGGGTCCGTGCCCTGTGGTGCAAGTTAAAACAAACGAGCAGGACGGCTATGAGGCTGTGCAGCTGGGATTTGGTTTCACAAAGCCAATCCGCGTCACAAAGCCCCTTAAAGGTCATTTCAGCAAGGCGGACACCGCGCCTGTGCACACTCTGCGTGAGTTCCGCCTGAACGGCGGCGCGCAGTGGCTGCCGGAGGACGGCGGACCCGTTAAGGCAGACATTTTCGCCCAAGGCGACTGCGTTGACGCAACCGGCACAAGTAAGGGCAAGGGTTGGGCAGGCGCAATCAAACGCTGGAACTTCTCCCGCCTTAAAGAATCCCATGGCACGGGACCTGTCGCCCGCCACGCCGGTTCTCTGGGCGCTTGCTCAGACCCGTCGCGTGTATTCAAAGGAAAAAAACTTTCCGGTCACTTGGGGCATGAGCGTGTAACAATCCAAAACCTCACAGTCGTCAAAGTGGACGCGGAGCATAACCTCATCGCCGTCAAAGGCGCAGTACCCGGACCAAGGGGCGGCATTGTGCTCATCCGGACAGCGGTTAAAAAAGGAGGCGCAAAATAATGCCCAGCGTAAAAGTTCTTAATCAGGCGGGCAAGGAAGTCGGCGAAATCGCCCTGAACGACAGCGTTTTCGGCATTGAGCCCAGCGTCCCCGCCATGCATCTGTGCGTCGTCGCTTATCTTGCGAACCGCCGCCAGGGCACGCAGTCAACACTTACGCGCGCGGAGGTCCGCGGCGGCGGCAGAAAACCGTGGCGTCAAAAGGGCACCGGACGCGCCCGTCAGGGCAGCACCCGCTCGCCGCAGTGGAAGCACGGCGGCATTGCCCACGGACCTAAGCCCCGCAAATACAAAATGGACGTAAACCGCAAGGTGCGCCGTCTGGCAATCCGCAGCGCGCTCTCCGGCAAAGTCGCGTCCGATAGTCTCATTGTGCTGGATTCCCTGCAGCTTGAGGAAATCAAGACCAAGGAAGTCGCTAAGGTTCTTTCCGCTGTCAACGCGGGCAAAAAAGTCCTCTTTGTGCTCGCTGAGAACGACGACGTTATCTACCGCTCCGCCCGCAATCTTCCCGGCGTGAACGTCAGCCAGGTCTTGGGCGTTAATGTTTATGACATCCTGAATGCGGATACGCTTGTTGTCGTCAAGTCCGCCGCTGAAAAACTTGAGGAGGTGTACGCATGAGTGCATTTGCTCAGGACGTGATTCTGCGTCCCATCATCACCGAGGCTTCTATGGACGCGCTTGCGTATAAGAAGTACACATTCGTTGTGGCTAAGGACGCGAATAAAATCGAAATTGCCAAGGCTGTTGAAGAGCTCTTCAAAGTGGAAGTTGCAAAGGTCAACACCGCCCGTGTGCGCGGCAAGCTGCGCCGCTACGGCAAATTTCAGGGCTACAAGCCCTCGTGGAAAAAAGCAATCGTCACGCTCACGGAGGACTCTGGCACCATTGAGTTCTTCGAAGGCATGGCGTAAGGAGGGAGAGCAGGAATGGCGATTCGTTTTTACAAACCAACAACCAGCGCGCGGCGCGGAATGTCCGTTACGGACTATTCAAACCTCAGCAAGGTTGAGCCCGAAAAGAGCCTTCTTGAGCCCCTCAAGAAGCACAGCGGGCGCAACAGCTACGGACGCATTACCGTGCGTCACCGCGGAGGCGGCAACCGCCGGAAGTACCGTATCATCGACTTCAAGCGCAACAAGGCGGATATCCCCGCCACGGTGCAGACCCTTGAATATGACCCCAACCGCTCGGCGCATATCGCTCTGCTTGAGTATGCGGACGGCGAAAAGCGCTACATCATCGCCCCTCAGGGACTGAAAACGGGCGACACCATTGTCAGCGGCGAGAGCGCGGATATCAAGCCCGGCAACGCACTGCCGCTTGCCAACATCCCCACAGGCACGTTTATCCACAATGTGGAGCTTTATCCCGGGCGCGGCGGTCAGCTATCGCGCGCAGCGGGTGTGAGCGCCCAGCTTATGGCAAAAGAGGGCGCATACGCGCTTGTCCGTCTGCCGTCCGGCGAGTTGCGCAATGTTATGGCAAATTGCTACGCAACAATCGGTCAGGTGGGCAATATTGACCACGAGAACGTGAAGCTCGGCAAGGCGGGACGCAAGCGCAACATGGGCTGGAGACCGCAGGTTCGCGGCTCCGTCATGAACCCCTGCGACCACCCCCACGGCGGCGGCGAGGGCAAAAGCCCAATCGGTCGTCCGGGACCCGTTACACCTTGGGGCAAGCCGGCGCTCGGCTACAAGACTCGCTCTAAGAAGAAGGCGTCAGATAAGTTGATTGTCCGCCGCCGCAACACTAAATAACCGGGAAAGGAGCACACAAAAATGAGCCGAAGCCTCAAAAAAGGACCTTTCGTACAGCCAAAGCTGCTTGTGCGCGTCCAAGCTATGAACAACAGCGGTCAAAAACAGGTGCTCAAAACCTGGAGCCGCGCGTCCACCATTTTCCCGGATTTTGTTGGGCACACCTTCGCGGTGCACGACGGCAGGAAGCACGTCCCCGTCTACGTTACGGAGGACATGGTTGGACATAAGCTGGGCGAGTTCGCCCCCACACGGACGTTCCGCGGGCACGCGGGCTCCAAGACGACCAAGGGTCGCTAAGAAAGGAGTGCGTGACCATGGCAACTGCTAAAGCCAGTGCAACCTATATCCGCATGAGCCCGCGCAAGGTTAAAATTGTGCTCGACCTCATTCGGAATCAGCCGACCGAAAAAGCGTTGGCAATCCTCAAGTTTACGCCGAACGCGGCGGCAGAGCCCGTACTAAAGGTGCTCAAGTCCGCAATCGCCAACGCGGAAGTGAACCATAATATGGACCCGGAAGGGCTTTATGTTTCCGCAGCGGCAGTTGGGCAGGCCCCCACACTCAAACGGATTCAGCCGCGCGCACGCGGGCGGTCCGACCGTTTGCTGAAAAGAAGCAGCCATATTTATTTGACCGTCGCGGACGGCGAATAGTCTGAAAGGAGGAACATATGGGTCAGAAAATTAACCCAACCGGTTTTCGTGTAGGCGTTATCAAAAACTGGGAATCACGCTGGTACGCCGCGAACAAAGATTTCGGCTCCCTCCTGGTGGAGGACTATAAGCTGCGCGAGTATCTTCTGAAGCTGCTCAAACCCGCAGGCGTGCCGAAAATTGAGATTGAACGCACACCTCAGCGCGTGAATATCACCATCCACTGCGCAAAGCCCGGTCTTGTTATCGGACGGCAGGGGGCGGATATCGAAAAGCTCAAGGCTATCTGCAAAAAACGCCTTGGCGGCAAAGAGGTCAGCCTGAACATAGTGGAGATTCGCTCGCCGGACCTTAACGCAATGCTGGTTGCGCAGTCTGTAGCCGGGGCGCTTGAACGCCGTGTCAGCTTCCGCCGCGCACTCAAGCAGGCTATTGGGCGCACAATGAAGCTTGGAGCAAAGGGTATTAAGACGCAGGTCGGCGGACGTTTGGGCGGAGCGGAAATCGCCCGTACAGAGCATTACCACGAGGGGACAATCCCTCTGCAAACCCTGCGCGCAGATATCGACTACGGCTTTGCGGAAGCTCACACCACTTACGGCGTTATCGGCGTGAAGGTGTGGATTTACCGCGGCGAGGTGCTTAACGCAAAGAACGCCCTCGCGCCGCGCACATACGAAGAGCCCCGCCGCCGCGATAGCCGTGATAATCGTGACCGCCGTCCCCGTGACGACCGCCGCCCCGGTGGCGACAGACGTCCGTCAGGAGACCGCCGCCCCGGCGGCAGCGCGCCCCGCGGAGGAGCCCCCGGACAAGGAGGTGCCCGATAATGTTGATGCCAAAACGCGTCAAGCACCGCAAACAGCAGCGCGGACGTATGAAGGGCAAAGCCCTGCGCGGAAATAAAGTTAACTACGGTGAGTACGGCTTGGTTGCGCTGGAACCCGCATGGATCACCGCCAACCAGATTGAGGCAGCCCGTGTTGCCATGACGCGCTCCATCAAGCGCGGCGGGCAGGTATGGATAAAAATTTTCCCCGATAAGCCAATCACCGAAAAGCCCGCCGAGACCCGAATGGGTTCCGGTAAAGGCTCGCCGGAATATTGGGTCGCCGTTGTTAAGCCCGGACGCGTAATGTTCGAAATTGCCGGCGTTGACAAAGAGCTTGCACAGGAAGCGATGCGCCTTGCGGCAAACAAATTGCCGATCAAGTGCAAGTTCGTTGCAAAAGAGGAACAGGAGGGCGCGCAATGAAAGCCGATGAACTGCGTAAGCTCTCAGACGCCGAACTGAACGGCAAACTGGCGGAGCTTAAAGATGAGCTGTTCAAATTGCGCTTCCAAGCTGCAATCAATCAGCTCGACAACCCTATGCGCATAAGCGCGGTGAAGAAAGACATTGCCCGCGTCATGACCGTTCAGCGCGATAAAGCGCTCCACGGCGCAGAAGTCTGAACAGGAGGGACAGGACAATGGCAGACCAGAGAAATCTACGCAAAACCCGCATGGGTACGGTTGTGAGCGACAAGATGGACAAAACCGTCGTCGTCGCCGTGAAGGATAAAGTCCGTCACCCGCTGTATAAGAAAATCATCAACCGCACTGTGAAATTTAAGGCGCACGACGCTGAGAATTCCTGCGGAATCGGTGACCGTGTTGAGATTATGGAAACCCGCCCGATATCTAAAGATAAGCGCTGGCGTGTGGTTAACATCATCGAGAAGGCGAAGTAAGGAGGTCGGCAGCAATGATACAACAGCAAACTCTGCTTAAGGTTGCCGACAACACCGGCGCGAAAGAAATCATGTGTATTCGCGTCCTTGGCGGCACACGCCGGCGCTATGCCGGTGTTGGCGATGTTATCGTCGCGTCCGTCAAAAAGGCAACCCCCGGCGGCGTAGTGAAAAAAGGCGAAGTGGTCAAGGCCGTGGTGGTGCGTACCGCATTCAGCGTGCGCCGCGAAGACGGCACCTACATCCGCTTCGACGAAAACGCCGCCGTCATCATCAAAGACGACAAAAACCCCAAGGGCACCCGTATCTTCGGACCGGTCGCCCGCGAACTGCGCGAGAAGGAATACCTGAAAATCCTCTCCCTTGCGCCGGAAGTACTGTAAGGAGGAACCGGAATGAGTGGTCTATTCGTAAAGTCCGGCGATACCGTACAGGTTATCAACGGCAAATACCGCGGAAAGCGCGGCAAGGTTATGGCGGTCAGTCCCGCTGAGGGCAAGGTGATTGTTGAGGGTATAAACATCGTCACCAAGCACGTTAAGCCCAAAAAGGCAGGCGAGCCCGGCGGAATCCTCAAGGCTGAAGGCGCGCTCTATGCCTGCAAGGTGCAACTGGTTTGCCCCAAATGCGGCGAGGCTGTGCGGACCGGTCACACAATCAACAGCAAGGGCAAAAAAGTGCGCGTCTGCAAAAAATGCAGCGCGGAAATTTCGTAAGGAGGGCGCGTAATGGCAAGGCTTAAAACACTCTATTCCGAGCAGGTTGCGCCCGCAATGATGAAAAAATTTGCCTACAGCAGCGTCATGCAAATTCCGCGGCTGGAGAAAATTATCGTCAACGTTGGTTGCGGCGAGGCGCGCGATAACGCCAAAGTACTAGAGGCGGTTCTCGCAGATTTGGCGCAGATTACCGGGCAAAAACCCGCAGTCTGCAAAGCAAAAAAGAGCGTCGCTAACTTCAAACTGCGCGAGGGCATGAGCATTGGCGCAAAGGTTACTCTGCGCGGCGAGCGCATGTACGAGTTCCTTGACCGTCTGTTCAATTTGGCGCTGCCGCGTGTGCGCGACTTCCGCGGCATTAACCCCAACAGCTTTGACGGGCGCGGCAACTACTCCATGGGCGTAAAAGAACAGCTCATCTTCCCGGAGATTGACTACGACAAAATCGACAAAATCCGGGGTATGGACATCTGCTTCGTCACCACCGCAAAAACCGATGAAGAAGCGCGCGAACTGCTCACCCTTTTCGGTGCGCCGTTCAGCCGGCAATAAGGAGGACATCATGGCAAAGACTTCCATGAAAATCAAACAGCAGCGTCCTGCCAAGTATTCCTCCCGAGAATACAATCGCTGCAAAATCTGTGGACGGCCCCACGCTTACCTGCGCAAATACGGCGTTTGCCGAATTTGTTTCCGTGAGCTGGCGCACGCCGGGCAAATACCCGGTGTCCGCAAGGCAAGTTGGTAAAGGAGGGGCAAGAACAATGCAAGTTACGGACGCCATTGCGGATATGCTGACACGCATACGCAACGCGAATGCCGCCAAGCACGATGTGGTTAAAATCCCCGCCTCCAACATCAAAAAGCAGATTGCTCAGATTCTGCAAAGTGAAGGCTACGTCAAACACTTCCGTGTTGAGGACGACGGCAAGCAGGGGATTATCACCATCACGCTGAAATACGGCGAAAACAAGGCGCGCACAATCACCGGATTGCGCCGCATCAGCAAGCCCGGTCTGCGTATTTACACGGACTGCGAAAATATGCCCAAGGTCATGCGCGGTTTGGGGATTGCAATCCTCTCCACCAGCCAAGGCCTGATGACCGACAAGGATGCCCGCAAACACAACGTTGGCGGCGAAGTCCTTGCGTACATTTGGTGAGGAGGGGAAAACATGTCAAGAATTGGCAAAAAGCCTATTCCGGTCCCTGCGGGCGTTACAGTTTCGCTTGACGGCTCAACTGCTGTCGTTAAAGGCAAGAATGGCACGCTCACGCGCACATTCCACAAGAACATGAATATTGCCCGGGAAGGCGAGGAGCTTTTGGTAACACGCCCGGACGACAGCAAGCTCAACCGCTCGCTGCACGGCTTGACCCGTACGCTTTTGGCGAATATGGTCGCCGGGGTAAGCGAGGGCTTCAAAAAAGAGCTTGAGGTCAACGGCGTTGGCTACCGTGCCATAAAACAGGGCAAGCAGCTGGTGCTCAATATCGGCTACAGCCACCAAGTTATTGTGGACGAAATCCCGGGTATTACCATTGATGTGCCCGCACCGAGCAAAATCATCATCTCGGGCGCGGACAAACAACAGGTTGGACAGTTTGCCGCACAGGTACGAGAAAAACGCCCGCCCGAACCATATAAAGGCAAGGGAATCAAATATGCCGACGAACACATCCGCCGTAAGGAAGGCAAAGCCGGCAAAGGCAAGTAAGAAGGAGTGAAACCACATGGTCATCCGGCAGGATAAAAACAAGGCGCGTCAAAAGCGCCACCTGAGGGTTCGCGCCAAGGTCAAGGGAACCGCAAGCTCCCCGCGCCTGAACGTGTTTCGCTCTTTGAAGAACATTTATGCTCAGCTGATTGACGACGTTGCCGGCATAACGCTTGTCTCCGCATCCACTGCGGAAAAGGGCGAGGGCTACGGCGGAAATAAAGCGGCGGCGCGTGAGGTCGGCAAAAAGCTGGCGGAACGCGCAAAGGCAAAGGGCATTGCCAAGGTTGTGTTTGACCGCGGCGGCTATGTCTATCACGGCCGCGTGCAAGAGCTTGCCGAGGGAGCCCGTGAGGGCGGTCTGCAATTCTAACTGAAAGAGAGGGAAACGCTTTGGCTAGGGAACAACGTTTTGAGCAACCGCAAAGTGAATATGTCGAGCGCGTGGTAGCCATTAACCGTGTCAGCAAAACAGTGAAGGGCGGACGCATCTTCAAGTTTTCCGCTCTGGTGGTTGTGGGCGACGGCAAAGGCGTCGTGGGCTTCGGTCTCGGCAAATCCGGCGAAGTGCCGGACGCCATCCGCAAGGGCATTGAGGACGCGAAAAAGAACCTGACGACGATTTCGCTTAAGGGCACCACCATTCCCCACGAGGTTATGGGCAAATTCGGAGCGGGACTCGTGGTACTCAAACCCGCCGCACCCGGCACCGGTGTTATCGCCGGCGGCGCGGTCCGCGCAGTGGTTGAGGCTGTGGGTATAAAAGATATCCGCTCCAAGTCCCTGCGTTCAAACAACGCATGCAACGTCGTCCGCGCAACAATGCAGGGTCTCCTGCAGCTGCGCGGTGCGGAGGAAGTCGCCGCCACTCGCGGTAAGACACCCGCAGATATTTTAGGTTGAGGAGGGCGCTATGGCAACTCTGAAACTCACGCTCATCAAGAGCACGATCGGCAGCACCAAAAAACAGTTGGCAACAGCTGAAGCGTTGGGTCTGCGCAGAATCGGCGACGTAACCGCTAATCAGCCGGATAACGCCGCAACGCGGGGAAAAATCCGAATCCTCGCGCACCTTCTTAAAGTGGAAGGAGGAGACGCATGAAGCTCCACGAACTTTCCCCCACACCCGGCTCCACCAAAGAGCGCAAGCGAATTGGCCGCGGCACGGGCAGTGGTCAGGGCAAAACCGCCGGTAAAGGGCATAAGGGTCAAAAAGCCCGTGCCGGACGCGGTATGCGCATTGGCTTTGAGGGCGGGCAGATGCCTCTCCAACGCCGTGTGCCTAAACGCGGATTTGTCAATATTTTCCGCACGGAATACGCCGTGGTTAACCTTGACGCGCTTAATAACGCATATGAAGACGGAGCAGTGGTTACAACAGAAGACCTGCTCGCAAAGCGTATTGTCCGCAAGGAGCTTGGTGGTGTTAAGGTGCTTGGAGAAGGCACGATTACCAAAAAACTCACCATTCAGGTTAAAGCATTCTCCGCCGCAGCTAAAGAGAAGATAGAAGCCGCGGGTGGAAAGGCTGAGGTGATTTGACGTGCTTCAAACCATGGTCAACGCGTTCAAAATCGCGGATTTACGCAAAAAGATTCTCTTTACGTTGTTTATCCTGCTGGTTTTCCGTGTAGGTTCGGCGATTCCGGTGCCGTTCCTGAACAGTGACGTTTTCGGCTCTATCGCGAATGTCGGGCTCTTGAACAGCGACCAGCAGAACACATTCCTCGCTTACCTCTCAATGATGACCGGCGATGCGTTCAACTACGGCACCATCTTCGCAATGGGAATCACGCCGTATATCAACAGCTCCATCATCATGCAGCTGCTCACCGTGGCGATTCCCGCCCTTGAGCGTCTGCAAAAAGAGGGAGAAGAGGGGCGCAAAAAGATTGCATCAATAACCCGCTACGTTACGGTTGGGCTGGGCTTGCTGCAAAGTACCGCTTACTACTTCTATGTGCGCAGCAAGGATTACCTTGGAACCGACGTGAACGGCAATCCGTTTGTGGGCAACTGGGCAATTTTTCAGGCGATTATCATCATCCTCTGCTTCACTGCGGGCACCGCGCTTATCATGTGGCTTGGCGAGCAAATCAACGATAAAGGCGTGGGCAACGGCATTTCGCTCATCCTCTTTGCCGGAATCGTCGCCCGTCTGCCAACCATGATTACCCAGCTTTTCGGCACACAGCAGGGTTACCTCGCCCACGGCGGTCCGTATTGGTTCCTCTCGCCGCTTGCCGGTCTGCTCTACCTGCTCATGATCGCGTATATCGTCCTGATGGATAACGCAGAGCGGCGAATACCCGTGCAGTACGCAAAACGCGTTGTCGGGCGCAAAATGTACGGCGGCCAGAGCACGCACATCCCAATAAAGGTGAACATGGGCGGCGTCATGCCAATCATTTTTGCCAGTTCCATCCTCAGCTTGCCGCCCACGATTCAGATGTTCGTCAGCAGCAGGATTGAAGGCACCTCTTGGGAGAGCTTCTTCGGTATCTTCAACCAGACGCATTGGGCGTACGCAATCATCTACTTCTTCCTGATTATCGGCTTTGCGTATTTCTACGCCTCCATCCAATACAACCCGGTGGAGATGAGCAACAATATCCGCAAACAGTCAGGCACAATTCCGGGTATTCGCCCCGGTGAGCCGACTGCGGCATATATCCGCAAAATCCTCAGCAAAATCACCCTGCTTGGTGCGCTGATGATTAGCGTTGTGGCAATTTTCCCAATCCTGTTCTCGCAGATAACCACTGTGATTCTGGAGAAGGGCTTCGGCTTCAGTTCCGGCATGAACATCTCCTTGGGCGGCACATCAATCATCATCGTCGTTGGTGTTGCGCTTGAGACGGTCAAACAGCTGGAAAGCCAGATGATGATGCGCCACTACAGGGGCTTCCTGGATTAAAAGCCCCGTTCAATTTGGAGGACCTGCATGATAGTGCTCAAAACGTCGAAGGAGCTCGCCCTTATGAAAGAGGCGTGCAGAATTTCGGCAAGGGCACTCAGGCTGGCGGGAGAAGCTGTGGAACCGGGCATCACCACAGGCGAGATTGATAAAATCGCGCGCAAGGTGATTGCCGCAGCGGGGGCAACCCCGGTGTTCCTTGGTTACAACGGGTTTCCTGCCGCCGCATGCATTTCCATAAACAATGAGGTCATTCACGGCATCCCAAACCAAAACCGCGTGATTCGGCAGGGTGACTTGGTCAAAATTGACTTGGGCGCACGGCTGAACGGGTTCAACGGCGACAATGCCGCCACTTTTGCGGCGGGGTCAATCACCCCGGAAGCAAAGCGGCTGAGCGAAACCACGCAGGCTGCCCTACATGAGGGAATCCGCGCGGCGGTAGCAGGCGGTAGAGTCGGCGATATCGGCGCGGCGGTTCAGCGGTACTGTGAGGAGCGCGGCTACTCACTCGTTCGGGATTTCACCGGACATGGCGTGGGCGCCGAGCTGCACGAAGACCCAAGCGTCCCCAACTTTGGCACACCCGGCCGCGGCACACGCCTCTTGCCGGGCATGACAATCGCCATTGAGCCCATGGTCAACTTGGGCAAGAAGGAGATTCGCGTTATGCCTGATAAGTGGACCGTCGTCACCCGGGACGGCAAGCTCTCCGCACACTTTGAGCACACCATCGCCATAACGGCGAACAGTCCGGTCATCCTGACAAAGGAGGACTGAGCGGGTGTCAGAACTTGTGAACGAGGAGCAAACCGCAAAATCGCCCGTTTTCGTGCGGGGGATGGTGGTAAAATCCATTGCGGGACGCGACAAAAACCGACTGCTGGTTGTGGCGGAAGTCACACAGGCGCACGTGCTGGTGATTGACGGCAGGGAGCGACCTATACAGCGTCCAAAGCGCAAGAACGCGCGGCACATTTTCCCCGCCGGGCATATGCTGCCGGAGGAAACGCTGCGGTTCAACAATCCACTGCGCAAGGCACTGAACCGGCTGGCGGAATCGACACCCAAACCCACGCAAGCGACCGAAGGGAGGGCGCTGAATGTCCAAGCAAGATATGATTGAAATCGAAGGCACTGTGCTTGAAGCTCTGCCAAACGCAACGTTTCAGGTTGAGCTTAGCAATGGTCACCAGATTTTGGCGCATATCTCCGGCAAATTGCGCATGAACTACATCCGCATTCTGCCGGGTGACAAAGTCACGGTGGAGCTCTCACCCTACGACCTAAGCCGCGGACGCATTACGTGGCGTTCAAAATAAGCAAGGAGGATTCGCAAATGAAAGTCAGACCTTCTGTCAAAAAAATCTGCGAGAAATGCAAAATCGTCAAACGCAAGGGGAAAGTTATGGTCATCTGCGAAAACCCCAAGCATAAGCAGCGTCAAGGCTGATAACGGAGGTGTAACGGAATATGGCACGTATTTCTGGTGTGGATTTGCCGAGAGACAAACGGGTTGAGATTGGTCTTACCTATATCTTCGGCATTGGGCTCAAAACGTCTAAGGATGTTTTGGCGGCTACAGCTATTAACCCCGATACCCGCGTTAAAGACCTGACCGAGGATGAGGTCAGCAAACTGCGCGAGTACATCGACAAAGAACTGCAGGTAGAAGGCGACCGGCGGCGTGAAACAGCGTTCGACATCAAGCGGCTGATTGAAATCGGCAGCTATCGCGGACTGCGCCATCGCAAAGGCTTGCCCGTGCGCGGTCAGCGCAGCAAGACCAACGCCCGAACCCGCAAAGGTCCCAAAAAGACCATCGCAAATAAGAAGAAGTAAGGAGGCGCGTTATGGCAGTTAAGGCAGGCGCAAAAAAGACGACGGGCACCCGCCGCCGCCGCGAACGCAAAAACATTGAACGCGGCGCAGCGCATATCCAAAGCACATTCAACAACACGATTGTGACTATTACCGACACACAGGGCAACGCGCTTTCTTGGGCGAGCGCCGGCGAGATGGGCTTCCGCGGTTCACGCAAGTCCACCCCGTTCGCCGCGCAAACTGCGAGTGAAACTGCGGCAAAGGCGGCAATGGAGCATGGGCTGAAGTTCGTTGAGGTCTATGTAAAGGGACCCGGCAGCGGGCGCGAAGCGGCTATCCGCGCATTGCAGACGGCAGGGCTTGAGATTACCCTCATCAAGGACGTCACGCCCATTCCGCACAACGGCTGCCGTCCGCCCAAGCGCCGCCGCGTTTAGTTGAGGAGGTAAGTATAAATGGCAAGATATACCGAGGCGGTTTGCAAATTGTGCCGCCGCGAGGGGCAGAAACTCTTCCTCAAAGGCGACCGTTGCTACACCGGCAAGTGCGCGTTTGAGCGGCGTTCCTACGCTCCCGGCCAGCATGGGCAGAGCCGCAAGAAGGTCTCTGAATATGGCACGCAGCTTCGCGCAAAGCAGCAAGTCAGCCGCTATTACGGCGTGCAGGAAAAGCAGCTGCGCAAATACTTTGTTCAGGCTGAAAAGCTGCAGGGCATGACCGGTGAAAACCTCCTGCGCCTGTGCGAATTGCGCCTGGATAACGCTGTTTATCTGCTGGGCTGGGCGTCGTCCCGCGCGCAGGCAAGGCAGCTGGTCAACCATGGGCACATTCAGGTGGGCGGTCACAAGGTGGATATCCCGTCTTATCGCCTCAAAGCGGGCGAGGTGCTCACAATCAAGCAAAAGACTCGTGAGAAGGACGCTTATAAGGCAGTGCTGGAGGCGAACGCTTCCCGCCCTGTGCCGGAGTGGCTGGAGCTTGACCGCACGGCGCTGACTGCGAAAGTCGCCGCTCTGCCGGAGCGCAGCCAAATCGCCGTCCCCGTGGAAGAACACCTCATCGTGGAATTCTACTCGAAATAAGGAATAAACATAATTTGAGCAGGAGGGTACGGAATGATTGGAATTGAGACTCCAGCCCCGAAAATTGAGGTGCTCGAGAGCGCTGAAGAGCGCAACTATGCTAAGTTTGTGGTAGAGCCGCTGGAGCGCGGTTACGGAAACACGTTGGGCAACAGTCTGCGCCGCGTGTTGCTCTCTTCGCTGGAAGGTTCTGCCATCACAAGTGTGCAAATCGATGGGGTTCTGCACGAGTTTTCAACAATCCCCAATGTCACCGAGGATGTGACGGAAATTGTCCTTAACCTTAAGGGCGTTGTCCTAAATGTCCTGACAGATGAGGAAAAAACTGTCTATATCACCAAGAACGGCCCCTGTGTCGTCACGGCAGGCGATATTCAGACCGATTCCGAGGTTGAAGTTGTTCAGCCGGACTACGTGATTGCTACGCTCGATGAAGGCGCGGTACTCTCTGCGCGCTTGACTTGCGACCGCGGGCAGAGCTACGTTTCCGCCGAGAA